>JAIOPU010000113.1 GCA_021413725.1 Armatimonadota bacterium | reverse complement strand
ATCCAAGCGAATCGCAAGCGTCGAGAAAATCATAGACGCCGAAGAATTCAGCGGATTCGTATTCAAAATTCAAGCAAACATGGATCCGAACCACCGCGACCGCATCTCATTCATGCGCATCGTCACCGGCAAATTCGAGCGAGACATGGAGGTCAAAAACCGTCGGAGCGGCAAGTCTCTCAAGCTCTCGCGACCCCAGCGACTCTTTGGGCAAGACCGCGAAACTGTGGAGACCGCTTATCCGGGCGACATCATCGGACTCACCAATCCTGGTGCGTTCAACCTCGGCGACACGCTCTCCAACACCCGAGCCTTGAAGTTTGACGAAGTCCCAGAATTCGTGCCGGAGGTCTTCGCACGACTCTCGATCACGGATGTCTCCCGCGTCAAACACTTCGAAAAAGGGATCGTCCAGCTTGCGCAAGAGGGGCTTATCCAGCTTTTCTGGGACGCCCGAGGCAACCGCAACGAACCCGTGCTCGGTGCCATCGGAAAGCTGCAATTCGAGGTCGTTCAATACCGCCTCCTCTCCGAATATGGGGTCAAGACCGCAGTTCAAGTGCTCTCCTACGAGGTCATTCGTTGGCTGCAAGGAAGCACAGAGGACATCAATAAGGTGTATTGGGGCGAAAATGCCCTCCGCCTTGCTGACACATCTGGAAACCCTGTCGTCCTCATTGCCACAGAATGGAATGTCGGCTTTCTGGTTCGTCAGAACGAGGCGATCAAGTTTCTCGCTTCGCCCTCCGAGAGCTTTACTGCCCTGGCGAGCGGAGTCTAAAAGTTGCGCCTCACCATCCACCCCAATACGCGTCCACTGAGAGGAGAAATCCGCCCCCCAAGCGACAAGAGTCTTACCCACCGCGCGCTGATGTTCGGAGCGTCTGCAACATCTCCAAGCATCATCCACCATCGCCTGACTGGCGAGGATTGCGAGTCCACCCTCCGTTGCCTGACCCAAATGGGGCTACGCTCCGAGCCGATTGGCGAAAGCGCGATCAGGCTCATTCCCGCGCAAGCCTGGAACTCTCCTTCAGCAGACCTAGACTGCGGTAACAGTGGCACCACGATGCGCCTACTCAGCGGCATGATCGCTGGCCGCCCGATCACCGCAACTCTGACCGGCGACGCTTCGCTGTCTCGCCGCCCTATGGGAAGGATCGCTGAGCCACTGCGTCTCATGGGCGCAATGGTTGAGGGAGTCAGCGCCCCCCTCAAGATCACGGGCGGCAACCTCACAGGGATTGACTACAAGACACCCGTCGCGAGCGCGCAAGTCAAGAGTGCGATCCTCCTCGCAGGACTCCTTGCCGAAGGCGACACGACGGTCGAAGAACCGGAACTCAGCCGCGATCACACGGAGCGAATGCTTCGGTCCTTGGGAGTCCCCGTCCGGACCAGCGGAACCAGAATCACCGTCTCCGCCGCGACTTGGGACGGATTTGAGATGTCCATCCCCGCCGATGTTTCGAGTGCAGCCTTCCTCGCCGTTCTTGCCGTAACATCTGTAGACGCTGAAATCACTCTGCATGAGGTGGGCTCAAACCCCTCTCGATCTGGACTCTTTGACGTGCTTGACGCGGCAGGCGTGGCTGTGACTTGGAGCAACCACTCCGAGCAAATGGGCGAACCGACAGTTGCGATGACTCTGCGCGGTGCAAACACCCTCAAAAGCTTCACGATTGAGGGTTCGCTTGTTCCGCGCCTTATCGACGAAATCCCCGTCCTCGCCGTCCTCGCCACGCAGTGCAACGGCCAAACCATCATCCGCAACGCCAAGGAGATGCGAATCAAGGAAAGCGATCGAATCGCATGCATGGTTGAGGGGCTCCGGGCGATGGGGGCGAAGATTGAGCCCACAGACGACGGCATGATCATCGAAGGTCCCACCCCTCTCGCAGGAACGCACATTGACGCATCCGGCGACCACCGGATCGCGATGAGCTTTGCCATCGCCGGGCTGATCGCGAACCGCGGTGACACCATCATTGATGGCTCGGACAGCATTGCCACAAGTTATCCAAATTTTCTCACAGACCTCGACACGATCGGGGCCATAATGACCCCATGAATTCCACAATCGTCATTGCCATCGACGGCCCCGCGGGTGCCGGAAAAAGCACCGTTGCCAAGATTCTCGCAGCCCGCCTCGGGCTCCGTTACCTCGATACGGGAGCCATGTATCGGGCCATCGCCCTGAAGGCAACTCGCGCAGGATTGGGTCCAAGTCAGGGCGATGAAGCCGCTTTACTGGCACAGGATGCCAAAATTGAATTCGGCGAGGGGGCACAGGTATTACTGAATGGAGAGGACGTGACCGACGCAATACGAACCCCCGAAATGGGCGACCTAGCCAGTGCGCTCAGCGCACATTCGGCGGTGAGAGCGGTTCTCGCCAATCGTCAAAAGGCAATCGTTGCCGCCGGAGGCTACACTTTGGAAGGCCGTGACACCACAACGGTCGTGGCACCCGACGCGACTCTCAAGATCTTTCTCACCGCGAGCCTCGAAGAGAGATCTCAGCGCAGGTTGAAAGAACTGCAAGAGCGCGGAATTGAGCTAGATGCCCAAGAGCTTGCAAAGCAGATCTCTGACCGAGATCATCGAGACTACACTCGCGCCGACTCGCCCCTCACTCGTGACCCGAGCGCGATTGTGATTGAAACCTACGGCAAGACGGTCGAGCAAGTTGCCGACGAGATCATCTCGCATCTTCAGCCTTAAACCAAATACGGTTCTTGGAACTTGATTCTGGTCAAGCCACCAACCCTCTCGCCCATCGACTCGTACACTGAATCAAGCGCCACTCCAAGGACTTCGCTGCCCCCGAGTTCAAGACGGATTAAGTCGCCGTTTTGAGGTTTGCAGGTAGAAAGAATTAAGGCACCGGCTGAAGATATATTCACAACCTTGCCAATCTCTCCATTGATGACGCATGTCTCAACATTCATAGAGTCCTGAAAACGACTTTCGGATCGACGGTCTTTGACGAAGAATTTTGCGGGCCGAGAAATCGTAATTTCACGAGAATCGGCATCCCGTGAGATCACGGTTGAACGAAAGAGGACCGCACCATTCCCCATTGGTGCTTCGATTTTCAGCTCTTCGCCTGGCTGGAGGGGTACGTAGGAATCTCGTTGAAGCGGAGCGGAAATCACCCAGTTCTTACTTGTGCCGGAAACGAAGTGAGCGCGATACATTCCCGAGCCGCCGCGAATTTTGAGGGGTCCGGTAGGACGAACTTGTGCACCACTCCGCTCTCTACGAGCCACAATCCATTGCATCGCCAGACTGGAAATGGCAACACTTACCAAAAACAAACCGGAGCAATAGAGAAAAAGGAGTCCCAAATTTTCGACCATAC
>JAIOPU010000112.1 GCA_021413725.1 Armatimonadota bacterium | reverse complement strand
TAATTGACAGACAAATGCCGCAACGTCATCTAACTTTATAAATATGGATCGTGTCCCTGCCTACCACATCATGACCAAGCCGATCGGGCCGATCTGCAATCTGGATTGCCGGTACTGTTACTATCTCGAGAAGGAACAGCTCTATCCCGCCTCCGAAAATTTCCGCATGTCCGACGAAGTCCTGGAAGAGTATGTCCGCCAATACATCGCTTCGCAGGCGGTGCCGGAGATTGGTTTTGCCTGGCAGGGCGGGGAGCCGACCTTGCTGGGGGTGGATTTTTTCCGCAAGGTGGTGGCGCTTCAGAAAAAATACGCCAATGGAAAGCGCATCACCAATGCGCTCCAGACCAACGGGGTCCTGCTCGATGATGAATGGTGCTCCTTTTTCGCCGAACACGGTTTTCTCATTGGCCTCAGCATCGACGGTCCACGCGAATTGCACGACCGGTACCGTGTTGATAAGGGACAGCAACCGACGTTCGACCGCGTCATGACCGGCTTGTCGTTCTTGAAGAAGCACAAGGTGGAATTCAATACGCTGACAGTCATAAACCGAGCGAACTCACTGAAACCGCTCGAGGTGTACCGGTTTTTGAAGGAGATCGGCTCGGGTTTCTTGCAGTTTATTCCCTTGGTGGAACGCAAACCGGATGGTGACGCCAAGGGGCTCGGACTGGATTTCAGCGAGCCGCCGCTGCCGGGGCAGTGGTCGCCCAGTGAACCGGTGACGTCGTGGAGCGTTGAATCGCGTCAGTACGGCGAGTTTCTAGTGAAGATCTATGACGAATGGGTGCGGCGGGATGTGGGGACCGTGTTCGTGCAGTTGTTCGATGTCGCATTGGGAGCCTGGATGGGAATGGAATCGAGTCTTTGCGTCTTTGCCGAGACCTGCGGGAATGCCCTTGTCATGGAGCACGGCGGGGACGTCTATTCCTGCGATCATTATGTTTATCCGCGATACAAACTCGGGAATCTGATGAATCGGACGCTGGGGGATATGGTTAACTCGCCGGAACAGCGCAAATTTGGCACCGACAAGCTCACCACCTTGCCAAAATACTGCCGGGAATGCAGCGTGCGGTTCGCTTGCAATGGGGAATGTCCGAAGCACCGGTTCATCCGGACGATCGACGGGGAACCGGGTCTGAATTACCTTTGTGCCGGTTACAAGCGCTTCTTCAACCATATCGATCCGACCATGCGCGAGATGGCTGGATTGCTGCAGCGGGGGTTGCCGGCGACCCGGATTATGGAGTCTTTCCGCTGATCTATTTGGCTTGTGAATCAGCCCGTTTTGGGGTTATAGTGGTTGCTTAGGGAAGGGACCATTGGATGTTGTGTCCCAGAGGGTTGAGGCATTTGAATTACCGCTTGCCGATAATGTCGCGGATGATCGTTGCACTGGTGGCGATGGGTGCGTTGTTGTTTGCACCATTTTCTGCTCCCGCCGTCAATTATACCTGGACCAATTCCACCGCCGATTCGACCGGCTACTGGACGAATGGCATCCTCTGGAAAAGCACGGTCAACGTCTACCCCGGCAGCGCCAGCGGTGATAGTGCGTTCCTGACCAACCAGTTCAGCGGTTCCGCCACCAACATTCTGAATTTCCAGCTCTCGCCCGCGATCAGCACCCTGGCCATCTCCAATTCATTGGGCGAGATGTGGTTGATCGTGACCAACGGCTTCAGCGCCCGAACCGTCCTGACGAATTCGACCTTCGCCCTCGGCGACGGTGGCCGGTTGCAGATCGACAATGGCGGGGTGGTGACAGGGATCACAGCCTTCACGTGGTCCGGCACCAGCGGCCAGATCTATTTGAACAGCGGCGGACGCCTCGTCACCGCCAATGCGTTGACCATCGGCAGCGGCGGCGTTAGCGCCCGCGTGACCAGCGCGAGCGGTCCCGGCAACGGCGGCGTGTGGGATTTCAATAACCGCATCCTGACCATCGGCGGCGTCACCGCGGGCAATGTGCTGGCCATCGATTCCGGCGCCGTCCTCAGCAACCTCAGCGGCCTGACCATCAGTGGCAATCAAAACAGCCTGTTGGTGACCAATGGCGGGAAATTATTCGGCAAGGGCCAGATTTTCTACAGCGGCTCGGGCAACACGATCGTCATGGGCGACGGCGTTTGGGATGCCAATACCAACGTGCTGGGCATCGGCAACAACGTCAATTCCAGCAACAACACCTTCATCGGCGGCGGGACGCTGACCAATGTCGTCTCGATTGCCGTCGGCAATTTCGCCGGGGCGAACAACAACACCTTGATCATCACCAATGGCGGGTTGTACATGAGCGCCATCGCCAACAACCTCAACAGCGTCTTGATTGGTGGCGGCGTCCAGAGTGCGGGCGGCAACAACAATCTCGTGATTATCTCCAACAGCGTCCTGCGCAGCGGGACAGGCGTCGCCGGCGGCGCCCCGATTGCGCTGGGCTGGGGTTCATCCAACAACACCCTGACTTTGCTAAACAACACGAGCTGGGACGTGAACAACCAGGGCGCTTCCATCGGCGGGAACGTGAACGGTTCCGCGGCTTACACCGCCCGCACTGCCAGCAACGTCTTCAATGTCAGCGGCGCGATTGTCAGCAACGTCGGTGTCCTGGCAGTCGGTTATGGAGCGGTCGGGGTGCCGACATCATTTATCGGCATCAGCAATCAGGTGAACGTGATCAACGGCGGCGTCCTCAGCAACGTCTCGCAGGTTTTGGTCGGCGGGAACAACACCGCTTCCAGCTACAACAGTTTGATCGTCACTGGCGGGCCCG
>JAIOPU010000111.1 GCA_021413725.1 Armatimonadota bacterium | reverse complement strand
AGGTTACAAAAACCGCCTTCGGAAATTTCTCCGTGTCCAGCCAACCGGAACTTCGCATGTGCTCGTTTCGAAGCGCAATGCCCGTGTCGATGGAGCTGAGGTCGATGGTCATGGTTCCGCTTCCGGTGCCTTTGGCGGGATCGAACTGGATCGCGCCGGAGACCTTGTTCGTGTGTCCGGTGAAGTTCTCAAACTGAGCATCGCTCTCGACGTTGAAGGTCTGAGTGGCTCCAGATCCACCAACCGGGCCGATGGCGAAAGTCTGGGACTGAGCGAACGCGCCGGCGGCGACAATGCTGGACAAAGTGAGTGTGGCAAGTGATTTGAAGTTCATTTTCGATTTTTCCTGAGAATGCTGTTTATATGCTGCTGCATATAAATGAATGATACACGATGCGTGAGCAAAACGTTCCCGATTTGCGTAAAATATATGCATGCGCACAAAAAAAAGTATCTCCTTGAACCTAGGAGAAGGGGCAAGAAAGTCATGGAAGGCCTTCTTTCTGACTGGTCAACTGCTGGCGGCAAAGATAGAGATCGCTCTGCACGAAGCCGATTTGATTGCGATGCCGGAGTACGATGCGCTTTACACCTTGCACAAAGGCAGCCCCTGCGGAATGACCATCAAAGAGCTTTGCTCTAGTCTCGCGATGTCGCATTCGGGGCTATCCAGAATGCTCGACCGCCTGGAAACTCGTGGAATGATCAAGCGGGTGGAGTTTCCCGAAGATAAGCGGGCTGTGCGTGTAAAACTATTGCCCGCCGGGGCGGCGGCGATGGACGCCTGCTGGGATGCCTCGTCGGCTGTGGTGCAGGAACACTTTGGAGGCGTGCTGAACGAGAAGGAGCACGCTCAGCTACTGCGATTGATCGCAAAGGTAGCAGAGCCCCTCATTGCGGATAAAGAGGCTCGTAGCAAATATCCTTTCTTGCACAAAATCGAAAGGTAGTTACTTCTTCCGTCGGCTAATGATGAACAAACCAAGGCCGAGGCCAAGAAGCGAACCCGGCTCGGGAACGACGAGATTGACTTCGCTCAGGCTCGCTCCGCTCGCGCTGGTATTGAGATTAAACTTGAACGAGTGCGAGAAGTCTGCGGTCGAGAAAATCTCAAAAGGACCTTCGTCATTGTTCGCCTGAACTTCAATGCTGTACTTGAGCCCGATGGTTTCTCCGGCGTTTGCGGTCGCAATGTTATTGAACGCTTCCAGGTAGTTGAGTTCCCAAAGCCGGTCGTGTCCATCGCCGCTCGTCAGCGTTGCAGTCGTGTCCGCCCAGGCACTATTGAAGCCTGCAAGCGAATTCCCGCCGGCAACCGAGCCTGACGTCGTAAAACCATTCAGGTGATTGAGCGTTGCGCTTGCGGAAAATAAGTTGCCACTATACAACGTGCCGTCCATCGAGACATTGATCGTGACTTTCGCTTCGACGTTCGAAGAGAAGCCGCTGTTGGTGCCCGTATAAAGGAATCCCTCAAAAAAGGTGACGAGATCAATGGGGATCACGCCGCTTCCGTTGACCTTGTAGTTTCGGTAGAGTTCAACACTAGCCAAGGCGTTCACATTGTCGATTGCGGGGGCGTGGCCTGGCGACCATCCTCCCGCCCGTGCGTACACTCCATCATTGCCGGGGAGTTGTCCTCGTGCGTAGGCGTCGGCATCGTCGAATGCGACTTCGAGGTCGGGCATTCCGGCAACGCCTTCTCTACCAAAGCCGGTGAATCCGCCTACGTTGACAAAGCTTCTCGATTCCGCCACGGCAGGAAGTGCGGCGACCGGGAAGAAGATGTTATTGTTGCCGTTGGCTGCGCTATCGGCTTGGTACCGCGCTTCGGTGTGGGTTTTGATGTAGGGGAGCGAGACTTGGGCGCTGGCACTGAGTGCAGACATCGCCGCCGCGACCGAGAGACTAATTCTGAGTGTTCGTTTCATCTTGTTCTTTCTCTTTTAAGTTTCCGTACCTTTAATTATATCAGCAGATTCTTGAAAACCGGTACTTTTCTCGTAAAAAGCTCACTTCTTTCGGCGACTGATCACGAGAAGACCAAGTCCGAGACCGAGAAGCGAGCCGGGCTCGGGGGCGACGATGACGCAGATCTTCCGCATCGTGTTCGCGGCGATTTGGGGAGTCGCAAAGGTGATGATCGGTCCGCCCGTTGCGGTACTGATGATGATCCGACTGGCTCCAGATGGGCCATAACCGCTCCGGTAACGGACATCGCCATGCCCCATCGCGACTCCCATGACTTGGGTCATATCTGATGCATTGGTGATCTTGGATGGAACACCCATTGCCCCTGCCGTGTAAGTCATCGTGTTGATGAAGCCTGTATTGTCATCTCCGATGACAAGGTTTCCCCCTCTTGCCTGCATTTGCTGGTAAAAGCTGAACAGACGCTGGGTGTAGAAGCCGGTGCTTCCGATATAGGTTCCATCTCCCGCAAACCGATCAATTTTTGCATTATTTGCGGCTGAACTAACTGATGAATCACTTATGAAGACTTGGTCATTTTCATCAACGGCTGCCGCTGCAACTGATCCCTGTTGTCCTCCTGCGGAAACGTTGTATGTAACAATATTTGCGCCTGTGGTTGAGTTCGCACGCCACACACCTGCACCAGATTGAATCAGGAGGTCGCCGTTGCTGAATGTACTGATGTTGCTCGGTCCTGCCGTGGGGATAGTCGTGATGAACTCCCCGGTATTATAGTTGAAGGCCTTAATTCCCTCGTCCGTTCCAACATAGACTTTATTGCGCGCCTGATCGACGCCCATCGCGAAGGCGCCGCTCCCAATCCGCAAGTTCCCGAAATTCCCCAGATACGTTCCCGTGTCACCATCGTAGCGGTGAACCGTTCGATTGGTAGTATCGAGGGCCAAAACCAACTCGAAAGACGCCTGAGAAAACGCGGAGACCGCGACACAACCAAGTAAAGCAAAAACCTTCATGGCTATTATTGTACGACACATTTGTCGAAAATCACAATAAATTTATAGTTCGCGGATAATACAGGTGACCAACAGGCCTTCGACGGACTTGCATGTGTCCAGGGTTGCGACGATGGAGATCTCGATTCCGTCTTTGCGAATCGCGGCCGTGCTGCGGTGAGATCCTCCCATCAGGCGGCGTTCGGGCTGCGCCATGTAGGCGGCGCGGTGTTCCCGATGCTGGCCATGAAACCTCTCCGGCACGAGGGCACTCAAGGCGACCCCCAGCAACTCGCCGCGAGCATATCCAAAGAGTTTCTCCACGGGCTCATTCGCGACCCTGACAAATCCTTCGGGATCCACGACGACTACCGCATCGGCAACATTTTCGCTCAGAACTTTCAGAGCGGAAAAGACTTCGTCCGAAGCTCCGGCATTGCGGTCGAGTTGGGACAGTGCGGAGAGGAGCAGAGTGTTTTCTTGGCGGAGAATCGCAATCGCGCGCTCGGCGCGCTCGGTCACGTAGCGAGCGACGAGCTCGGTCCGGCTGACGGCACCATACTTGGTGCGGATCCGGCTCCAATAGGTGTTGACCGTCCCCATGCTGATGTCGAGTTGGATGGCGATCGCATGGTCGGTGAGCCCTTCCATCGCGAGGTGCAAAACCCCCAACTCCCGTGCGCTCAGTGTCGGGGTGGTCCCGTCCGGTGGTTTCACGGGGATAGATTACCTTTTTGTATAGGATTGCTTGGAGTGGGCGAGGCCTTCGTTTCCAAGCAATCGCGGACGGCATCCTCAGCACCAACGGTGCGACGCGATACCAGCCTGGGTCGCAAGGCCCAGGTCCCGGACCGCAGATGAGGCAAGGGCTGAAAGCCCGCACAATCCCTCATACACCGAACTATGTATCCGGGCCTTCAGCCCTCGGTGCGTAGCGCGACATTTCCTGGGGCGGATGCCCCAGGCTGATATAGCGTCGCACCTTTGGTGCTTAGGGAAAGTAGTACACCTCGCGCCTACGCCGCCAATTCAATGCTCACATCTTTCCCGCCTGAGTTGTAAATCCACTTCGTGTCGGACGGATGCGCCAATCGAGACTCCTTTGCGGCGATGATGCGGAAGGCAACCGGCATGCCGGGAGTGAAACCGGTTAAAGTAATGGACTCTCGGAGCGTCATCGTGAAATTCGTGTAAGGTCCGCCATCAACCGAGGTTTGGACAAAGAACTGCGTGCCGTAACCATTAGCATCGCTGCGCGACCACTTCAATTTCACGGTGCCATTGGCAAACGGATGGACGGTAAATCCATCAACTTTTTGAGGATCACGAGATCGTTGCGGTTCGCGGTGGATGGGTAAGCCGATCTCGATTCGAAGCGTATTCGTGATGTTCTCGCTGGACTGCATTCGGTTGTTAAACTTACGTAAAAGACTAATCACTTTGTCGCGATCGGACTCAAGTTTCGAGCGAGCTATCGCATAGGCTAGTTCTGCTTGAATAAAGTCCAGATAGTCGGCAGAGTACTCCGTTTGAGTTGCCTCAAAGTCGGAAACTTCGCTCGAACTCAGACCCAGATCAGTGCCATGGACCTCGATACCGGCCTTAAACCTTTCGCTCAAGGCGTTAATGTCCGCAAAGTTGGTGGAAAGCCATTTACTACTCATGATTTATCTCGTACCTATGAAATTTATCGGCAATTCCA
Source organism: Armatimonadota bacterium (assembly GCA_021413725.1). GTDB lineage: Bacteria > Armatimonadota > Fimbriimonadia > Fimbriimonadales > Fimbriimonadaceae > JAEURQ01. The sequence goes on along the minus strand of JAIOPU010000111.1, from coordinate 1,893 downwards.
CGAGGATTCCTCACAAGTCCGCTCCGATTCGGCAAAAAGTCACCCGGCGAGCGTCGCTGGCGGGGCGGAATTGGCTCTTGGCCGGGTGGAGTTGCTCGCTGGCGAGGCGGAATTTGGTGGTGGCCGGGTGGAGTTGGGCGTTGGCGGGGTGAAATCACTCTTCGGCAGATGCCCTCAGATATTAGCGAGGTCGGATGTGTCCAATCTCGTTAGTGAGCTCCTTTTCGATCCGGATACCGAGCCGCTTTGCACGCATCGCAACTTCTGGAAGAACCCAGACTGCCCGGCGGTACCAGGGCTTCGCGAGCTGCTCTTGATGCACAAAGTTTAGAGCTTCGTGAGCAGCTGCTCGATCTGAATCAGTTTCCGTGTATTCCTGGTCTGCTTTGAACTGAATGATGAAAGCGGGGAAAAGAATTATGGCAAGCATGCTGAGGATGACAAACTCTACGGTGAAAGCTGGAAGTCTGCGGAGAAGCACAACGTTTCCGACCAAGAAACCTACCAGGCCGATTATGAAAAACGGGAAGATTGTAGCGAATGCGAGTTTCTGATATCCGGAAAACGCTATTCGTTCCGTGTCACGGAACCATTTCACTGCATTGTCGGTGATCCCGCAGGATGGAGAACCCGTGTTGGGAGATTCCTCCCTTCTCATCAGCAACAGCCAAAGGGTCGTTATCGAAAATAACTCCTCGAAAGCTGCTCCTGTCTTATATGTACCTTCGACTATCCAGGAGATTCCACCAAATGTGAGTTGTGCGAGTAAGATACCGCCGACGGTTGTGGTAGCGATTCCGATGATGCTCCAATTCTTAGACACTTGCATCCTCCTCCGCAACTCTATATCCGCGCTCTAAGGTAATCCCAAGGCTTTTGGCGCGACCTCTCAACTCTTGAATTCGCTTGGTCGCGCGGTGCACTTTTGTTTGAATCAAACGCTTGGCTTCTGCGACAGGGGCGGAATGTACTCTAGGCATTGCAGTTATTGTACGCTCGGGCGGAGTTCGGTTTGGTATGCTCAAATGGACGAACGTGGCGGAGCAATCACCCAATACACATCGATTGAGACTTCGAGGACCAATCTTCCGAAAGGGCAGCTCGCCGCTTAATGTCGTCGCCCTATTGGTGACCGGGGTCGTGATGGTTGTTGCAGACTTACTGCTTCGAGCAGTGGGTGTAACTTTGGCCCTTCGGCACAGATTCGGGCAAGAGTTTACGGGCTCATATATGTTGTTGCAGCTGGGAGCTATCACCCTAGGCGTGGTCATTTTGCACATCATTTTCTCCTTGGTCTACTGGGTTATTGGAAACCTAAAACCTGATTGGCTCCCGACGGAAGCAGAGGAGATTTAAAACTTCTGCACACCAACGCCCAAGAAACCTGCAAGCTCATCCGCGAGCCGTTCTGCATCGGTCAAGTCACTCGCGTCGACCAGGTACCGAGTATTCCGGACTCCGATCCGAACTGAGATAGTCCAAGACATCTGCGAACCGGAATCACTGTTGGTCCGCAAAATGACCTTGTGCACGTCGCGAAGTTGAAATGCAACCCTCCTTCCGTGCGATGCCGTTCCTTTCTGTGAATCGAAAATCCAAGGACTTCGACGAATTCCAACGATCGCCACGATTAGCATGAAGAACCCAACGCAAAACCCGACAGCATCCCAAGCGCCTGAAGCGGGGATTCCTATGTCGAGGGTGGTAAATGGTCGAGCCATGGCGATGTAAACCATCAACGCCGGACCCACGATCGCCGCAATTCCGCGTACGATCCAATCCTCACGCCGCACACCCTCCGAAGGCGAAAGCACCGCGACGCCCTTCTCAATCTCGAGCGTTGATTTAAGCGTTGCGACCGTCATCGTAACGTCCTGAACGTGCTTGCTCCGA
>JAIOPU010000148.1 GCA_021413725.1 Armatimonadota bacterium | reverse complement strand
TTCTCACCCCCCTTGATCTTGAAGAGCACTTGCATCGGGCGGGATGCTGCAAAGCCCTCCACTGAATTCCAACCGACCAAGCTCAACACGGCCTCGGAGGCGGTGAGGCTTGGTCCGTATGCGAACCCAAGCATGTCGGGGATCGGCTCCAACCCTGCGAAAATGGTGTCGAGCTCGGCCTCTAGCTCGAGAAGTCGGCCCGGTTCGGCTTGGCGGTATCCGAGGGACATGAATTGACCCGGTTGAAGGTCCTCCAGCCCGAGGCCCCGACGGTGCGTTAGGTTTGAGATAATTGTACTTGGAGCCTCCTCGAGAAAGGCGATGTAGTCAGGATAAACATCTGATTCGAAGAAGCGGCTTGAATGAATCTCCGGGTCTCCTTCGATTCCAGATGTGACCATTAGGAATTTTGTCGACGACTCATGCTCCCGATAGACGCTGAGTCTGACCTGGTTGCCGAGAGTCTCTCGCACCTTTGTGACCATGGCGGGAAATTGCTCCAAAAGGTCGGGAATGACTTTAATTTCGGAGGTGATCAGGTGACTCATAAAACATTTTGGCATTTTCCCTCTAAAGATGTTCTGCTGCTAAACCGAAATTTAAAATGTGAGAAGGGTGGAGGAAATCCCCGCAAATTTGCGGTTTGTTGAAATTACTCTTCTGCGGAACTAAGGAGACGTAGAGGTCTATACGACTTCTAAACACTCACGGAGGGTTCTGGACGACCTATGAAAAATCTAAAGAAAAATAAGGGCTTTACGCTCATCGAAATCATGATTGTTGTCATGATCATTGGTATCTTGCTTGCAATCGCTGTTCCTAACTTTGTTAAGGCACGAGACACGAGCCGAAAACAAAGCTGTATCGCGAGCCTCAAGCAGATTGATTCTGCGACGGAGCAATACGCGATGGAAAACAAGCTTGCAACTGGAGCTACGGTTACGTCGGCTAACATCGCGCCAGGCTATATCAAGGTAATGCCTACTTGTCCGGCAGGTGGAACGTATGCCATCGGTGTCGTTGGTACCGCGCCCACTTGTACGGTCGCTCTCCACGTTCTTCCGTAAGGATAACTGGGGTTTCACCTATTCGAGGACCGTCTAGCAGTGTCGCCAGACGGTCCTTTAACTACGATTGGGTGAAACATGGAAACTGAAATAGAATATCCACACACCTGGCTCAGCCTCGGGTTTGTGGTTGAGTTGTTTGAAAACCAAGCAATTTCGCTGAAATAGATCAAGAAATTGGTATGGAATATGAACGGTGGAGGGAATGTAACCAAGGAGTTCACAGGAATACATCATGTCACGTTCGCGAAAATCAGGATTCTCACTCTTGGAAGTGCTTTCGAGCATCTTCATTGCTGCAGCTTGTGCTACAGTTCTCTCAGCAACGATACCGGTTGCAACAAAGAGCCGCATTCGGGCGGATTACTCTAATAAAGCTACCTCCATCGCCCAAAGGCAACTTGAGCGCATTAGGGGCCAAGGATATGCGAATCTCACGCCTGCTTCGCTTTACGCAGATGGCATCATCGACAATGTGACTCCCGTTTCAGCCAATACTTACACCTTTAATTCTGTCGATACTAGCACGAACGACAGTTGCTCGCAGGTTTTGCCCGGCGGATCTGGAACGGTTACGATCGTTCAATCGGATACTGATTTGCGACAGGTTACGGTTACCATCAACTATAACATGGATAATCGTCCTAAAACCGTAGTGCTTGGGACCATGGTGGCCAACTTATGAGAAGTCGCAGACTTGTTCGTGGTGTAACTCTTATTGAGGTACTTACTGCCTCCAGCATTAGTGTTCTCGTTGTGTTCGGAGTGATCTCAACTCTGTTGATGGGAATGTCAGCTTGGGCCAAAGGAGAAGGCCGAATCAATGCTGAAATGGGTAGTCAGAAAACTGTTAAGATGATTGCGGGCGAATTGCGTGAGGCGATGGCGGTCACGGTAGACGGGGATGGCCGAGGTCTCAGTTATCAGCTTCCCGCCAAAGACGGTAGTGGAAATTTTACTTCTCCAGCTACTTGGGACGGTGTAACAAAGAGGATTCAATTCCGTTCGACCGGGGAAGGCAGAGGGACGATTGAGATGGGGACACTGGGGGGAACGATGCGACCCCTGACAACAAGGGTCCTGGTCACCGACCCAGGAACCAATTCGACTTATCGATTTTTCACCGCTGGAGCCGGTACCGTGACGCGTGAAGTAGATTTTCGCGTGGTGCTGGATATGCCGACCACAAAGACCGAACGAGTGCAAAGTACCTCCCGCGAAGTGATTTACCTTCGCAACGTTCCTACTACCTCAAATTAACAAGATGAACAAACTGGTAAATAAGAAATTTAATAAGAAGAGAGGCATGGCGCTCCTGGCCGCACTTGGAGTTCTCATGTTGCTTGGAGTGGCTTCTTCGTCCTACATGGACAGTGCAACGCATTCTGCGCGGACGGCAAAACGACAGACCGCCGACGTCCAAGTTACAGGTGTTTGTGAGGCGGGTGTTCAATCAATGTTGAGGTCGCTCTGGCGGCCCTTCAAAGTCAACCAAGACTTTGTTGATATGGACGATCTTTGCGATGGCGCAAGTTTGGGAAGTCCGAGCGCTGCTCTCACTGGTGAAATCACGGGCGTTGGAAAGTTCGCTTCAGGAGTGATTAGCTACACTACTCCGGCTGGAAATTCCTACGCAAGAACGCTTACGATTCGGTCGGTTGGCTGGCTCGATAAAAATGGCAATAACATTGCCGATACGAATGAACCAAAGAAAACTGTCGATGTTCAGGCTCGATATGAGCTTGCACGGTCCGGGGTCTTTGACTATACGTACTTTGTCAACAATTATGGCTGGATGAACGGCTTTGGCCAGAATGATTTGGTCGTCAACGGCGATATGCGCGCAAATGGCAACTTTGATTTTACGGGTGGAAATCCGACGATCAACGGCACCATTCTCGCTTGCAACAACGATAAGTTGGTCCCCGCTGCACCCGGTCGTATATTCGGGTCACCGTACAAGCAGACGAACGGGACGTATGCGACAGCTGCAGCTTCAAACTCCCGTGCGCGCCCGGTTTACGATTCTTCAACTTTAGGTGCCAAAGGATCAAATACTTACGAAGCGTGGCGAGATTTCGTTTTCGATACGGAGGGTCAGGTTGTGAATGGACGGCTCGCGGGCTCGGCCTTGGCGGACGCATCGGGGACCCGCTCATGGGTAAACACCGGTGGAGGCGCAATGACGACCAACGTATTGGATTCAGATCCGACCAAGGAACTCATCATGCCGGATCTCCAAAATATTTCCGAGTATCAGGCACTCAGTAGCGCTTACTCGGACCCTAAGGCAACATTTGGTGACGGAACAGCGAATCCGGGGTTTGGTCAACCTGCTTACCTTGAAGTTTGGGACGCAAGCGCCGGGGGTGGAAGCGGGGCTTACACTCGCATCACGACAAACGGAGTTCTGACGGGATCAACCATCGTCGTCGGCACCAGTACTCGCCCAATCAAAATCCACGGGCCAGTGACGATAACGCAGGATTGTGTGATCAAGGGCTACGTCCAGGGCCAAGGAACAGTGTATGCCGGGCGTAATGTTCACATTGTCGGCAACATTACGTACAGCAACCCACCCGACTTTAGAGGCGCCAATCCGACTACGGTCGAACAGGCCAACGAAAAGAAGGATATCGTCGCCCTTTGCGCTCGCGGCTCGGTCATTTTGGGCAATCCACAAAGTTTCGGCTACTACCCGCTGTATTATATGCAGCCTCCGTTTACGAAGGCACGATACGATGAGGATGGAACTCTCATTCCGGCATATGACGGGACACAAAAAGATGCTACTGGCTTTAAGAAATACCAGAGTGTTTTCGGTGACAAGGCACTCAATGATATTTCTTCTGGAGTGAACCGAATCGATTCGATTTTATATTCAAATTTTGTCGGCGGTGGAAATATCGGAACCGGTGGTGGCGGAGTTGAGTTCAACGGAACTCTCATATGCCGAGATGAAGCCCTGGTGACCATGAGCTTGCCGATCAAGATGAATTACGACAACAGGATTCGAGAAAAGGCCCTGACCAAGAAGCCCGTGATAGACATTAGGTTGCCACGGAGTCCAGTGTTACTTCGGAATACTTGGCAAGATCGCGGATTCTTGTGGAATACAGGTGGGTCAACAGTAAATCATAATGACTAAATTCTACTTAACAGCATTCGCTTTTCTCGCAATGGCAGGCAATGCCTTTGGCTTCTGGGAACAAAAAGAGGGCAAGGTAATTGTCCCTGAGGTGACGGAACGAGAACTTGAGCAAGCCCAGAAATATCAAGTCGTTGCGCCGGAGGTTGGCGTTGTCTCGGCGAAAGGCGAAAAGCAGCGCCTGCCCATGACACGGGCAACGATGGGGGCGGAGAAAAGCCTGATATCGTCACAGAAGCAAGCACTGGCTTCGCTCACAAACGCGACAGAGGAACTCAGTTCTCGGAAAACTGAGGGAACTTCCACCTGGCTTTTATTTTCCGTCTTCGGAATTGGCCTCGGGTTAGCTGCCGGATTCAAAGTCTGGGCGGATCGATCGCTTCCGGATCCCAAAATTAGGGTTAAACGGGCTAAGACTTAGTTTCTAAAGGCAAAATGTGCTGGTGAAACGAGTAGAGGTCGGTCGCAGTAAAATCTCCAGATCCAAGCGATAGTGCTTCAGTGTGACCTGAAAGATAGTGGCCCCCAAAGCCGAGACGAAAGGATTGGCCCTGTGCTCGAAGGCGTTCTAGGGCGGCCTTTAGGGATAGCAACGCTTCTAGATGATCTTCTCTGGCGCAACTGATGAGCACAAGGTCAGGTAACTCGACAGAGACTAGCTTTGCGAAACTATCCTCGGGGACATTTGCACCCAGAAACATCACCTGCCATCCGCCAAGTTGAAGGGAGTCGCTCACCATTCGCAGCCCCAGCGTGTGGTAATTGCCTGCGACACATCCGAGGATTGCCTTATTCTCAGTCGTTGCCGCAGGGCCACGGCGTTGCATGATTCTCGCCATCAGGCGTTCCATGTGGTGGGAAGCTAGATGCTCCTGTGCCTCGTCTATTTCCTTCCTGAGGTAGCGCTTTCCGATTTCGACCATTGCGCCTGAAAATACGTGCGCGTAGATATCGATGACCGAGATTTGTTGACTGAGTAGGTTGTCCACGATGATACGGCAGTCCCGTTCATTGCCATCGAGTGCCGATTCCGCGAGGCGAACCGTGGCTTCTGATACGCTGAGCGCGTCTCCAAGATCTTCCCTTTGGGCCTCCATAACACTCCGCACCATTTCCTCGACTTCCGGATTGGCGATCACATAGAAAACGTGGCGACCTTCCTTTCGAGCTGAAACAATGCCATGCTCTCGCATCTTGCAGAGGTGGTTACTAATGTTCGGTTGCTTCAGGCCCGTACCTGAAACCAGAGCCCCGACGCTTCGAGGACCTTCCAAAAGCTCGAGGAGGATGGCTTTACGAGAAGGTTCCGCAATCGCCTGAATAAGTTCCGTCATAATCTTCATGGTCTACGCATGGTTCGCGTGAACGACGTCCAGCGCTTGCAGAATTCACTAATTTACCAGCTTAGGACTATGGCTAGATTATCGGAACCTTTACGTGAAACCTGATCGTCTTTGTAGTTAGTATGTCGATCACTCTATCACTGGCCGCGCTCGCTCTTCTCCGAGGAGACAAAATGGCTTCCACTTTCGCTGTCGTTGAACCTAATCGCTTGGCGATTTCTCCGATTATCGATGGCAGACTCGATGACGAGGAGTGGGACGCGCTTTCCTCATCAGAGGATCTGCGTACTTTTATGCAGTGGGAACCTGGTGCCTTTTATTTCGCGAGCGAGGCCCCCTCAAACAGGGACGTTGTCTTTTCACTTGATACTGACAGTAACGGCTGGCTCGTCGGAAAAGGAAACCTTGAGGTGAGACTCTCATGGGTTAATGGAGGTGTAAAGTCTGTTTGTCGAATGCTTGACGCGACTAATCCTCAAGAGCCCACTTGGATCAGTGCACCGTGGATTGAAAGTACGCTCCAGGTAGCCGGGACGGAGTCTAACGGGAAATGGATCGCCGAACTAAAAGTTATTCCTCTGGATATGCCTTCTGCGTCCGTGGGCCGGACAATTGGAATTCGCGCCGATGCTATCGATCCGAACGAAGTTCAGGGAGAAGCGATCCAGGTGCGTAGAACGACACCGATTACGTTGCGCTATGATCGGAGCAAGGGCTTGCCGAGTGAGATGGAGTGGGCCCCGGAGTTGATGGCTAGAACCGCGGCAGCGAGTGAGCAATTCCGCTTGCGAATGACATTCCGAAAGCCGGGGACGTCGGAACTTGACCGTATTTCATGCCGAACTCTGGGTCTAGGCCGCGCACATACCGTGGCATTTGAGATGCCATTTCCGCATTTTGACAAGAAGGGAAGAGCCTTCGTGGACTATCAAACCAAGATCGCGAAGGAAGCCGGGGAAGGATATCGCGTGATGGAAGCTCGGATTCAAGGGAAGAACGGCGAGGACGTCATGATTCAGTCGAGTTATGCCGTAACGGATATCGTGACTGTGGAACCACAACTCCCCGAGGGGTTGGTGATGTTGAATGACAATCAGATCATTAGCGGCACCATCATCGTCCGATCGCACTCCTCCAAAGCTCTCAAGGGCAAGATGATCGTCACGGCTCCAGATGACTGGTCGATCAACAAGGGGCAGGAACACAAGTTCACCCTCTATAACGCTCGCGGTTATGCGAAACTCCCGATCAAATTGATCGCTCCTCAACGTGCTCAGGGGCTTGTACCACTGACGGCGGAGGTCACGATTGGGGACCACAAAATCACCAAGAAGTTCTTCGTCCTCATTCGCTGATATGGATTCGGCGTCGCAATTTGGTCCTGTCGCGGACAGCTATCGCACCAGTGCCGTCCACGCGGACCAAGATGATCTTGCCCACTTGGTCGAACTTGTTTCGCCGCAGGGTGGGGTGGTTGTGGATATCGCGACCGGTGCCGGGCATCTGGCTCTTGCTTTCGCGCCGCTTGTGGATAAGGTCATCGCGACCGACATCACGCCCGAGATGCTTGACCTGACTTTACGCTCGGCGACCGGACGCGGGTTGACGAATGTGGTCACGCAGCACGCTTGGGCGGAGGATTTGCCGTTTGCGGAGAACTCTCTTGACGGGGTTTGTGTTCGCATGGCGCCTCATCACTTTCTTGATCCGCGACAGTTTGTGAGCGAGGTCTTTCGGGTCTTGAAGCCGGGCGGTTGGTTTTTGTTCAACGACAATATCGGGATTGACGACGATCCCTTGGCGGATGAGGAACTCCAGGAATTCGAGCGAATGCGCGATCCTTCTCATGTCCGCACCTACACTTCCGCCGTTTGGAGAGGTTGGTTTGAGCAAACAGGATTTGAGATCTCGCATGAGGAGCGGACCTGGAACCGGATGGAGATTGAAGGTTGGATGGATCGGATGCGAGTCCAAGAACCTGCCCGTTCTCGTCTTCGCCTGACGGTGACCGAGGCTGAAGGAATACTCAGGGACTACTTAGTCCCTGAAGGAGAAAACGACTCGCTCTCGTTCGTTTTGCATAAGGTGACATTGGTGGCCCGTGCTTAGTTCTCGCGTAGAAAGTTAAGTCCCGATTAAGTTTTGGTTAAGCGAATATTAAGCCTTTCGGATTCCTCGTTTCTCCCAAATTTCATGCCGTAAACTCCTTGGAGCGTTGCCCTCAACGCTGAAAGGTGAATCCCATGAAGAAGTTAGTTACGTTAAGCCTTATGGCCGCAAGTGCATTAAGTTTCGGTCAATTTACGAGTGGAAACCTCGTTGCCGCAGTGATCGGAGACGCTGGTTCTGATATTCTGAACCAACCCGTCGTCCTCCAAGAGTACACCACTACCGGAACTCCAGTTGGCTCAGCTTTGAGTCTGAACAACGTTGGTGGTCGCAATATCACATCGGACTTTGCGGAAACGAGTGAGGCAGGATTGGAACTTTCCGCAGACGGCAAGTACCTTATGATTGCCGGCTACGACGAAGTCCCCCTCAGTGGAACTTGGAATAAGTTCGATTCCCTCCGTGCGGTCGCGCGGATCAACGGTCAAGGGCAGATTACGTTCTCATCGGCTTTCACCCTCTACGACAGTAACTTTCTGCTGGGTGATGGGGCACGAGCAGTCGCTTCATTGAACGGCGACGATTTCATTGTCACCGGCGGCGATGCAGGGCTTCTCAAAGGTAGCTTTGGCGGCTCGACCAGCCAAGTCTTTAACCCGGCCCTCTCGACGAGAACGGCGCACTGGTTTATTGGATTGCTTTACTTTGTCGGGTCTAACGCCTACTATACTGCGGGCGGAACCTCGGGGACAAACGGTTTGACAACTTGGGATGGCGTCGTTGGAAACACTTTCGCTCAGCCAGGAGTGTTCCAAACACCTCTCACATCGGGGAGTGCGCCTGGAAGTGGTCGAGACTTCCACATCGTGGATGCGAATACGATCTACATGGCCGCCTCTTCTGGGTCGGTTGGGTTGGTCAAGATGGTCCGCACAAACGGGGTTTGGAGCGAAGCGTTCCGACTCGCGACAAGCGGCGTAAACAGCCTTGCCGTTGATACATCCGGTGCTGTTCCCACGATTTACATGACCGGTTCGAACGGGACGAACATCTTCAAAACAACGGACACAGGGTTGGGCTTTAGCGCTTTCCAGACACTCGCGACGGCTCCCGTGAACACGAGATTCAGAGGGTTGTCCTTTGCTCCGCAAAGTGCGGCGGTTGCAGGCACGCTCACCCTTTCAAATTTTGTTGGTACTGCACCTGGCTCAAATGTTGTTCCGGTCGTCATCAAGGTTCTGAGTCCATCAAACGTAGTTTTGCAGACATCAACAGTAAACGTTACGACTTCAGGGGGAGTGGGTAACTACTCGCTCAGTCTGAACGCTGGAATTTCCGGTTCTATCAAGTTAGCGTTTAGCGCTCCGACCTGGCTCGTGAAGACCGTTAACTCTACGGTTGGAGCAACGAATGCGAGCGCAGTGCTCGCAAATGGAGATTCTGTAAAGGACGGAATCATCGACTTGAGCGACTACACGGTGGTCGTATCCGCGTTTAATGCGATTCCTTCTGCTGGAAACTGGAATGTCACCGCCGATTTGAATCGTGACGATATCGTAGACCTCACGGACTACACGGTTACAGTCTCGAACTTTAATCAGGTCGACAACTAATCTCGAAACCGCCCAAGGAGCTTTGCTCCTTGGGCATCATCCATTATGAAAAAGGCATTTACTCTCATTGAACTTCTCGTCGTTATCGCGATCATCGCGATTCTTGCCGCTATCCTTTTCCCGGTCTTCACTCAAGCAAAGGCTGCGGCAAAGAAAACGGCTGACTTGAGCAATTGTAAGCAACTCGCCATCGGCATTGAACTCTATATCAATGACAGCGATGATGTTTACCCGCCGAGCAACCACCGCGAAAATGATAACTCAGACTTTGAGACTCATTGGAGTTGGATGGTTTTGCCTTATCTGAAGAGTGAAAAAATTTTCGTCAGCCCTGCCGACAAGATCGGTGGATGGGCACCCACTTCTTGGAACGCGATCAATAATAATCGAGGATTTGGGGTTCCAAGCTACCAAGTTAATCTGGGTCGAGCGGCAAACCCCGGCACAAAGCAAGTTGGCCGGATAAGTTACATCGCCAATCAATCCCTGATTGGTCGAAAGCGCGAGACTACGGATACCAGTAATGTGGTTTCACAGGGCAACGTAAACGATGTTTCCGGAACAATTCTGATTGCACCCGCTACGGAAGCACCGTACTGTATGAATAGTTCATACAGCGGTAATGCCGCCAATCCCGGCGGTGAATTCAAGACGTATCGGCCAGCATTTGGAATCACAACGAGAGGACAAAGGCCCCTTTCTGGTTCATCCGCGCCTCCTCCGGGGGAGCAGCCGCTTGAAGCCATGACGTGGGCGATGGCCACGCGAGTTTGGGGTTGTGAGACGGGTGCAGCCATCCCTGACCACACGTTGCGCTACACGAACAGCGGCCGATTTGACAAGGGTAATAACTACGTCATGGGAGACACGAGTGCGAAGTACCGGGTGACCGCCTCTACGTTTGATGTCAAGAGGTGGGCTTGGGGCAAGCAGGGCTACAGTGTTGGTGGACTGACGGTCGTCGATCCTGCCACGGGCTTGGCTCTAGAATAGAGAACCACGGAACATGTGTGAGTTGGCAAGGCAAAGTGAACTACTTTGCCTTGCTGCTTTTTTTTAGGACGCCGGTGAGCGCGCGCATGTCCAGGACCTTGAAGTTGCGGTCCTTGGAATTCATCGCGACAAAAATACCCTCTGGATAGCGAGGCCCCAGGGGCGTTTGCGTGGCTTCGATGCCGTCGGTCTCGTCGGCGTTGATGGAGAATGACCCGACGGGATTCCAATTGTTCGAAGTAAAGACGTGGTAAACCGAGTTTAGGGGCTGCTGGTCGGTGCAGATGACAAAGTCCTCCGTAACGGCAATCCCTTCGTGGTCGCCGAGAAAGCCTCGCGTGTTGAAACCAGTGACGACATTGTCGCCCATGGAGCGTGGATCGGCCATCGCGACGCGTGTTGCGACCTGCTCATCGCTATAATAAACCCAGCCTCGCTTGTCATCCACGGCGATGGACTCGATCTCCTTGAGCCCCGAAAATGATCCAAAGCGGCGCACTACAGTAGTCGATACCTTGCCGTCGAGGCCGCGTTGAATCTCATATTGGGCGAGTGCATTTTGCCTTTCGGGCTTCTTGGGACTCACGATCACAAAGAGCTTGCGGTCCGCATGTCGCTCATAGAACGCCACGCCCATCGGCTCGGATACAGAAGCCGTGGTGCCGGTGACGTCAGTGAGGGTACCGGCCGTTGGTTCAATGGCGAAGAATCGGAGCCGGTTCTTCATCCGCTCAGTGACCACGAGCAGATTTCCGTGGACATCGCAGTTGTTCGGTCGGTCAAGGCCCTGGATTCGCTGGACGACCTTTCCCGCGAGGTCAAAGGCGTAGATCGAACCCTTCTCCTCAATCTTGTCGGTTGCAAAGATAAGCGAGCGCGATTGATTCTCTCGACAAACCCAGATTGCCGGATCGTCAGCATCAAACTCCACCGGTTCGGTCGTGAAGTTGGCGGACAACGAGAGAATGGCTACCGCTTGTATCATAGTTCCTACGATACAGCGGCGAGATTAAGACGCGGTTAAGCTACTTCGCCCCGCCACCCTTATTAAGGTCTCGCCCAACCGCAAGTTCTGCGGTGTTGATATAGGTATCTTGGTCGCGAATAATCGCTTGCGGTGGCAAATTCTCAGATACCGTGGTGAGGCCTTCCATCTTCTTCACCGCCGTCCCAATCGCCATGAATTCGATCATGCCGCCACCGAGTTGGTAGACGTAGGTCTTGATTCCAACCACGTCATCCGCGCCACATTGATCCGCATCGCGCATCAAGTGCGCGATGGCGTTTTCTCGGGCGTCGTAAATTAGGGTCGTCAGCTCGTTGATTTCCCCGCGTGAAAAGGACTTGAAGAGCGCGCTAATCCCGCCCACAAACCCAAGAGAGTAGACCGAAACACCGAGAACTAGGCGAAGGGGCATGTAGCCGAGATGCACCATATTCCACATTTCCTCGTTGGTCATGTCGCTCGTAACGGGCACTGCCTCATACTCTGAGGGAAGCATTGGATGGTGGCTCGCGGTGCCGATCATCACCATTTCCTGCATCCCTTGGAAGGGAATAATGGAGGTGTTGATGCCAACGACCGAGTTTGCGCCAACGCTTCGGGCTTCGGCGGTGATGCGCTCTAGCGCGAGGTGGCGGGTAGTGTTGAAGACCTCCGAGTACTCCTTCACTTCTCCGCGTCCTAAGCCGCGCAAGCCGCCCATAATACTGCCGCCGAGGCCGATTGAGTACGCAACATTGCCGAAAACAAACTTTTTAGGGGTGAATCCAGAGTCGAGTTGGCAGTACAAACCCTGTCCGTCAGCGGAAGCGGACCACTCCAAGTGAGTCGGACTCCGACCCGGTTCGTGGACGCAGGAACCGACGGAGAGAAACTCGACATTGCCACTGTGAAGGATCAGTTCGCTAGTGACACCCGTAATTCCGACTGCGCCGTGGAGGTCGGTCCAGGCCATCATCCGGTCAAAACTCGCATGGCGACCGTCGTGAATAATGCTCGTAATCTGCTCAACCTCGCCCCCTGCAATAGTTCGTCCGAGCGCTCCAAGAGAACCTAAAATTCCAACGGAAAACACACTGTTCCCGATTGCGAGGTTGCCAGGGTCCAAGTTCTTTTTTCGGAGACAGTAAATCTCGTTGCCGCTGAGCCCGGTCATGATTGCCATGAAAACATATTACTTGGTTGGTGGTTCTGGCGTTGCAGGTAGGATTGGGGGGTGAGGTGGTTTTCGGTTGCAGTTGGGTGGCTTGTCGCTGGTTTTGCATTGGCAGTTCCTGATGGGGCGAAGGGAGTGATCGAGCGGACGGTCGGACCAGTCCTGGCTTCAAACGTAGTCATTGCTTACGAAGAATCTCCTACAGTCAACGCGATTGACTACTATGAAGTTAGCGCCTCGGGAGGAAAGGTTTCGATCCTCGCTTCCTCTCCGGTGGCGGCTTGTCGTGGGTTCTATGAATACCTGAAAATTACCTGTAAAACGCAACTTGACCGCGCAACCGACACCGTGAAACTTCCAGCGGTCTGGCCGGATTATGTTCGAACGGGGAAGATCTGTCCGGCAGTCATTCGCTATTTCGATGGACAGTCAATTCCTGACCAGTTGTGGAACTGGAATCGTTGGGAGCGAGAGATTGACTGGATGGCTCTGCATGGATTGAACGCCCAGGTGCAAAGTGCAAATCGTGACAAAACGATTCTGACGTTGATAGCTCAGCGCGCTAGCTCGCTCGGAATTCGTACAATCATTCAAATTCCCATGTCCAGCTTCTTTGAGATTAAAGATCATGAGCCTCCACTTTCACCGGCTACGAGAGTGAATCTGCGATCTCTAACAGAGGTCATTGGCAATTTGGACTCCTATGCGCTTGCCGCTCCTGAGGAGATCAAGCGTGGTTGGCTTCCAACGATAACTGACAATACTAAAGCTGTTTTTGATTTCTTGAGTCTTGGAGATTTGAAGGCAACCCTATTTGTGAAAAGTCGCGACCTATCTTGCTGGACACCAGCAGAAATTTCTGAGATGCTAGGAGCAGCTCCCGAAGAAAAACTCATTGTTCTGGATTCGGCGAATGCTTGGCAGAAGAATCCCAAGATCGCAAATACTGGGTGGATACTTATGCCAACATTCGGCAATTCTCTGAAAGAATACGGAGAGTCTGTTTGGACAGCGTTAAGGTCTGAACGACAGGGATACCTTCGAGGAATGGGAATTTCTCGTCCAAGCCCGATCGTTGCCGAACTGATGACTGACCTCATGTGGTCGAATACTCAACTAAATCTGCGTACTTGGTTATCCCATTGGGTATCAAGAAGATACGGCTTTGAGAGTGGTGAACTGACTTTGGCGTGGGAAACTTTGGGGACTCTCCAATCGGAATTGCACCAGCCCTTTTGGAGTCAGTTGCCAACTGACAAGGTTACTGCGGGCTCTGTACAACATAGGGAAACGCTTCGGTTCCTAGTGAAAAGTTTTCAGCTTGCCAGTTTGGGACAAAAGGCGAACTCAAAGTTCAACCAAGACTTTGCCGATATTACCGCACTGTGGCTCGGGTCACTTGCCGACCTCAGTTGTTATATGGCACTCTCTACGGACGGTCGGATATCAAAGGGTCACCAATTGGAGTTCATGAAGCTACTCTCCGAACTCGATGAGATTTTGGCACAGGTTCCTGACTACCGGATCAACACCTGGTTAGCTGATTTCGATACACTCAATGCCAGTAATAGTGAGAAAAGTCATCGTAACAAACTTGTTCGGTCAAGTTCCTTTGGTGTTTCTTCGACAAACTATGCCGGCGTCGTCGGTTCGCTTTACAAAGCCAGGTGGAAACTTTTCTTTGAAAGTCCCGCCAATTCTCGGGTAGCAAGGATTGAACGCTTCGAGGAGACCTGGATTAACTCCTCAAAACCGATCATAGAATCAAAGGCAGGTGATGTTCAGCAAGTGGTAAAGAAACTCTTGAAGAAATACCCGGCTACGCCTTAGCCGATTCCAGCAAGCCTTCGAGATAAACCCGATTCGCCTCAGTGTTATCCGGCGCAAGTCCAAGGACGATGTCAATCACATCATCGCTGGAGTATCCAGTCTCGCCCGGCTTGACGTAACGCGCCAATTCGGCAACCGCATCGCCTGCGGTAACCAATGGAATCTCTGCCCCCTCGCCCTTCCGCCACTGGCCGAGCCCAACCGTGACCATCAGGCCGTTACAAACGCACTTGCGACCAACGGTGTCGGCGATATCCCCGCCTTTGGTGACGAAATCCTCAACCGGCTCAGAAGCGCAACGATAGCCAAAGCTTCCGTCTTCTTTCAAATAGGTCGTCCGCAGATAGCCAAGGTCGCAGATTCTCTTTCGGTTCTCATACACCGATGAGACC
The DNA here is from genome assembly GCA_021413725.1 of Armatimonadota bacterium. GTDB lineage: Bacteria > Armatimonadota > Fimbriimonadia > Fimbriimonadales > Fimbriimonadaceae > JAEURQ01. The sequence continues at coordinate 16,856 of JAIOPU010000148.1, read as the reverse complement.
GACATGGTGCCATCAAGCTGGACGACTTTAAACGGAAACCCGGTTGGTGAGGCCTTCGCGTCAGTGTAGACATTGACCTTTCCGCGCAAGCTTTTCTGAATAATGTCTGCCTTGTAGTGGGGAAGAATTCCGGATTCATTGCAAAATGCAAAAGCGGTTCCGATTTGGACTCCTTGTGCCCCATTTTCTAGTGCTTCCTTCAATTTTGCGTGAGTGCCTTCGGACCCAGCGAGCCAGAAGGGAAGACCGAGTTCTCGAAACTTTGCGAGATCGGGAATATCGCGTTCGCCGTAAATCGGTTGCCCATCGTCGGTCAACTGCATCGTGCCACGCGGTGGAGCGTTGTGCCCTCCGGCCGTGTTATGCTCGATCACGAATCCGTCCGCGGGTGGGGTGATCTTCTTTGCCAGCATCTGGGCGAGGGTGTGCGAAGTCACGATCGCAAGGAACTTCGGTCTCTTTAGGTTGATCGGGTCGGTGCCCAGAATCGTAGAGGGATCAAAGGTTGTGATCGCGTGGGTATCTCCATCGGGACCAACGACATCAACCCTCAGTTCGGTGACTTGGCCGATGGCGAGTTGATCCAAGACGCCGGGAATGGCTCGGGGAATTCCTGCTCCCATCAAAACGTAGTCCACCCCAGCCAACATCGCGCCGAAGATTGCGGGCACTGTGGGGAGTTGGATTTTCTCTAAAAGGTTTATTCCGATCGCGCCATCATGCCCGTGTTTGGCGAGGAAGACTTCAACAAAACTCGCGACGACGTTGAGTTCTACGGCGGCTTTGCCGGGTTCCACCGCTGGTAGTGGTTTGGACTTGAATGCAGATTCTTCGGCTTTCCCGCCGGGTACAAAATATCGCTCCCAAACTCGCTCCGCCATATCCTTGATTGGAAAGTGGGCAAGTGCCTCAGCGATGTGCCCGCCGATATCGCCTAATTGAAGGCGACGGGCTAAGACTAGGTCAAGGGCTGTCCCGGAGACGACTCCGATTTGCCCGCGGAGGGCGACTGCTCTGGCTAAGGGCCAAGAAGAAACGGCAACCCCCATGCCACCTTGAATGATTTTTGGGTACTGCACTCTAACGAAATTTTACCTCGTTTGATCTGGCGAGTTATTTTCGAGGAAACGCCGTTAGCTACACAAAATGCCAATCATCGCTGGTATTTATGCCTGATTTCGCTGACAGGATTGCTTGAAGTTCTTCAAAAGGCGCCTCTCTTAATCTTATTCGCATATAATGGTAATTGGTCTTTTGGATCATGGGGGAAAGGAACAGCATGAAATTTTCAAAACTAATTTTCAGTGCAGTCGCAGCGAGCATGGTTTTCGCGGCGCAGGCATCAATTTACGGGATGGACTTCCCGTCCGGCGTCACCGATGGGACTTACGGAACGAGCAATGGCGGGGGCGAAATTAAGCGCTTCCGAACGACTTTCAACCAAGAGGCTAAAGAGCTTTGGGTTGAGGGAATCTTCGGCAATGTCCCGGGTACGACCCGCAAGACAGACGCTTTTACCATTGCGTTGTCCCCGGGACCAAATCCAAAAGGACATCCAGGCGAACTTGCGCTCTACTACTTCGACGGAAACGCCGCCGGTGGCCCAGCCCTGACGGTTTATGCATACAACGGCCAGAATTCGGCAACATCGTACTTCGATGGCAACGGCTCAGGGGCGCCTCCTGACAAGATTAAGTCTTCCAAGACAGACAGTTCGTTTGTCCAACAGCTCTACATGAACACCACGGCATCCGGTGATCGCGTTCTGGGATTCAAAGTCAAGACCAACGCGATTGACGGCCACTCGCCTGCACTTGGAGTTCCTGGCGACTGGACAGGCTCGCAGTACGGCCAACATCTGGGAATCTGGATGCACCAACGCGCGGGCACCACTTCGAGCTATGGCTCAGATGGATTCTTGACTTCCTTCAGCAGCCAGTGCGAAGGTTGGTTTGATGGTGCGAACATCAGCACCCGCCTTGTTCCAGAGCCTGCAAGCCTCTTGACGATTGCACTTGGAATGGGTGTGTTCGGTCTCCGTGCAAGAGCCCGACGAAACAAGTAAGGCTTCGTTCGCGAAGCAAGGGATCAGGCGCGAAATGCCTGGTCCCTTTTTTGTTTCAGTCTGATCTAGTGTAAGATTCGCAATGTGAAACGAAAAGTTGCGCTTATGCTTCTAGGTTCGGCGAACATCTGCGCCGCCCAGACCACAGTCCGGCCGCCCGCTGTGCCCCTCGTTACTTGCGACCCTTATTTCTCGATTTGGTCTCGGGCGGACAAACTCACCGATGTGCCGACCACGCACTGGACCGGCAGAAATCACCGTTTGACCAGCCTCGTTCGGATTGATGGAAAAACATTCCGAATTATGGGGGATCAACCGGCAAGTGTCCCTGCACTGCCGCAGTTGAGCGTTGAGGTCCGTCCGACCCAAACGATATACACTTTCGCGGGCAGCGGCATCAACCTGAATTTGACCTTTCTGACCCCTGCTTTGCCGGGCAATATCGACTTGCTCTCTAGGCCGGTCACCTATCTCACTTGGACCGCCAAGGCGCAAGACGGCAAAACTCACGACATCCAGATTCTCTTCTCACTCAACGCCGAGATCGCCGTGGATCAGCCGGATCAGGAGATCAATTGGAAGCTTCTCAGCCAAGGCGAGTTGATGGGGACTTCGGTGGGGACGACGGCGCAACCTGTCCTCAAAAAGACGGGCGATGACCGCCGCATTGATTGGGGGCACCTGTACGCGATGGCCCCGGCAAAGGAGGTGGATGCCGTGCGCATCAACTCCGATCTCACCTCGAGGTTCGTTCAGGAGGGAGAACTGCCGAAAAACGAGTCCTCAAACTTCCGATCTTCGGCGGCAAAAGCTTGCGAGGTGGGTCTGCTTTTCAAACTCGCCGGCGTCACCGCCGAAGAGACATCGCGCCACGTGATTCTTGCGTACGATGATGAGTTCAGCATTCAGTACTTCGGCCAGAATCTGCGGCCGTACTGGCGGCGCGATGGGCTGGACATTAAGGGTCTGCTCGGGTCGTCCGAGGATCAATACGCGATTCTGAAAGTCAAGTGCGATGCCTTTGACAAGACTCTTATGACAGATCTGCGGAAGTCGGGGGGCGAGAAATACGCGCTCATGTGTGCCCTCGCTTATCGCCAATGCTTTGCAGGAAACAAGATCGCCGCCGATGCGAACCACCAGCCCTTGCTCTTCCCCAAGGAGAACACGAGCAACGGCTGCATTGGGACCGTCGACGTCATCTTTCCCATGGCTCCTCAGTTCCTTTTGTTCGGCCCCAGTCTGACGAAGGCGATGATTGTTTCGAACTTGGATTACGCTTCCTCGGGACGTTGGAAGTGGCCGTTCGCGCCCCACGACCTCGGAACTTATCCCAAAGCGAATGGGCAAGTTTACGGCGGAGGAGAGCGGACGGAGGAGAACCAGATGCCGGTCGAAGAGACCGGAAATATGCTCATCCTCACGGCAGCCCTCGCCGAAATGGAAGGGAACGCCAAGTTTGCCGAGAAGTACTGGCCAACGCTGACTAAGTGGGCGGTTTTCCTGCGCGAAAAGGGGTTCGATCCTGAAAACCAGCTCAGCACGGACGACTTTATGGGGCACATGGCGCATCAGACAAATCTCTCCGTGAAGGCGATTTTGGGACTCGCGTCTTACGGCAAGCTTTGCGAGATCCGAGGGCTCTCCGCTCAAGCAGCCGAGTACAAAATTCTGGCGCAAGGATTCGCAAAGCAGTGGGCAAAAGAAGCTCTCGATGGCGATCATTACCGACTTGCTTTTGACCAGCCGGGAACCTGGGGACAAAAGTACAACATGGTCTGGGACCGGATTCTGGGCTTGGACATCTTCCCCAAAGCTCTCAAGCAAACCGAGATGGCGTTCTATCGCAAAAAGCTTAGCCCCTTTGGGCTCGCACTGGACAGCCGCCAGAACGCGCATCCCAGCAAAATCGACTGGACGCTTTGGACGGCGACACTGACGGAGAATGACGCCGACTTTCAGGCCATGGTGGACGCCACGTTCCGGTACGTAAACGAGTCTCCCCAGCGCAACGGAATCGGCGACCTCTACGACTGCTTCTCGGGCAAGCACATCGGAATGCACTCGCGTCCCGTGGTCGGCGGGTTCTTCCTGAAGATGCTTTACGATAAGAAACTGTGGCAAAAGTACGCCAAGATGGATGAGACTAATTCTGCGGACTGGGCGCCACTGCCCGAGAGACCGGTCTATGATGTGATCGTCCCGACCTCAGAGAAGACTGCCCAAACTTGGTCTTATAGAACTGAAAAGCCGGAGGGCAAGTGGTTCGAGGTCGGCTACGACGCATCGGCATGGAAACAGGGGCCAGGAGGCTTCGGATCCCGTGAGACACCGGGCGCGGTGGTCGGCACGGTCTGGAATTCGCCCGATATCTGGCTCCGCCGCGAGTTCACGGTGACTGGCTCAACCGCCAATCTCCTGCTGTCGCTCTATCACGACGAGGATGCCGAGGTCTATATAAACGGCGTCCTGGTTGCGAGGGAGACGGGTTACAACAGCAACTACGATCTCGTTTCGCTTGCAAAGTCGGCGGTCAAGGTGGGCAAGAATGTCATTGCCGTGCATTGCCATCAGACCACTGGAGGGCAGGGAATTGATGTCGGAATCGTGAGGCTCAAGGTGAAATGAGCTTTGCCGAGGAACAACTCGAAGAGTTCTTTGACAAATACACGCCGGAGATTGCCGACCAGGGCCGAAGGGCGCTGGCTCGGCTGCGGGAATTCGTGCCCGGAGCGGTGGAGATGGTCTACGACAATTATAATGGCCTTGTGATCGGGTTTTGCCCGGATGATAAGCCCTCGAATGCAGTGCTCTCGATTCTGCTCGCGCCCAGGTGGGTGACGCTGTGCTTTCTGCAAGGCGTCTCCATACCCGACCCCAAGGGTTTGCTCAAAGGGGAAGGGAACCTGGTGCGGAGTTTGCGCCTCATTCCTCTTGAGTTGCTGGAAAACGCCGATGTCCAAGCTCTCATCCAACAAGCTCTTGCGAGTGCGAAAGTCCCCATTGACCCTTCTGGTGAGAGTCGTTTGGTCATCAAGTCCATTTCTGCCAAGCAACGTCCTCGCCGTTCGAAGTAGCGGCTTGGGAGAGCGGTCATTGCGTGTTGTATTTGTCAATCTCGGCGTTGGAAACGTACATTTCGGCGCGGGAAATGAGAATTCCGCCGTTAGAAACGTAAATTTCGGCGCAGGAAATGAGAATTCCGGCGTTGGAAACGTAGATTTCGGCGTGGGAAATGAAAATTCCAGCGTGGGAATTGCAAAAAGTGGTGTAGGAAAATGAAATTCCTTGATAGGAAAATCATTTTACTACGAAGGAAAATCGTTCGGGCATCAAGGGAAATCATTTTCCTACGAAGGATTTTGCTTCGGTTTGACGGGAAAATGGTCCGGCCTCAAAGGAGAATCGGGTGCCACAATGGATTCCATGAGAATTGCGACGTTTAATGCCAACTCCATTCGACTTCGGCTCGACGACTTGCTCGACTGGATGGCGGTGAATGAGCCGGATGTGGTGGCTTTGCAAGAGATCAAGTGCGAGGAGGATAAGTTCCCGGCGGAGGCGTTTGCGGAAGTGGGGTACTTGTCCGCGATTCATGGGCAGAAGGGAAGACATGGGGTTGCGACCGTATCTCGGCTGCCGATGACCCATGTGGAGAAGCACTTTCAGGCTGAGGTGCTGAATGTGGATAGCCGGATTGTCACTGTGACGGTTGAGGGGGTTCGGGTCATCAATACCTATGTTCCCAACGGCACGACTGTCGGCTCCGAGAAGTGGTCCCACAAATTGGCGTGGTTCGATGCCTTCCGGGATTACCTTCACGCACAAGTTGCTCAGTACAAGAATGTGATTTGGCTCGGGGACATCAATATCGCGCGTCAGCCTGAGGACGTTTTTGACTCCAAGAAGGTGCTCGGCGGCGTAGGACACCACCCGGATGAGTTCGTCCGGCTTGACTCTGTGTTGGAATCTGGGATGACGGACATGTTCCGAAAGTTTGAACCAGGCGCGGGGCATTTTTCGTTCTGGGAGTTTATGAATGTGCGGGCTTACCGGATGAATTTGGGTTGGCGAATCGACCATATTTACGCGACTCCGGAGCTGGCGGAGAAGTGCGAGCGGTGCTGGATCGACCGCGCGTTGAGGGATTGCGAGCGGCCGTCGGATCACACGGTGGTTACGGCGGATTTTGCTTTGTGATGTTCAAGTGAAATGGAAGTTTCCCCTAAAGTTCTCAAGATATTCGTCCTTGGCTTCATCGGCTTTTTTGGAGTCCTCGGCCTGTTAGGAAGCTACTTAATGGCAGGAGGCCGCGCTCTGGCCAAAGATGGTGCTGTTGTGATAGGTGATTGTATGCTCGCCGGAAACTATGATCACGCGCTTCGATCCAAGGTTGCCAGTTCCAAAGTAGTGGAAAAGTTGGAGGAGGCGGACAGGAAATACGGAAAGGCAAAGAGTTACAGAGTAACGAAAATCCTGTGTCAGATACTCGGAACGCCAGCACCCGTTCACATGCAAATCGTACGTGCTAGTGGTACTCGGCAAACAGTTACCATTACATTCCATCGACGTGGTGCCATAAGCGTTTCCATCAGCGAAACTAGCCTCTGACCAAATCCGAAACCCATGCACGGGTAACCTGAGCGGGTGGATCCTTTCGATGGCGAGCGGCCGGAACTGTCCGGCAGTCTGATTACAATGGAATTTGGCCCAGGAGGGCGCATTACGGAGCTTTGGGCGAGTGACCCATCGCTTCCGGATGAGGGCGAGGACTTCCAGTTTTGCCTTCCCCCGCTCACCTTCGGCGAGGAGTCGAGCGAGGACCTTCTCCCCGGAACTATCCTCCTTGGGGCGCGCACCAACCCCGACGACCCATGGATCGTCAGCCGCAACTCCACGGCGCAACACACCTCGGACGGCGACGACGACCTAGACGATTTCATGCCGCGCGATCAGGTGCCCTTTACCTATGATTTCCCGCTTTTGCCGGAAATCGAGGCGACGGGGAAATTTTATGAGATTGCGGGGCAGATTCCGCAGATTGTTTGGGACCTCACGATCAAGAATCGCGGAAAGAAGTCAATCGAGATCGGTGAGCTTGGCTTTCCGCTTGCGCTGAATAACTTTTACGACGGCTTCGGCTGGAGCGACGACCAACTCAAGCGACTCTGGAATTCGCGGCTCTATATTCATAAATTCGTCGGTGGAGCCGCAAGTTGGGTCTTTGCTCAACGCATGACGAGCGAACCGCCCGGACTTTTGATGTTTCCCGGAGCAGACACCGGCTGGGAATTTTACGCCAACATCCCCGCCAGCCTGAACACCCCGCACCAGTGGGAAGGGATTCCGGTGGTTTACATCTATAGCCGCGCGACGGTTGAGAGGGAAGGCTGGAAAACGTGGAGCAACGACCACACTTCGCTGATCTTGGAGCCAGGAGATTCTCGGACCTTCCAGATGCGCTTTGTGCCTTCTGAGAGAGACAAGGAGGACACGCTCAGCCAAACCCTCGTCGCTTGCGGAAGACCGGCTGTGCGCCTTTTACCCAGTGCCGTCGCCCCTGCCGACGTGGGGATCGCAGTGGAAGTGCAGGGAACTGCGGTCAAGAAGTTCATGTGCTCGAAGGATGCCTTGATCGAGGTCGACAGCGACGAGGAAGGGGGCTTCTGCTTCGTGCGCCCCAAAACACCTGGCCCGGTAAGGGTCTCGTTCGAAGACACCCATGGCCGCCTCAGCCACGTCCACTTGATGTTTACCGAGCCGATTGAGACGCTGATCAAGAAGCGCGCGCAATGGATCGTCGAGAATCAGGTTCACCCCGACCCTTCTAGCGCACTCTATAAAGGAATTTTGCTCGCGAATTACGCTCTTGCCGAGCGTGTGAGCGATGCCGAGGAATATCAAGGCGCGAGTGGAATCGAGTGCAGCCTCGCCGATGCGCTCTTTCTTGCCGAAAAGAACTCCATATATCCGGTTAAGGAGGAGATTGTGGCTCTGGATGACTATATTTCCGAGTTCTTGCGCGATGACGTCCAGAACCCGAGCGACTTTTCGGTGGGTGTTGTTTTGACGGAAGGAACTACGGCCTGTTATGTAGGTCGGCCCCTGACCTATCCGAGCGTTTTTAACCTCTACCACGCGATGTACAAGATCGCGAAAACCTACGGGACGACCAAAGAGGAGGCGGGGACTTACCTGAAGTGGTCCGCTCGGACCGCAATTGCCATGTTCGAGTTTGGCTGGCGGCATTATGTCCGCACCGTCGGCGTTCCAGGTTATGCGCGGATATACGAAATGCTCGAAGACCTGCAAAGCGAGGGGATTTACGAAGAGCTGAACATTCTTCGGCCGCAGGTTGCCGAGAAGTCTGAGGAGATTTTGAAGCAGGAATTCCCCTATGCAGGAGAGTCGGTTTTGGATACTTCAGGCTTTGAAGAGGTCTTCCAGTCTGCGCTCCTCGACCGAAATGATGAGCATTTGGAGCGGACGCTTCGGTGCGCCTTTGCAGCCCGCTCGCTCGCGCCGAGCTGGTGGTGGTATGGCAGCGACAAACGTAACTGGGATGGGGCGGATTCGACCCCTCTCAAGGCTCTTGTCGATCGCGGCGAGGCTTGCCTCGCTCATACGACGATTCCGAATTCGGCGATGTTCTTCACTCAGCTCGACCGGGACTACGCCGCGATTCCCGAGGCTTATATGCGGCTTGCCTTTGGCGGCATGATGGGGCCTTGGGCGTTGGTGCGCTCCGATGGCGCTTGCTCGATGTGTTATTCGCCCGACCTCAGCAGCAAGCATCAGGGGTATTCAACTTACACCGGCGCGAGTGGGCTGGGTTATTTCCACTATCTTCGGACGGTCGGGGCGTATGTTCTGCCGAATCAAGTGCTGGGGACTTATACTTTTGGATGCCACTTTGAGCAAGATGCGGAGAAGTACGTTGTAACCCCTTGGGATGGCGTGGGGCGAAGAGTCATTTTCCGGCAGATCAGCGCCGAGTTTGAGCTCGAGTTCGGACAGATCCGGCGAGTCGAACTTGACTTGCGAAAACGCTGGGCATTGGTTCATATCGAGAACCCGAGCGACCGGGATGTGAAGACGAAACTCCGAGTTAAGGGGCTTTGGGGCGAGGAAGTGGATGCTTTTGATAAGACCTTCCGGGCCTTGAACGGCGTGGTGACGATCCCCTTCACGCTTAAGGGCCATGAGCAGATTCAGGTCATGATCGAGGTCGTTCGAAAGACATAAAAAATAGCCCCGGCTGGTTTCCAGTCGGGGCGAATGTCAGTCTTGTGCTTGTCGTCTTACTGAGTTTGAAGTCGTTGCTCCAGACCCAATATAGAGTACGTCATTTTTTATGCCATGAGTATGAAATTACAAGGGTTTCATGTCATGTTTTTAGGGGACACGGAGCGTATTTAGGGCTCTAATCCTTCTGAAACTCGCATTTTTGTCAGGAACTCGGTGCCGAAGGTGAGTTTTGCCGCCGTTTTGGACTTCAGGTCGATCGCTCGCCAGAACGGGGTAATGTCCGCGACTGGTTTGCCTGCGAGCATATCCTCGTAGGCGGCTTCGGCGAGAATTCTCAAAAAGATGCCCGCCGTCAGGGCGCAGGTGACGTCCGCGCCGTGCCGCTTGGCTAATTCGGCTCGTATTTCGGAGATCGAGGTGCTCGATCCGGCCGGGATTGTCCTGATGTAATCGTCAAACTCTTGCGGGGTCGAAATCAGGAGCTTACTTCCCGGGGCGAGGCCAGCCATCGGCTTCTCAATGATTTCGACTTCTGGAGTGCGGCTACTGTCGCGCTTCTGAGCCCAAGTCTTCCTCATGTTGCTATTTTACACGGCTGGGCCAAAAGTCCACTTTTCGGAACTGTGTCTTAGCTCGGCTTGTTCTGAACTGTAACGAGGAAATTAAGGCATGGAGATTTTGGGGGCAATTTGGTACGTCTTAGAGTTAATTCTGATGGTGTGCGACTTATTGCACTTCCTGTGGATGTTCCTCGTTGAGATGCCAAAGGCAGTGTTCGAGTTCTTTCGGAAATAGCCTCATATGGGATTATTGCTCGAATTGATTTTGGAGGTACTGGTGCACTTCGTACCAGACCTACTAGTCCACCTCGGTTTGGCTTGGGTAGAGGCGCCATTTAAGCCAAAACCGAATCCTATACTGATCGGACTCTGGTATTGTTTTTTTGGAGTGGTAGCCGGTGGTCTCAGCCTCTTGGCATTTCCAAACCTGATGATCCAGACCGAAGCCGGACAAATCGCGAGCGTCGTCCTTTCACCATTTGCCGCCTCCTTCCTTATGGTTTCAGCCGCAGCGATCATCAAGCGCGATGACAACTATTTTCGGTTTGACCGCTTTGCCAATGGGTACGCGCTGGCCTTGTGTTTGGCGTTGGTGCGGTTTTACTGGGGCCGGTAGTATAGACTTGACCTCGTCGGGTTGAAGCCTCATGGAACTGATTGGACTGGTTTTGGCAATTCCGGGAACGCTGGTGGCGAGCCTGGCCTATTGCCTTTGCGCGAGTTCTGTCTTGAATCGCTATCCAAAGCTGCATCTTCCGATTCTCATGTTTTCGCCGATTATGATTGCTTCGACGGCTCTTGAGTTCGTCTTTTACCAAAGGATCGGGGCTCTGGGCCTCTACAACATGGTGGGACCAGCGTATCTCACGGTTCATGACATAAACTTTTTGTTGACCGCCCCATCTGTTGCAAATATCGTTCTCATTGGCGGGCACCATTTTGACTTTTCTAAAGCAATGCGGCAAGGCTTGGCGATTCTCTTTTGTTGGTTTCTTGCTTGGCCGACGGTTTTTTTCAATGTGGTCGTTGATGAGGATCTTTTTGGTATCGACGGCGTCGGTGGGCCGCTGGTGAGGAAACAGTGAACCTCCTCGCGTGTAGCGGTGATTGGCATATCTGGGTACTGATGAAAGAATCACTCGTACTTGGGTGGTTCAGCGGAGGAGTTTGCGCGGTCTTAACTTTAGCGTTGCTCTACGAACGCCTGCGTAGGAAGCGAAGAGGACGAGTGCTGCCGATTTGCATTGCGCTGATGATCTTTCATCCTGTTTTTTGGAATAGTCCTAATAATGGCGATTGCGGTAGCGGGCGACGGCAGTCTTCCTATAATTTCTTGGCGATCTTCACCGTGCTATTCCTCTACCATGTCTTCGCGCCATCTCATAAAGGCAATGAGTGAGCCTTGTCCTCCAAAAGCTGGACAAGAAATTTGGTACTTGCATCTCGCACGGGTCTGCCGTATCATATAAATAAGGCGATGCGCCGGTGAGAGTTTCCCCGAAAAGGGAACACGGGAGCTGTGCACGAAACCGAATAAGTGTCTCTAGGATCGAAAAGAACGTTCTGGCAACAGAAAGCGAGGGAGGATCCACCCTCCGACCGTAGTCGGGTTCAACCAAGGTCGTAGTTCAGCAGAGACGTATCGCCCCAGAGGGGAGATTTGCCGATCGCCAGTTATGAGCTGACGATCGGCAATGTTGTTTTAGCTTCGCTTGCGTTTCAGCAGGGCAACGAAGCCGAGACCGAGTGCCGCCAGCGAAGCTGGCTCGGGTACGACATTGACCTGAACATCATCAATGCTGATGTTGTTATTGTCTGTTCCGGCATAGCCGCAATAAAGCGTGACCGAAGAGGTCGTCGCGGTCGCGGTGTAGATCGCGGAATACGAGTGCCAGTTGTTGGTTCCAGGAGTGCTCGTATCGTTGTTCACAAACGATGTTCTTGCTCCGCCATTCCAACTCAGATCCATCACACTCTCGTGCTGGTAATAGGGAGCGCCGTTGGACGAGTAAGAAACCGCGAGTTTCCAGGACACCAAATACTGCGTACCTTGGACACTGGCGAATGTCTGCGTAACTCCGCTCGTGAGACCATGGTTGCCCGATCCGGTTAGGTCTAAGGACTGTCGCCCTTCGGCGGAACTAAAGGGGGCTACGCCGTATTGGGGCTCAGCATAGTTGGTATCCAGCAGAAGAACTTGGTCTCCTACGACTTGCCAACCGGTTATTGCGCCCGATCCGCCACCATAGCTGGCAAATCCACCGTTACCGAGTACTGGACTCTCGAATCCTCCGTTCACAAGTAAGTTCGCCGAAGCGATGCCTGCGACTGATGCCAGCAGGCCAATTCCTATTGCTCTTTTCATGATAATCCTCAAAGGTAGCCCCAAAAAAACAGGGGCATACTCACCATTGTATCCGAGCCTCTGCCCAAAACGCCGTTTTGTGCGAAAGGAGTGACTAAACCTGGTAAATTTCTCTGGCTTTCGCAAGAAGTTGACCATGGGTCATGTGGCTGAGGTCCACAGAATGGCTACCGACAACTCGTTCGGCGAGGTTCTTGTTGGACTTCTCTAGCCAAGCGACAAAGAGGGCAACCGCGCTGCTCGAACTTGATCCCGAGCCAAAAACCAGAATCCGATCTGCGCCGGCTAGGGCTTTGGTGACTTCTCCGAAATAGCGGTTCAGGTTCTTTTGATCAGTATGCTGAAATTGCGACCTGCCCGAGTGGACTTGACCAAGGTGGCCCTGGGGATCGTGGGGGGTTACTTTGACCGGCACGGCATCTTTTGACTCGGTGCTGAAAATAAGAGCCTCCTGGTGGTCAATAACCAGCAGAAAATCGCCTTCTACTTCGGCCGTCCCGCTCACCTGAGCGTCGTTGAGAAAGTGCTGAATCTTGACAACATCTTCTACTGAAGCGAATTCTGTCGGGCTGGAGAAAGGGAATACGGACGAATGGTCGCCTACAGTCACCCTCAAGTTGCCACTGTTCTCATCGTGGACTTCTCCAAATCCTTCAAAGAGTTCTCGAAGGCTCTGCCACTGTAAGTCCTGGGAGATCGGATGCTCGAATACTTGGTCGAAAGTGGCTTGGTTTTTTGTGCTTAAAGTGTTGCCCATAACATAAAGCACTCTGAAATCCTCGGTGAGGTTTCAGAGTGCTTTAAGATGAGTTACTGTGCCTCGGCTTTCTTGTTACTTTCGTACTTCGAAGGGCACTTTACCAACATCTGGTCTGACTTGAACTGGGTTGCATCCATGCTTCCCACTACGACGACCTGTTTGGCGACCGCTAGATTGGCGAGCGTCGGTCCGTTGTAGAGGACGTCCATTTGTCCGGTATCATCGGAAATCTTGAAGCGCGTTTCGCGCTGCATCGGATTTTCTTTGAGGCTACCCGGCACGATCTTGCCCACAACATGAACTCCCTGGGAAGTCTTGGAGAGCTGGTTGATCGTTAGGTAGGGACTGGAGTTTTGTACGAAGACAAAGCCTAGTCCGACCACGGCAACTGATGCCACGAGGAGAGAAATGAGAGTTCCACTTTTCATAATGTTTATCCGTATACCAGATCGCCACCCACGTGGCCAGCCCAGGAGATGAGGAAGAAAGCGATGATCGCGAGCAAGTAGTAAATAACACGTTGCGTAACGTTCATCTTTTCATGCTTGTGCAGTCGCATCGAAATCATTGCCCACATGAGGACGGTTGATATGGTGGCCAATAGCAGGTGGTTCTGGACCTTGCCCGCAAGTGGGTAGCCCTTGAAAACCATTGCCATGACGCCCGAGGCGATACCTCCGAAGGCGGTTACCGCTGCGAAAATGAGGTTGTACCAGCCCGCTAAAAGCAGAGTTTTGTCATTCTTGAACAACCCAAGGGCATCGAGAATGAGTCCGGCAATGAACAGCGCGATGGGGAAGTGAACGATGGCCGGATGAAAGGCATTCTTCGGAATCATGCTTTCGGGCTTTTTGGGTGCGGGCTCCGCGACAGCGACGCCTGGTTTTGCACCACTTTTAGGATCGCCTGGAAGTGTGTTTGCCGCGATTTCTTCGCTATTCGGAGTTCCGTCTCCATCAGCGTCCGCTGAATCTAAGGCCGCCAAGACGGTGCCGTCAACGGCTTCCTTCTTCAACTCCTTCATCTTTCCCTTGAGGCTCTCGCCGTAAGGATTGAATTCAAAATCGTCCGCGGAAACGTGACACACTGCGCACGACTTCGTGGCCAGCGCGGATGTTGCCGGTATTTTATAGTGGGCCACAAACGCATCAAGATACTCACTCGTCGGCATTGCGAAGCTCACGATTGAGGTCGTTAAAATACAGAGAAATAGTTTCTTTATCATAGCAACTCCCGAAGATTTTGCCCGACCCTAGTGGGTCGGGCAGGGTCATTTGCTCTTATGAGCCAGGCAGACTGTCCTTTTTGATTTCGGCGCCGTTGTTGGTACCGTCCTTGTCGGAATCCAATCCTTCGACCGACTTCAAAATAGCCGCCGTCATTTTTTTAGAATCTGCTTTTTTCATTGCAGCGTCGATATCTTTGCCATAGGCATTGAGTTTCCCGCCCTTTGCGGACATATGGCATACGCCACACTTGGCTTTACCAAGGTTGGAGTCGGCTTTGACCTTGTATGTGCTTGTGAACACGCCAAGGAAAGCAGACGTGGCCAAGGCGAACACGGTTAGGCCGAGTAGAGACATTGTCATTAGTGATCTTTTCATTGTGATTCTCCTGCAAGAGTGAGTCCTTCATCAGGACTCAAGTTTGCCCCTGACTTCGAACCCGCTTTCGCAGGAACTGGGGAAGTTTGGGGGGCTCGGCGATACCACGCCGACATGATTCCCGCCACGGTCATCAAGAACGTGCCGAGGAAAACGAGTGAGGTAAACGGTTTATGGAAAACCTCTACCGGGTACATAGGATCGGTAAAGTCCACTCTCAAAGAGACGGACTTGTCGCTGGCATTCATTCCGGTTAGAACTAGGTTAAGGTTCTTATCCAGTGAGGCGGGTAGTTCTTTGGGAGGACCCTGACTCTGGAGTTCAAGTTTAGGTTCAATGACCTTTGATTTACCCTTGGTTGTGATTTTCACCGATGCGCCGAAGGTTGTTCCTGGTGTTCCGGGTTGACCTTCAGTTTTTAGACCTGAATGAGTCAAGAGAAGTTCCCCGAATGTCACGGTTTCGCCGACTTTTACCGTCACTACTTGGGTTCCATTCGTTTGAGGTTGTCCAAGGGCAAGATAGGTATCCTGCAGGACTCCCCGGCGGATATCGGGCCACACCATTGTGGTTTCTTGGCCGTCACCCATCGTTGTTTTGTACATTCCGGGACGCGCCGTGTAGATTTTGTTCTTTCCGGCTCCCGTAACGTCAAGGAGGAGCTTATTCTCGCGATCCTTGTCGTTGGAAGTCATTCCAGAATAGGTGAAATTGTAACCCAGAACGTTTGTGGGGTGATCCTTCATGAGCATTCCCGTGTCCTTGCGTTCAAAGCCACGCGAAACGATCAGTCCGCACATCAGGAGGGCAACTCCGACGTGGGCCATGAACCCACTGGTTCCAATCATTTTGCCTCGATATCGTTCGACACTATGCCAAACGCTCGCGACCACCGTGAACAAGCAAAGCGCAACGAGGAACATAATCCAGGAAAGGCCGTTCACGACGTATTTATTGAGCATCGTGACCTTCGGGGCAAGGTCGATCTGAGTGTTGTACTTAGTTGTGATGGCGGTGAAGAACAGTGCGGCTGTGATTCCAATGGAGATGCAAGCAACGCTGTAAACTCGTCCCCAGAGTTTCTTAGGATCGGTTTTGCGCCAGCTTAGGAACGGGGCAATCGCCATCAGGATCATGACCGGAATGAAGAAGTAGGGAAGAACTTGATGATAAAGACCTTCTTCAACTACCCGCGGTTTCTGCCCTCTTAGGGCCATGATAAGCGGAACGCTCATGCCGACGAAGGAGGCCAGACCGAGCAGAGAAACAGCCCAAATTCCCAAGGACATCCATCGATCCCGTGTGAGCCTTTCATTACCCACAGATTCCTCTTTGCGTGCTTGCCAAACCCTAACAAACCAGAGGCCCATGAATCCAAGCACTACGATTGCCATAAGGCCAATCAGTAGTTTGAGGGCTGAGCTGTTCATCTCGGCGAAGCTGTGAACACTAGCATCACTCAAGAATCCCGAGCGGGTAAGAAAAGTACCGTAGATGAAGAACAAGAATGGCGCGCCGCCCAGCAGAAGATTACTGAGCTTCCACTTTTGCTTTGCCGTTTGCACAACAATACCGTGGATGAATGCGATCGCAAAGCACCAAGGAACGAAGCTGACGATCTCCACCGGGTCCCACATCCAGAACCCGCCCCATCCAAGCGTCTCGTAGGCCCAGAATCCGCCCATGCAGAGACCGACTCCGACCAGAGTCAGTGCAACAATAGCTAAGGGGCGAACGATGGGAAGCCAGAGGTCGTAGTTTTTGACCATGAGGGCCGCGAAGGCCAGCGCAAACAGTGCCGTAAGAGATGCGAATCCGGCGAAGATGGTGGGAGGATGAATGATCACCCAGTAGTTCTGGAGCGAGGGAGCAAGTCCGAAGCCGTCGGCGGGGACGAACACTTTTCCGTCCACCATGTTGAGGTTGAACGGTGATTCAAAAGCTAGAATTGCGGTCAGCGAGCAGAGAACTACGGCATATGAAATGCCGTACCACCGTTTATAAATCTTTGTCTTATTGACGGTGAAGAGGGCAAAGATGGCGGCCCATGCAGTCCAGAGAAGGAAACTCCCCTGCTGACCGGACCAAATGGCGGCTATTCGGTAGGCGATGGGGTTTCTCAGATCCGAGTGTGCCCAGACATACTCGAACTCGAAGCGGTTGTTCACGAATAGCGTCGCGATACAAGCGAAAGTCGCGATGACCGCAAGGTTCGCGACTTGAAAAGCGATGGTCGCTGGCTTCGCCAGGCGGG
>JAIOPU010000147.1 GCA_021413725.1 Armatimonadota bacterium | reverse complement strand
TCTGCTGCCACAGTGCGGATAGCGGCTTCCCAGTTGAAGCCAGGAACCAGAATCGGGGCAAAGCCGCGTTCTGCGAACTGGCGGAGCGACTGCTCGCGCTGTGCGTCACCACCGGTCAGGTCCATTTCGCCGAATGTGCCGCCAGTTTCCTGGGCCCAGCGCGTGGCGCCGTTAAAGGCGGATTCGTTGAATTAGCGGTAAAGGTCGCCAACGTTTCTGGGGCAACGCTTACCGGTCCGCTTAACCTCATTGTGCGTACAACTCAGAATTACGAGGTAGTGTCCAGAAGTGGGGTAAGTGTGAATGACCCTGCCCCGTTCGTGGCATTAAGAGGCACTCTCCCAACCGGTCAGGCGCAGTATCTGACCATCCGACTAAAAGCTCCTAACATCTCGTTCACGCCAACCTTTGAGTTGTGGACTGGAAGCGGGGCATTCTAGCCTATAACCTAGTAATATTACTGTCTCAAAAAATGAGTTTATCTTGATACAATTGAAGTGTCTGGTGGATCATCAGACCTTCCTGGAGAGGATCATGAAAAATACAATAAAATTCACATTCGTTGCCGCATCGCTGTTTGCGGCGACGGGAGCTTTTGCCCAAACAACAGTGACCACGGGCGAGCTCGGCCCCTACATTATCCAAGGTGGCCCGATGGGCGGCGCAGGTTTTGTCAATCTGGCAACCCCCGGGGCAGATCTGGTCTCGGGCGCAAGCATTACTATCAAAAAGGGCTTGTGGAATTCGACCGGTACAGTTGGATTTGATGTCGATGCTTATATCAATTCTCACTTGATTGGTCGCTTTGCGACCGGCACCGGATATTTTTCACCCGCTCCGACCCTTGTCACTTTTACAGGAGTTCAGGCGTTTCTTCTGGCTTCTGGAGATAACAACATTAGTTTCCAGGCCGTTAATCCGACCTTAGGCGAGGACTTCGCGGTGGGAAAGGTTGATATTACATACAACGCGGTTCCCGAGCCAAGTTCCTTGCTCATGGCACTCGTAGGATCGGGCTTGTTCCTAGCGCGACGACGAAAGTAGTCTGAAGGCACGAAAAAGGGCGAGCGGATAAAATTCGCTCGCCCTTTTTGTTTGCTGGGTCTCTAGTAAATGGAGTCAGGGAAGTAGAATCCCTTCGCATTTTCCGGAGTAATGATCTCAACCGGGATGATTTCGAGCTTTTGCGATGTCGGCTTTTCGCCCTTCTTCAGCATCTCGAATGCACGAGAGACCGCGTCCCCAATCATTTTCGGCGAGTAAGTGACGGTCGCCGGGTACATCTTGTCACCGTCCATAATTCGCTTGACGATGTCCTTCATTCCGCCTCCGCCGAGCATCCAGACGTTCTCTCGATTTGCGCCCTTGAGCGCTTTTTCGGCACCGAGCGACATGTCGTCGTCCGAGGACCAAATAGCATCAATCTTCGGATACTTCAGAAGCATCGTCTCGGTAACCTTGAACGCTTCCTCTTGATTCCACTTGCCGGGCTGGCTATCCAAAACCTTGATTCCCGGGTACTTCTTGATTTCTTCGTTAAATGCTGTGACGCGGTCAGTGTTGACCGTGCAAGGAACGCCCTCCAGAATCACGATATTGCCGGTGCCTAACTTTTTACCGATGTATTCAGCCGCCTTAGTCCCGAAAGCCTTGTTGTCTCCACTCAAGAAAAGGTCTGCTACCGGCTCAAGGAATCCGCGGTCTACGTTAACGAGGAGGCATCCTTGCTCCTTAATCTTTTTTGCAATCGGAGTCAACGGTGCGCTTTCCGTGGCGAGCACGACCATTGCATCAGGTTTGGAGAGCAACATAGTCTCAATGTCGCTCGTTTGCGCGGCAGGGTCAGCGGAAGTTTGAATCTTGATTTCAGCTTCACCTTCGTGCTCATTCGCAATCTTTTCGGCCCACCACTTGGCTCCGGCAATCCAGCCGTGGTCGGCGGCGGGGAGTGAAATGGCGATCTTATACTTCTTGGCGGCGGTTGAGCCGGCACTCGGAGAACCTTCGACTGGGGCCTCCTTTGGGCCACATCCGGCAAGAATTACCAAGCCAGCGACGAGTGAAAGTGAAATAATATTTTTCAACACTCCTGCACTTTACGGGATTTTCACCCCTAAAGTCAATGGGCACCCCTCAACCAGCGGTAAAATTGGTTTAGAATGCCTCGATATCACCGACTCGGAAACCTGCCCAGAACGCGGCACACTCAATTTCGTGATCCCGAAGGGAAACTGTACGCGGAGCAGCTCATCAGCACACGCGGCTTTAGCGGCCCGATGTCCTTGACGTATCATATCAACCTTCCGACGGAAGTTTCGGGTTGGGAGGATATGGGCAATGTTGAACCGACCTACTTGAAAGATGAGGCTTTGCACTGTCGCCACCTCAAAACCAACCTCATGCAACCCCGCGGCGATGCGGTCAATGGGCGCATTCCTTTGATGGGCAACACCGACGTCATTTGGTTCCAGGCGGTGATTGCGGAACAGATGAAGGACTACTACAAGAATGCCGAGGGCGACGAGTTGCTCTTCATCCACGATGGTAGCGGCGTCTTTTGTCCAGACCAAGGCTCGCGGGCGCATCATTCGGTACGAATATGCCTATCACCCGTTTGATATCGTCGGCTGGGATGGCTACGTTTTCCCGTGGGCATTTAGCATTCACGACTTCGCGCCGATCACGGGCAAGCTTCATATGCCGCCCCCGATCCACCAGTCCTTCCAAGGCGCGGGCTTCGTTATCTGCTCATTCTGCCCTCGGGTTCTGGATTACCATCCCAACGCGATTGTCGTTCCCTACAACCACTCGAATGTGGATTCGGACGAGATTATCTACTACTGTAACGACAAATTCGGCTCTCGTAAGGGGATCGAAGAGGGTTCCATCACGGTCCACCCGCTAGGCATTCCCCACGGCCCTCAACCGGGTGCGGTGGAGGCGAGTTTGGGCGCGACGCGGACCGAGGAACTTGCGGTCATGCTCGACACCTACGCCCCCCTTTGGCTGACGAAAGAGGCCCTACAGATCGAAGATCCGGAGTATTGGAAGAGCTGGCAACCTAAGAAGTAAGCTAAACCTAGCGTCGCGCGGCGACGAGGATCTTGCGCCACTTGTCGGTGAGATAGGAGGTGTCAACCCCGTTTCGTCCCCGACTGGAGTGAATAAAATAGCCGTTGCCGATGTACATTCCGGTGTGACCGATTTTGTTGCGCTTATTCTCCCAGAAGTACAGCCGGTCGCCTTCGCGGAGGTCGGCTACATTGGTGATGGGCTTGCCGACGAGGGCTTGTTCGGACGCGGTGCGGGGGAGGTCGATACCAATTTTCCCGTAGAGCTTCTTCACAAAGCCAGAGCAGTCGATGCCCTTGTTCATGTCGTCGCCACCCCAAACGTAAGGAGTTCCGACGAATTTGAGCGCATATCCGGGAAGCGAAGTGCGGTCCACTCCATCAAACTGAGGTTGGTTAGCAGAAGCCGTGGATACTGGTTGCGAGGCCGTGACATCGTATGGGAGCTTGGCCACGGATTTAGAGGCGATGTAGCCATCGCGACCGTTTTTGAGCTTGACTTTGAGCCAGGCCGCGGTCTTGGATTCGTTGACGATGAGATATTCGAATGCCTTGGCGTGATAATAGACTCTCGCTCGGGTCGTTGGCGCGGCGACAATCGTCGCCTTTTCAACGGTTTGACCGAGTTTGCCGAGGACAGACTTCTTCGCAAAAGCCGCACTCGTGAGGCCCATCACGACCAAAATTGAAACTGAATTGAAAACCTTTCTCATGTAATGAAAATTCGCCCTATTTGCATTATCGGCAAAAGTACAGGAAACTAGACGCTCACCAATGCCAGTGCGTTCAGTATTTGTCTCCCGTCAAAATTGCCAGTAATGCCGTTCACCGCACGCTCGGGGTGCGGCATCAATCCTAATACATTACCTTTTTTGTTCAAGATTCCGGCAATTTCATCCAGACTGCCATTGGGGTTTGCCCCTGCCGAACGCTCTCCCTCCGCACTTACATACCGAAACGCAATCTGGTTCTCAGCCTGAATCTGCCGAAGAGTTTCGTCGTCGCAGGTAAATCGACCTTCGCCGTGAGCGATGGGGATTCGCAGAATCTTGTCTACTCCGGCGGTCCAGAGGCTTCGGTTGGTCTCGCATTTGAGCCAGACATCTTGGCACTCGAATCGCTCATCTTCGTTCAGCATTAGTGCGCCGGGGAGGAGACCGCTTTCGCAAAGAACTTGGAATCCGTTGCAGGCACCGATGACGGGACGACCTTCTTCGGCGAATCTGCGCACTTCGTCCATGATCGCGGCTCGCGAGGCCATCGCCCCGCAGCGAAGGTAGTCGCCGTAGCTGAATCCACCGGGAAGGAAAACCGCGTCGAACCCGCTTAGCGAACTTTCGCCGTGCCAAACGTACTCTGCGCCAAAGCCCATTTCGCGGCATGCATAAAGCGCGTCCTGGTCGCAATTCGAACCGGGAAACTTGATGACGGCAACCTTCAAGGCACCACCTCAAAGCGATAGTCCTCGATCACGGGATTCGCGAGGAGTTTTTTGCACATCTCGGTGACTCGGGCCTCGTCGTAATTCTCGACTTTGAGTTCGATGAGCTTGCCGATTCGGGCGTTTTGGACTTCGTCGAAGCCGAGATTCTGGAGCGAACTCGCCACCGTGCGTCCGGCGGAATCGAGAAGGGAGGGTTTGAGGGTCACGTAGAGCCGAACCGTGGTCATGGAGATATTTTAGCTCATGCCCTGAGGAACACGCGGAGCTTGGTCGCGATTGCGCACACAAATCCGACCATCAGAGTCTGGCAAAACGCCGCGCCGACCAGCGGCCAAGGCTCCCAATTCTGATTTCCCACCCAATCCCAGAGCCCGGTGACGCGGATTCCAGCGAAAACGAGGTTCGTGATGCAAGCGTAGGCGAGCAAAGGATTTGCCCCCACGCTGGCGAGAAATCCGCGCTTATCCGTGCGCTTGAGCAAGGTTCGGAAATTCGAAATCGCGGCATAAGCCCAAAACGCAAGCCCCGAGGTGACAAGGTAGTAGCTCACCGTCGCCGGGTCTTTGCGAATCCCGCCGCCATAAGGCTCCGCGAGAAAGCCGAGCATGAGCAAGGCAAAGCCCCAGTTCCAAACGATGTTTCGCTCCGGGTCGTTGCGGGTGATAGCGAATCCGCCGATGCCGCAAAGAAAAGCGACCATACCCGCCTCGAAAACCGCACGGTCGAGAAGGCCGATGACGGTGGTCACGATCCCAATTCCGGCAAAGAACAGCGTTGCCGCCTGCTGAAAACCGGAGAAACTTGGCCGCTCAGGGCCGTTTCGGATCGCGATGATTTCCCCAAGGAACGTCCCCGAGAGGACGACAACCAAATACTTCTGGAACTCGAATCGGTAGAGCCAAGGCGCAGGAGTCCAGTTCCAGACGTAGTCGCGAATCGGGCCGGGGTGGTCGCGGATGAAGATGAGTTCAAGCATGATCCCCAGGACCAAAATCCGCGCGAGAGCGCTCTTTCGCGTCGCGAGCCACGCGAGCGACGCCGTCACCGAAACCTGCGACAACACCATCAGGATAACATCCTGCCGAGCCGGGTCGAAGCCCTTTCCTCCGGGGTACTTCCAGCCGAAAAGCCCGTAGGCGACTATCAACCCGCCCGCAAGCCAGCAAACCCATTCGATCCATTTCCGCCGAACCGGGAGCCGGATGAACAACAACAATGTCCCCACGAAAAACAGCAACGCCCAGGCGTAAGTGGTCTGGTCGGGTTTGGCGGAGAGCGAGCCGGGGCGAAGGTGCTGACTGATGATTGCAAACGCAAACAACAACGCCCCGCGCTTGAAAATCGCGAGGACGATGCTGAGGCGGTTCTCTTGTTTATCGTCGCGCTTGTGCCCGTAAACCAGCGGAATCGCCGCCCCCATCGCGAAAAGAAAGAACGGAAAAACCAGATCCACCCACGTGATTCCCGCGATTTTCGCGTTGTCTGCCATCTGCGGCGGCGGGGTTTGGGCGTGGTACATCCACGCGGGCAGAGTCCCCCAAGGGATTTGCCCGGACAAAGACATCCCCAAGATCGCGAGCCCTCGGAGAGCATCGAGAGTATAGTCTCGGGTCGGTTTTGCCTGTGTCACTGGATTATCTTTTCTTCTAACGCAACTCTTAATGAGGAGTTGCCCTCGCACATGAGTTCAAAACTGAAGATTATGAGGCAACAATATTCATCAGTAGGAACTTTGATGGTCAGTCGAGGGACCGGCCCTCCATCTAAAAACGAACCCACTCAGAGATACCTAAAAAATCTATCGACTGACTCGTTCAACATTTGAATAATCAAAGTACGATTTACAATCAGTTCTCGTGCATCTAAAACTAAAATATGCAACCTGACTCTACCTACGCCGAAATCATGAAGCGTGAGATCATTGCCGTCAGGGACCAAATCTAAGGCAATGGCCCAATCGTCTTCAACCATGAAAGCAAAATTTTTCTGAGTACGGAAGCGATCTCGAAACGCAGTGAAAATGCAGATTGCCTCAGTGAATAATTTAAAGAGTTCGCTTCCTGTTTGGATCAATTGAAAGTGCCCTGACATATCCTCAAAAAGGAATTCCTGAACCACTCTTCCAGAATTAGTAGTGCTTGCACTGGGATTATTCCCGTATTCCACCGCTTTTGTCAACTCAGTTTCATCTTGTAGAACTACGGGGCGACGGTCGTATATGAATGCGGTGTGTTTCGATAATTTGTTATACTCTATCATCTTCGTTCTCCAGGTCCAGTGCGGCTGACTTCTGAGCAGCCATATTCTTTTGTCGCATCAAACTACTGTGTATCGATTTCTCAATAAAAGTGCGGTCAGATGGAAGTAAAAACACCTCAAGTCGACCTCCTTCGATAGCTTCCCTAAACTGCACTTGAATTGTCCGAACTTGGTCTTTCAAAAAGGCCTCATCCTCAGTGACTGAGACGCAAAATACTTTCAGTGTCCAATTTGTATTGTCACCGTACCCTACCTGCAATAGCAATAAGCTACTGAGTATCGTCCCTTGAGCCGCTTGCAGTGACACAGGCTGGTCTTCAAGATAGCAAATGAAGAGCAGGACTGCATTTCCCCTTCGCTGGAAGACCGCAGGGAAAGTAATGAATCCTTCTGCAACAAAATCATGCAGTAAAGGTGATGATACTTGAACATTGCGGTCGACTTGGCGGTAGTCCAAGCCTATCATAAGTAAAGAACGATCTACGAAGTACTCATGCAAAGGCATTAAAACATCTAACTGTTGATCACTGGATAAAGCATGAAAGTCGGTGTTTATGTCTTCAAAGGGCAGTTGAGCTTCTTGGCTCTCGTTCAGCCATATACCCATTAGTTCGATACTTATGTAACGTCCTTGAGCTACGAGCTCTAACGCAGCTTTAGCTGCGGAGACAGGTGTGAACGTAATTTCGCTTCCCGCTACCTTCGCCGAGCTAACTTTTCCTAAGAGCTCCGACAGAGGCTTGCGTAAATACACCACAATAAAGACTACCAACAGTGGCCACGAATAGGCCCCTAGAACTTTCGCCCATGCCTCAGTCATATCAAAAGAAGAGAATAGAGTCCCGATGGAGACTAATACTTCGCTACCCAAGTGACTCAGTTGATCTTGCATTGCCTTGAAATATCCTTCGTTCCACTAATCGCACGTAACTTTTATAGTCTTCAAATCAGGCGAAATCGCAAACGTCCCTTCCGTCTTCGCCTGAATTTCTTCCACCGTGACGTCCGGCGCGTGCTCCATCAGCATCATGCCCGAAGGCGTGACTTCGAAGACGGCGAGGTCGGTGATGATGAGGTTCACGCACTTTTTGCCGGTCAGCGGGAGCTTGCACTCGCTCAGAACTTTGCTCTCGCCCGCCTTGTTCGCGTGCTCCATGACCACGACGACGCGCTTGGTTCCGGCGACGAGGTCCATCGCGCCGCCCATGCCTTTCACCATTTTGCCGGGGATCATCCAGTTGGCGAGATCGCCCGCCTCGGAGACTTCCATCGCACCGAGAATCGTGAGATCGACGTGCCCGCCGCGAATCATGGCGAAGGAATCGGCGGAGCTGAAGTACGAAGTCCCGGGGATTTCGGTGACGGTCTGCTTGCCCGCGTTGATGAGATCGGGGTCTTCCTCGCCCGCGAAGGGGAAGGGCCCCAGCCCGAGCATCCCGTTCTCGCTCTGGAGAACGACATCCATCCCGGCGGGAATGTAATTGGCGACAAGGGTCGGGATTCCGATCCCAAGGTTGACATAGAACCCATCGCGGAGTTCTTGCGCGGCGCGCTGGGCGAGCTGTTCACGAGTCAATGGCATAGTGAATATAGGGTAGCAGATTGGATGGCCGTCTGGAAACTCCGCGGCGATTCAGACTCACTTTTTCAGTTCAACAGAATATGAAATTTCGAAGTCGCCCGATTCAATGCCCGCCGTTCTTGACCTCATCACCCTCGCCTTCGATTCTTCCAGAGCCAGCAAGCTCTTGTGAGCGTTCTCTAGCCTGCGAGGGACGTCGAGCTTTTGCAGTTTCGTCAGAAGCTGGTCGCGCTCCTTTTCCAAAACCCTTAAAGCGGCGACGCAGTCTTTGCGCCCCTTCTCGGTTTCTAATAGTCCGATCCCATTTTTCTCACCAAACACTCGCTCATCGTCCGCTTCAAGCCGGTGCAGACTCGCCAAAATCGGATCACGCGCGTCGCGATATGCCCTAGTTGCTTTCATTTCCAAAAATTGCGTCACGGCGCCGAAAATGAACCCTACGATGAGGATGGTCAGGGAAAACTTCTTCCAATTTGGCTTGGCGACCACCTCTCTATTCTAATCCACCCACGGCGCAATAATTGTGTGATCCCTTCCCCAAAGGGGAAATACCCTTTAGCCCAGGGTTGGCGCGTCGCGCCTACCCTGGGTATAGTCGAAACCACGGCCCCAACCCCAAAGTGGGTTGTGTCCCTGTAAGCTTTGAGTCATGCCCCAATCTCTCTCCGTCGTCTATCTCCACATTGTCTTTTCGACAAAAGGGCGCGAACCGTTTTTGCAAAACCCACAGCTCAGGGGCGAATTGCATCGGTGGCTCGGACGCGCCTCCGGCGAACTGAATTGCCCTGCCGAAATTATTGGAGGAGTTGCGGACCATGTTCACATCCTGGCTCGACAGTCTCGAACAATTTCGCAGGCGGACTGGATTAAGGAGTTGAAACGAACTTCTTCGGCCTGGATAAAACAGCGGGATCCAAAGTTGCAAAACTTCGCATGGCAAGCAGGTTATGGCGTCTTCTCCGTGAGTGCGTCCGATTTGGATGGGATCCGAGAATATGTCTTGAACCAAGAAGAACATCACAAGAAGTGGAGTTTTCAAGACGAACTTCGCGCCCTTCTCAAATCGCATGGGGAGGAGTGGGACGAGAAGTATGTCTGGGACTAGGGGACACAACCCCGTTGGGGTTGGGGTTTGCGGCGTTCCAAGACCCAGGGTAGGTGCGCGGCACCAACCCTGGGCTAGAGGGCATATCCCCGTTGGGGAAGGTTTGTGCTGAGGCGAAACGCTTGTACTCTGACATGCCTTTCCCCGGCTCGGCGTGATTCAAGGTCTACGTCGTGACGCGAACCGGTCACGAAAAAGGCTCGAACCTGTTGCGGGTTGTTCGCCCCTAGAAGTATGCTAACCACTCCTGGAAGAATCGAAATGACAACCACTCCAAGAATCTCCAGAAATGCCCGACTGTCCATACCCTGACCACAACCGAAAAATCGGGCCGAGTCGTGACCTACACTCGCGTCAAGTAGTCCTGGGCTCGCTGGCGTGGTTCAAGGTCTACGTCGTGACGGGAACCGGTCACGAAAAAGGCTCGAACCCGGTGCGGGTCGTTCGGCCTTAAGGTCAACGGCTTTCCGTTTCAGTGGGCGAATCGGATTTGGTAGTCTCTGACTCTTGTTGCAGTTTGTATAGTCGACTCCCAAAATACAATCCTAGGGTAATGCCGTTGCCAACCATAATGATCGGCCAAAAGGCATTCCTGCCGATGACGTACGCATAGGTAATTGGAAGGTACAGCTGAATTCCGCCGAACATCAAAACCCAAAAGATTTTTTCTGTCCACTTCATCGCCCAAACTCCATTGACTGATTCTACTGCAACTGCCACCGAACCAACCGATTAGGCTATCATTTCGGATATGCCTTTGATCAGTCAGGTCGGGAGGAGGAGTTGGCGGGCGCGGGGGGCGATGGGGATGGTTTATTTCATTCTCATGCTCGGCGCGGTGACGACGCTCTACCCCTTCCTGCTGATGATCTCGACCGCGATCAAGGGGCCGACCGACCAGAACAACGCCTCGCTCATGCCTCGCTACATGAACGAGATGGAGGCGAAAAAGCCAACGGGCGAGACCGACGACGAAACCCTGCTCGGGAAATATCTCGACGACAAGTACTCGGGAAACAAGAGTTTGATCGCGAGCACGCGGGGAGGAGGGGAGCAACTGATTGGAAGGCCGAAAAGCGTGTTTGTGGTGAACGGCATGCCTATTCTGAGTCCTGGCACCTACGACGTCAGCTACGAAGAATTCCTCATGGACCTGCCTCTCAACATGTGGCACGCCGGGTTCCGCACCGCGCCGAACCAATCCACCGGACGGCTCACGGCGCGTTACCAATCTTGGCTCCGCGCCCGGTTCGCAACGATCGATGATCTAAACAAAGCCTACATCGAAGAAAACGCTGCGTTCCAAACCTGCGCGCCGCCCTCCGAAGTCTGGGATCGCAAGGGATGGGGGCCGATGAAGGGCCGGAAATGGGACGAGTGGCTCATTTTCAAAGCGACTCTCCCTGCCGAGTTTCGCCTGCCGATCCGCACGACGCGGATGTATCAAGAAGCCGTCCGCGCCCGTTGCTCGGCGCAATTCGACCAAGTCCCGGTCGAAATTCGCGGGAAGGCGACGAAGTTTGAAGACTTGGAGATTATCCCGGAGAGCCAGTGGTACAAGGACTTCTTCCGGGACAAAATGCCGGATCATCTGAAAGCAGATAACGCGGAAAAGCGCTGGCCCGGCAAACTCCCGATTGCCGCTTACGAGAACCGCTGGGTGACTCAGCAAGCGAGCCCGATCCGGAAAGAATTCGCGGGGCGGAACTTCCGCTACGTGTTGGACTACATCCTCATCAACGGCCGCGCCGTCATCAACACCATCATTTTCTGCGGGCTCGCGATCCTCATGCAACTCACGGTGAACCCGATTGCGGCCTACGCCCTGTCGCGCTACCCGATCCGCGCAAGCGGCAAAATCCTACTTTTCCTCCTCGCAACGATGGCGTTCCCCGCGGAAGTCGCGATGATTCCGTCGTTCCTTTTGCTCAAAGATCTCGGCCTGCTGAACACCTTCGCCGCCCTCGTTCTGCCCGGCGCGGCGAGCGGATACATGATCTTTTTGCTCAAAGGATTCTTTGATTCTCTCCCCGCCGAACTCTTCGAAGCCGCCCAAATCGACGGCGCAAAAGAGACGACGATGATGATGCGAATCGCCTTCCCGCTCAGCAAACCCGTCCTCGGCTACCTCGCCCTGCTCGCGTTCATGGGAGCGTACGGCGCGTTCCTTTTCGCGTTCCTCGTCTGCCAAGATCGCTCGCACTGGACGCTCATGGTTTTCCTCTACCAACTCCAACTCTCCGCGCCAAAGGCGACCGTCATGGCGGGGCTAGCGCTTGCGGCATTGCCAACTTTGGTGGTGTTCCTGTTCGCGCAAAAGGTGATCATGCGCGGTATCGTATTGCCGGGGGAACGCTGACATGGCACTGAACGAGAAACAGTTTTATAGCTCCGGGCAGGCTCGCTGGGAACGGCTCGGGGCTCTGTGCAAGCGAGCGGAGAACTCCCCGCGTGCGCTCAAGGGCGCGGAACTTACAGAGTTCATCAATCTCTACCGCCAAACCTGTAGCGACCTCGCCGTTGTGGACACCGACGACGCGAATATCGGACTTCGCCAGTCCCTGAACGACCTCGTCGGTCGTGCCCACGGAATCATATACCGTCGACCGCAACGTCCGCTGAAAGAAGCCTTGGGGGAAGCGATTTTGATGTCGGCGCAGGTCATGCGACGTCGATACCGCTTTGTACTGGCGAGTATTTTCTTCTTTATCGTGGGCGTGACCCTATCCGCCACCACTCTCGCAACGAGGCCAGACCTTCGTACAACGATCATTCCTGCATCGGCGGAAGAGAATTTCTCGGGCTGGAAGAAAGGGGAATTCAAACCTCGCGGGGTGGACGAGGGGACGATGATGTGGTCGTTCTACGCGACGAACAACCCCCGAGTCGCGATGATTTCGGCGGGCATTTCCGCCGCGACTTTCGGGCTTGGAACCGCATATTTTATGTACGAGAACGGGGTGCAGATTGGCGCACTCGGCTTCGAAATGCAAAGCGTCCACAAGCTCCCGTACCTCCTCGTTTCCATCTTCCCCCACGGTGCGTCTGAGCTCACCGGGATGTTTGTCTCCGGTGCTTCCGGCTTGGTTTTGGGCTGGGCTCTGATCTCGCCGGGTCGGCGAACTCGCGGTCGGGCGATGATGGAGGAGGGGAAGGACGCCATGGTGCTGATGATCCAAGGCGTACTGATGATGTTTATTGCCGCGCCTTTTGAGGCCTTCATCAGCTTCCAACCCCACGGACCGGTTGCGCTGAAGTTCGCCATCGGGCTTGTTGTTCTCTCTGCTTGGCTACTCTTTTGGACAACCTACGGGCGCGACAAAGACCCGGTTGGAGTTCCGGCTTGACGCTGACCGGTCTGGATCTGCTTCGGGCTTCCGGTTTTGCCAAGCTCAGAGGAAAATCCATCGGTTACGTCTGCAATCAAGCTTCGATCGCTTGGGACTACCGCCATTCGCTTGAGCTGATTTTGCCCGCGCAAGCCCCCAGCACGGCCTCTGGGGACACACTCAGGACAACATGATCGAGTGGGAAGGCGGCGATGCTACTGTTGGTCCGCCGGTTTATTCCCTCTACGGAGAGGTTCGCGAGCCGACCGATGCGATGCTCGCGGGGATTGATCTGCTCGTGATTGACCTGCCCGATGTCGGCGCGAGATACTACACTTTCATCTGGACGATGGCCCTTTGCCTGAAGGCTTGTGAACGTCTCGGCATTCCCGTCTTGGTCCTAGACCGTCCCAACCCACTCGGCGGGGAAGTCGTCGAAGGGCCGATCATGAAAGCCGAAAATGCGAGCTTCGTCGGGCTCTATCCTCTGCCCGCCCGCCACGGAATGACCATCGGCGAGGTCGGAAAGTACCTCCAAGCCACCCAATTCCCGGGCGTCCAACTCGAGATTCTGGAGATGGAGAGGTGGGACCGCCGGATGTACTTCGACGGCACCGGACTCCCTTGGGCACTGCCGTCGCCCAACATGCCCACTCTGGACACGGCCATCGTCTACCCTGGAATGTGCCTCTTCGAAGGAACAAAACTAAGTGAAGGCCGCGGCACGACTCGCCCATTTGAGATTTTCGGGGCTCCGTTTCTCGATGGCGAAATCTTGGCGAGTCGCCTCAACGGACTTGGTTTGGAAGGGGTATATTTCCGACCTTACTCCTTTGAGCCCACCTTCCAGAAGTGCGCGCGAGAGATTTGTGGCGGGTGCCATATCCACGTTTTAGATCGCAACGCCTTCCGTAGCGTCGAAATGGTGTTCTTGATTTTGCGCGAAATCCGAGAGATGGCGGGCGACAAAATGCACTGGCAGGATCCGCCTTACGAATACGTCTGGGATCGTCGTCCGATCGATTTGCTTACTGGGGATTCGGAATTAACGGATTGGATTGATCACGGCGGGAGCCGCGAAATTCTCTCCGAGCGGCTCACCACCGATGCCGAAAAATTTACGCGACAGAGGCAGAGTTCGCTGATCTACTCCTGACCGGGCTCAACCCAATCATGGTCGCCCTTGCCTTCCTTAAAAAGCCACGTCTTATTGAACGCGATCTTCTCGTCCGCCGAGTCCCTCGCTTTGCTCAGAGAAGCCAAAAACACGCTGTTCTTCCCAAATTTCTGGTTCATCCGGTCCATCGCCTCGCTCAGCGGAGCCTCATCCGAATCTTGCTCAAACAGGCTGGGGGTGATGTGCTCCTTCACGCGCAAGTCCCAAAAGTTTATTCCCACCATGAGGGGTGAGGTGAATTTGTGTCCTTCCCACATTTCCAAAACGCGCTCGGTAATCGCGAGCGAGTCGTGGGTGTGCGAGACGCGCACTTTAGCCTCCCAACTCTCGCGCCCCTTGACGAAAACCCCAATTCCGCCCGCCCACAAACTTTCAGCACGAAGCCGAGCCGCAGCCTTGGTCGTCAACCGCAACAAAACTTGCCGAACACCCTCTTCATTCCGAAGCTCAGGCGCAAGCACATGGCTGTGTCCCAGCCCCTTCTTATCATGCTCCTCCAAGCCGACATCATGCCCGCGCAAGAGGTAGAACCATCGCTCGCCAACAATCGAACCAAACGCCCGCGCGAGTTCAAATTTTGAAGCGTCGAGGAGTCCGTCGCTGGAGAAAATCCCTGCCGCCTGTAACCGAGCCTCCATACGGTGGTTAATCCCACAAAACTCTCGGAGAGACAATCCCCGGAGCCGGTCCGGCAATTCGTGGCCTTGAATCATAACGAGCCCGTCTGGCTTCATCAGGTCTGTGCCAAGTTTGCTCAGGAACCGATTTGGCGCAATCCCAATGCTACAACTCATGTGCGGGCTGACCATGTCCCAAATCGCCGCCTTGAGTTGATGCGCGATCCGAGTCGCCTCCTCCGGCTCCCGCTCGACTCCGATAAGGTTGAACGCCATCTCGTCGATACTGCAAACCTTAGCAACCGGCAAAACCGTGTCCACCGCCGTTTGCACCAAATTGTGATAGTGAACATAGAGCGCCGGGCGAGCGGGCACGAGCTGAATCTCCGGGCATTTCTGCCGCGCATCGCCGATTCGGCAGCCCGTGCTGACCCCAAACTTCTTGGCTTCATAACTCGCGGCAATGACAAACGAAGAGTCCGCCATCACCGGGCAGACCGCGACTGGTTTGCCGCGCAATGAGGGTTCCGCGGCCTGCTCAACCGAGGCAAAATACGCGTTCAGGTCCAGAAACATCGACCGCAAAGGCTTCGAGTCCCGAAGCTCCATGGGTAGAGGTATGTCTG
Organism: Armatimonadota bacterium; assembly: GCA_021413725.1. GTDB lineage: Bacteria > Armatimonadota > Fimbriimonadia > Fimbriimonadales > Fimbriimonadaceae > JAEURQ01. Next base: position 15,096 of record JAIOPU010000147.1, on the reverse strand, counting down.
CCATTCCATTATTATACGACGAAAAAGGGCGTGGGCCACAAATGCCCACGCCCTTTCAAAGCCAGAAGCTTACTTTCGTCGTCGAATCAAGGCCACTGCGCCCAATCCAAGCGCAAGCATGGAAGCTGGCTCAGGGACGGCGGTGGTTGTGACGACAATGTCATCCACGGCTGCCCAGTCGTTGAACGAACCTGGCGCGAAGGCGACGAGATCAATGGATTGGCTGAAGCCGCTCAAACTGACCGTCTTCACCGGATCGCTTGAACCATCGACCAGTACGCTTCCCAAGGACACATACGCCGCGCCGTCGAAGTGAAAAGCCTCCATGAAGCTAACTCCGGTGCTATCGGCGATGAAGGAAGCAGTGATCGAAGTTACGGGATCAGCGTTTGACATCACCATGGCAAAGCTTGGATCGTTGTCTTCGTTCAGCCAACCGTCGAAGGAATGCAGGACGTTGCCCTGTGCGGTTGGATAACCAATGCCAACGCTGGTGCTCGTCGCGACCATGTCTGTGTTCGTCGCCCAAGTATCGCCGGTGTAATGGTTCGGGGTGAAGTTAAAGCCCCAACCCGCATACTGATTGCTGATCGTCGTAAGATCGCTGATCGCTCCCCCCGAAGAATCGGTGTCGAAGTTGATGTTGAATGTGTTCGCAGTCGCGAACGCGCCTAGAAGTGCAAGTGCACTGAATGTAATACCTCTCATGTTGAAACCTACCTAACAAAAAGCGTGCCAAAAGCAAGCTGAACCTCTATTATAGAGGATTACTGGTTGGACTGTGATACATTTCAGCGTGTTCCATCCAAGAAAGTTCGCAAAACTGGTAATTCTCAGGATGGAATCCCGTCCGCAACTGGAAGGAGGGAATTGATCTCAATAGTGAGCGGTGCTAAAGCGCAAGGTAGGGTCGCATCTTCGCGAACTTCTTGGGGCCGATCCCTTTGACCTCTTGCAACTCCTCGATGGTCCGGAATCCACCATGTTGTGATCGGTACTCAATGATCTTTTGCGCCGTTGCCGGTCCCACTCCTGGGAGGCCCTCAAGCTGCTGCGAAGTAGAATTATTGAGCGAGATCGACCCGGAAATCGGAGCCTCCTTCTTGGTGAAACTGCTCGTCAAACCTGCGACGGGGGCGGGGTTAATGGTGGGATCTGCGACCATGTTTGGTTCCTCCGGATCACCCACCCGGGGGACGTTGTATCGCACCGCATCTCGGAGTTGCTCCGCTTGATTCACCCTTCCCGTATCAGCGTCGCGCTTGAATCCTCCCGCCGCTTGAATGGCTTCCTCAACCCGTGCACCCTGAGAAAATTCGTAAACCCCAGGATTATTCACCGCTCCCGAAACCTGCACGACCATCGCGCCGGGACGGTGGGTTGGGGTGAGATTATGTTGCCGGGCGAACCGTGCTCCAACCAGTCCGGTAAAGACCACCGCCGCAACACCAAGACTCGTGATGGCAACCTTTTGCCGTCCTCCCAATCCCCCATCCATGATCGAATGTTACAAGGTTTTTGACAGGATGTTCCAGTTATCTTTAGTCTACTGGTTGGAGATTAATGTGCCAAGCAGAGATTGAGCTAATGGTTATGTTCATTGTTGCTCTGAGACTAAAGTCTTTCCTCTGCTTGCGCTTCAAAAATCAGCCGCAAGTCTTTGTGCGACAAAAATAACCGCATTGGCATGGTCGGTGACGCGATCGCATCAAACCTCTCATAAAACGTCTTCGCTTCAGCGTCCTTCGCATCAACCACGAAGATGCGAACCGGAGCCGGTCCATCAGCCATCACTGCCCAACATCTGCGAAGAGCATCCGTAAACATGGAACGCCCCAAGCCCTTTCCCTGGAACTTCGAATCCACGGCAAATCGTGCCATCAGCAAAGCGGGAATCGTGGAAGGCATCCCTCTTCCAATTTTTTTGGGTGTTTCGCTTTGGGTGACAGCAATGTGGGCGAGGGTGTAATAGCCCGCCACCATTTCACCGGACGCAACCACATAGGTTCGCGAAAGCATCGCATTCTGCTTTGCCAAGGCATGAATCGTCAGGAAATCATTGAGCGGGGGCTTCCCGCAGTCAAACCGAGAGACATCATGTCTATCAGTCAGAATGGCTGGCGAGGAGAACTCACTCATCCCAAACCGGCTTTTTCGACAGGGCTTCGCGCAACTTTGGCAGATCCCGTGGTGGTGCGTCCATCAGTTTACAAAGCCATGCGTAGTCTTCCGATGAAAGGACGAGTTTTGTTTCATCTTGCAGAATGCGTTCTGCTTCGGTTAGCGACGCTTGAAGGACGAACTGGCTCACATTCATGTGCCTCTTATCAGCGGCCCTTCGCAGGATCAATTTTTGATCAAGGTTTGTGCGAATTGACAACCGATCTTCTGCTTTTGAGACGTGCTGTTCCATTTTTTTTTGGTTCCTAATGTCTATTGACTAGAATATACTGCAAAGTGTTCCCAACGTGCACCCATAGTGCAACGCCCCGACCCTGGCTACGAAATCAGGTACTCAGAAACCAAGCTCGCCGTGTCCAACAACGCATCCACGTGCGTCCGTTCGTAACCGTGACTCGTATCAACCCCAGGACCGATAAGCGCTACCTTCGCCTGACCGCCAGCGCGCCAGTAGACCGAACCATCGCTCGAATAATAGGGATAGACATCATTCTTGATGTCAATCCCCGCCCGCTCCGCAAGCACGCGTAGGCTATCGCTGAGATCCTTGCTGTAAGGACCGGACGAATCTTTCAGGCACAGGGAACAGTGATATTCGTCGCCTTGTTGGCCCTGACCCACGCAGGCCATATCCAAAACGACCAGCTCTTGCAAATCTTCCGGCAAGCCCGCATAGCCGCCATGACCCACCTCCTCGTAGTTGCTAAAAAGGATATGAGTTCGCTGACTTGCTGTGACGCCCGCCGTGGTCAGAGCTTGCAAGGCAGCCAAAATGCAGGCGACGCAAGCCTTATCATCAAGGAATCGCGAACGTACAAAGCCAGCTTGGCTGACTTCGACCCGTGGGTCGAAGGTGACAAAGTCGCCCACGTCAATTCCGAGCATTCGAGTCTGTTCGTCGTTTGTTGTTCGTTCGTCGATCCGAACTTCCATCGTTTCCGCGTTGCGGGGACCTTTGGTTGCTTCTTTGTTGACGTGCGAAGCACCATTCTCAAAGACCAACGATCCTCGAATGCTGCGATCGTCTCGGGTGTGGATCATACAACCCTCGCTCTCGACGGTGGGCCAGTTGAGACCATTCAGGGCAGTGAGCTTGAGTCGACCGTTTTTCTTGACCTCTTTCACCATCGCTCCGAGAGTGTCAAGGTGGGCGGAAAGTCCGCGTGGAACCGAGCTTTCGATCCCCTCCATGTAGGCAACGAGAGCACCCTTATTGGTTCTGTAGCACTTGATCCCGAGCGAATCGAGTTCCTGCTCCACGAAGCTGACCGCCCACTCGGTGTAGCCGGTCGGACTGGGGGTGTTCAACAGGTCGGTGAGCACACGGAGCATATAGTCTTTCGAAATCTCGAATCGCGCCATAGATGAAGTCATTTTGGCACCAAATTCCTGCACCCCGTGCGAATGATCGCGTATGCTCTGGGTGTTGAATCGCGCCACACCCACCGAAACCTCAAAATCGAACCATTTGCACTCCATCGAGGGGATGCGGGGCCTCGCCGCGCTTTATGTCGTTCTCGGTCACTTTTGCACCATGGCGGATCCTCTGCGGAAGGAGACCGGCGTTTGGGCGAACCTGATGCGACCTTTTTGGTACGGACATCTTGCCGTTGCAGCTTTCATCGTCCTATCCGGATTTTGCCTGCAAATGTCGCTCTTCAAAGGTGACGCAAACGGCGGCCTGGGTGATCTCCGCAAATTCCTCATTCGTCGTTGTCGACGAATTCTGCCGCCGTACTACGCGTGCCTTGCCTTGTCTTTGGTTGTTTGTGTTTTTGTAACTACCAAGCATACGGGTATGCCCTGGTCACAGTACGTCCCCGTAACTCGCGGCGCACTCGTTTCCCACCTCCTGATGTTCCACAACCTCTCGCCAGATTGGATGTACAAGATTAACGGTGTCTTGTGGAGCATTGCCATCGAATTCCAGCTTTACCTGCTTTTTCCAACGTTCGTTCGCGGATTGACGACTCGTTTCGGTGGAATCCTAGTGACATTGGTGGGTCTCGCGGTTGTGTATGGCGTTGTGGCAAATCCGATCCTCGCCAAATTCTATCCATGGTACGGATTTCTGTTCCTCGTCGGCATGGTTGCGGCTCGCTTTGCGTTCGGTCCCCGAAAGGAACTCGTCTCTCGGCCGCTGGTTGGAACAATGACAATTGCCGGACTCTTCGGTGTGAGTGCTGCTCTAAGCGCTTCCAAAGTGGTGATGTGGGCAGACCTTGCGATGGGCCTTGTCGTTGCAGCAACTTTGATTCTAATCAGCAATCCGAAATCGACGGTGGGAAAAATTCTGGGTTTTCGTCCACTGGCGTTTGTCGGCACATTCTCCTATTCCCTCTATCTTATCCACCATCCCATCCTCCAGGTGATCACTCACAACTTATTGAAGCGAGGTTACCGGGGAGTTTCCGAGTTGCTACCCCTTTTCTTGGAGCTTGGTTTGCCCCTTATTCTTGTCCTTAGCTACGCTTTCTTCTGGTGCTTTGAGCGGCCCTTTATTGGAAAGAAGGCCAACGCTCCTTAAGCAACTCAAACTCTACAAGGTCATCAAAGTCTGCCGCCATCGACGGATGACAATTGGGATCGATGAGAACCGTTTCGACCCCAAACAGACGTGCGGTAATCGCTGGGGCTTCTGCGAGCGAAAGCCTGCGGGCGACAAACTTCAGGACATTGCCCAAGCCCGCCCGCGATGCCATCGCAAGCGGACTTTTTCGGCGGGAGCGAAGCTCGGTAACGAGTTTGCTGGCGCTGAAGAAGCCCTCGCGGTCAGCGGCAAAGAACGCCCCGCTCAGGAACTTCCCCTCGCGGAAATGAAGCGCTTTGGTCGGTATGTCTGGATAGAGTTTCTGGAATTCGGCAAAAGGGGTGAGGCCCGCTGAGAGCCACTTCTCGCCGGGTTTTGAGTTTGAAAGCCAAGAGCAGTAGCGCCGAATGTCCTCAACTTGCAACGCCGGGCAATCGGACGGGAGGATGAGAAAAGCGTCTGAATTTGGCAACGCATCCAGTCCCCGCAAGACATTGTCGACCGCCCCCGAGCCTTCTGAAACGAAGGACCCAAAGTCCACGGCGGCCTCCACAAGATTCGATCCCACGGTTACGCAATCCGCAAGCCCGGCATCGCGCACAGCATCCAATACCCAGGCCAAACTCGGGCGTCCGCCAAAAGTTGCGAGAGGTTTGTGGGGTGTTCCCATGCCGGCCGCGAATGCCCCCGTCTCGCTCCCTCCCGCGGCAATGATCACTCCCCACCGCATCATCGCACCGCCTGAAAAGTAAACCAAACCGTCATACAGCAGCCCAGGATAATGACGAACAACCGAATGACGTCGGGTGCCATTTTCTGCGAAACTCGCGCCGCTACCGCCCCGCCTACCACCGAACCCGCCATGATGAGTAGGCACGGCCCCCACTGGACTTTTCCGCTGAACATGAAGATGATCGAGGCGAGTAGATTGATGAGAACGGCGAGCCAGGATTTGAGACAATTGAGTTGGTGGATGTCTCGATCCGCCATCAGTCCAAGGACGCTCAGCATGAGGATGCCCATCCCTGCCCCAAAATAGCCTCCGTAAATACTGATGAAGAACTGTAAAATCATCCCGATCTGGGGGCTCAAGTGTCCATGGTTTTCCTCCCGATACGCCTTCAAACGGGGCTGAAAAACCAGGAGCAATGTCGCGAACCCAATTAGAATCGGAATAAGAACTCCAAACGCTTTCTCCGGGGTCGCAAGGAGAAGCCATGCCCCAAGCGCACCTCCAAAAAACGTCGGAATCAAAAGAGTTTTGAGAATATCGCGGACCGCCGGAAGCTGTTCCTTGAATCCAATTGCAGCGGACATTGAACCGGGCCACTGGGCGGAAGCGTTCGAGGCGTTTGCGATAATGGATGGAATCCCTAACGCGACCATCGTGGGAAAGGAAATCAGAGAACCACCGCCCGCAACCGCGTTCAACGCCCCCGAGAGAACGCCTGCTCCCAGCAGGAATAAAACCGTCGGGAGTGTAAGCGGAATCAGGTGCATTGGATGTAGAATACACGCCACCTGTGCCTCGCCGCCACGTTGAATTCTAAGAAATCCTAAAGCACAACTCAGTTTTTCTAAAATTATTTCGGGACATCCCTGAATTTATCACGCAAACGGGACTTTTTCGTATAATTTTCGACTTTTTGCGAGGTTTTCACATTTAATGCCTCTTTAGACCCCATTTCCTAAGTAGAATCATGGTGCGGATGCTTGAACGCGAAAATCAAACGGAAACTCGGAACGTAAACGCCAATTTGGAAGACCTCCATACGTTGGTTTCTCGGCTTCGCGCCACGTCGGGCAACGATATTGACGATCAGACCATCGAGGCGATTTCTGAGGCAACTGGTGCCTTGCCCGAATATGTCCGTGTCGCTCTGCTCAACACTGGAACTCAAGAGAAAGGGAAGACCAACTTTCGCGACTATTATATGTCCCTCGATCCGGCCATGCGCCGCTACGTGGGGGCAGCCGTATTGGCATCAGTTGCAGGGTTTGCTCAGGCGATTTCCCACAATCGTTGGGACTTTTCTGGCTTGTTTGGAATCTTCACGCTCGTTGCGATTTTCGTTGCGATTTGGAATGCCGTCAACGCGCCCAATCGACGCATTGCCACCCTGTCGGGAATCATTTTCGGGGGACTGTCGTTCTTTGGGATGGCTGTTTTTGTTGCCCTCGCCGGAATGCTCCAGAGATTTATGCCAGGTCCGATCACCCCCGTTAACGGCCCCATGATGATCTTGCTTTGGAGTGCTCTTGGGGGAGGGGTCGCCAATCTAGCTTACGGCATTTTTGCAAAAACCAGCAACAAACTTGGTCTGAAATCAGAGAAAGAAAATCGCCAAGAACTTCTTTCTCAACTGATGGAGTTGCAAACAAAGCTTCGCTCGAACGAGCAAGAAATGTGTTTCGTGAGCCTAGACATTGTTGGTTCAACTGCGATGAAGACCAACTCGGACGCTCTCGCAGTGGAATTTACGTTCAACGAATATCACAAATACGTCGAGCAGATTGTCGTGAAGCAAGGAGGCAGAATCCACTCCACCGCCGGAGACGGTGTGACCTGCGCCTTCGAAACTCCTGCCAAAGCATTTGCCGCATCGCGGCAGATTCAAGCTGGTTTGTTTGAACTTAATTTGCACCGCAATAAGCTCGGAACTCCGATCCGACTGCGGGCAGGAATTCATTTTGGAAAAGTAGTTTCACCCGACGGAACCGTCGAAAATGTCAACTTCTCCGAAGTCATTGATATTGCTGCCCATCTCCAAAAGGCTTGCCCTGAGGGCGGCATCGTCATCTCTAATGAGGCATCCCGACTAGTTCCAGATCCGAACGCATTCTCGTCCGAAATCATGAAGGTCGACACCGTGATGGCTCGTGTCTGGCGACCCCGACACACAATCGAAGCCAGCACCTTACAACCCAGCGACGGGATCGCCTAGTGAATTCGTCGCCCGTCGCGATTTACGTACACACCCCCTTTTGCCCGACAAAGTGCGGGTACTGCGATTTCAATAGCTACGCTCTTTCCGGCGATATCATTGAACGGACAACGGCGGCAACTATTCAAGAGATTCGACAAAGCCCTTGGGCGGGGCGCCCTGCCAAGACGATTTTCTTTGGTGGAGGAACGCCAACTTTTCTGGCCAGCGACCAACTTTGCCGCATCTTGGCGGCGGTTATCGAGACCCATCCGCCAACACCAGATTGCGAAATCACCAGCGAAGCAAACCCCGGAACGGTGGACGCCGAGAAGTTCGCTGCGATGAGAGCGGCAGGATTCAACCGCCTAAGTTTGGGTGCCCAAAGTTTCAGCCCCGATGATCTCATGCGCCTTGGGCGCGTTCACGCCGCCGGCGATGTTGGCAAGGCCGTGCGCGCGGCCCGATCCGCAGGGTTCGATAACCTGAATTTGGACTTGATGTTTGCGTTGCCTGGGCAATCCACCCGCGCTTGGAAACATAATCTGGACTTGGCGCTGACCCTTGAACCCGAGCATTTGAGCCTGTACTGTCTGACGATTGAGACCAACACTCGCTTTTACCGACACCACCTGCGTGGACAGCTCAACCTCCCCCACGAGGACGATCAGATCGCCATGTACGATCTTTCCGTGCAGACGATGGCCGAGGCTGGACTCCCGCAATACGAAATCAGCAACTTCGCCAAGCCCGGCCGTGAGTGTCGCCATAACCTCTGCTATTGGCACGGAGAAGAGTACGCGTCCTACGGGCCGGGAGCAGTCGGGCGAGTGGGTAATCGTCGCTACACCAATACCAAACACCCGGAGCGCTATTCCGAGATCATCGAAAACGGCGGCAGCCTGGCCTGCATGGAAGAAACGGTGGACGACGAAATGCACTCACTAGAATTCTTAATGATGGGAATGCGCCTCAACCAAGGAATTAGCAAACACGCCGTCGAAGTGGATCCAAAGGGACTTCGGAAAATCGAAGCGCTAGGGTGGTTGGAAGAGGATGCTGTGTGTTACCGGTTGACTCAAGCGGGACGACACTTTTGTAATCAGGCCATCGCCGAACTCGCCCCCTAGCGCGCGATAAAGAACCTGACTTTTTCGCGGTGAAGCAAGGTCCGCGTACCATCCAAGACCGTAATCTCCAAGGTGTGTTCTCCCGGCATCATTTCGTCCGCCTCAATGCGACAGGCCCACATCGTGGCATCATTTCCTTCATGGGCTAAGCCACCGTCAATGTAGAACCGAACATACTGGGCGCCCAAGAATTCGGACGGATCGACGCTAATCTGCGTCGCTTCCCGAATCTGGGCTCCAGGGTCCAACCGGACGCCTCGCCGTGAGTCAGGTGTTGTGCTATCTCGATCCAAGGTCGAACGTAAGTAATATCCCGAAGAAATCGCACGCTTGTAGGCCTCTAACACGACTGAATTTCCGGTAACAGTGTAATCGTTGTTCAGTCGATGCGAGAGCTCAAGGTTATTGGTGTCGAAGTAGTTGATGGCCTTCACCCGAGGAAACTCCTTGGGTAGATCCGAGTACAACTCGGTGATGTTGTTCACCGCAAAATTCACTGCTGCGTTATCTTCCAATGCCGAAAAATGAGTAGTCGCGTACTCACAAATCATCAGTGGCTTGCGGTATGAGTAGGTGTCGTACATCCAGCGCAGCATGTCGCGGGGCTTCATATGCTGGCCCGGAGTCTTTGCGTTCTGGTTGAAGTAAGTCACGCTGTACATGTTCACCCCAACCCAATCCACCGCGTCATCGCCGGGGTAGTAGTCCGGAATCTCTCTAGTGGGCTGAAAATAAGGGCACCAAACCATCGCGACGTTGGGCGCGTGCTTGTGCATGACTTTCGACATGAGTTTGAAGGTTTGGCGATAAAGCGCAGGATTACCATGGTATTTCACCCAAGGACCATTCATCTCGGAAGCGAAACGCAAGAAAATTTTTGCGCCAGAGGCCTTCATGTCCTTGGCAAGTTGGAGAAGATAGGCATCGTTCTGAACTTGCGAGATGCCCAAATTTGGCTCAAGCGCAACATGAACGTAGCGGTCTTGCGCAGCAAGGTGCTTGACCCACGCAATGGGAAACGGCTTCCCATAACCCATGTAAAAGAAGTACATTCCGTGCTTCTTTTCCGTGAGTGCCTCAAACTCCTCCGGGACCTTATGAACCCTGCCGTCTTCCATCTTGATGGTTCGCTTCAGATTCGGATCAAGGTCGATGTAAGCTCCAAGGATACACCCCGAGCTGGGCTCAAACTTACCCAGATTGACTGGATTCTGCTGAGTTGCGAGGGGGCTCAAGTACAACCCGAGATGGGGTTTTAACTCGTTACGAAAAGACAAAACGTCCCTCGCCCAAGTGAAAACAAGTCCCACTAAGACACTGAACGAAACCGCCACCGCCACCGCCCAACGGGCTTGCTGAGGCATTGATTTTTGTCTGCTCATTTCTAAAGAATCTAAGGTATATCACGAAACAATCGGCTTGCGTTGAAAGTTTTGGCCGCTTATCCCTGTTATTATTGGCAGATTTTGTCTCAGTCATGATATTGGTGCGTTCTGCCGATAATTATTATAAGATGAGGACACGAGAGAAACCGGTCGGACTTAGCCTGAAGCCACTCGCCATTGCCACCGCAGTCTTTGCCCTGGTGCTTTGCCCCATAAATCCGATCATTCTGGGCTCTGTGCTTGCTGGCGCTACAATCTACCTTTTCTCCCAACAGGCTAAGACCGAGAGGAAACTGGAGCAGGCTCAAATTGAAGTGCTGCGCCGGCTCGCGCGAGCCGCTGAGCACAAGGACGGCGCCCTTGCTGGGCACTGCGAAAGGATGGCCAGAATCGCTCAGGCGGTGGGTCGGTCCCTCGGTTGGAGTGACCGACAAGCCGAGATAATCTACCTCGCTGCGAAACTGCACGATGTCGGCAAAATCGGCATCCCCGACTCCATTCTTCAGAAGCCCGGCCCCCTAACCCTCGAGGAAAATGAGCTGATGAGATCGCATGTTTGGCTCGGAGCGAACCTCCTCGCGGGTGATCTCGGGCCGGTCATAGAAACGGCCCACGACATTGCGCTTGCCCACCACGAGCGGTGGGACGGCACAGGATATCCGCAATCCATGACCGGCCACGAAATCCCCCTGTCCGCGCGAATTGCCGCGATATCCGATGTTTTCGACGCTCTCGTTTGCGAGCGCGAATACAAGGCAAAGTGGACAGCAGACGAGAGCTTTAGCGAAATCGAACGGCTGAGCGGAACGCACTTCGATCCCGACGTTGTGGCCGCATTCTTGCGTATTCGCCCTGAGATTGAACGGATTCTCGCTCAGACCGCAGATCCAAAGGTTGTGGACCTCCAGGCTTACCGAACTCGCAAGGTCGTTTGACGAGAAGCCCTCGGCTGTGTCATAATATACGACTGTCCGCAAGGACAATTGGAGATTATTGAATACAATGAGCGACGCAACCACTTCGACGCAAGCCGCACCCGAGGCTGCCTCGGCTCCCGGTGGAGATAACGGGAAACGATCCATGGATAAGGATTCGTTAGGCGCGATCACCGGAGACCGACCCGCACGCAAACGTAGCAAGAAGAAAATTAGCTACCTGACCATCAACAAGATTTTTCACGTTGATTACAAGGAAGTCAACGTTCTGCGACGCTTCCTGAACGAGCACGGCAAGATCCTTTCGACCAAAGTTTCCGGAAACACCGCGAAGCAACAGCGAATGATCACAACCTGTGTGAAGAGAGCCCGAGAAATGGCCCTTTTGCCGTTCGTCATCAGCGAACCATCAACAGAAAGATATTCCCGACCGCGACGAGAGGGTGGACCTCGACGAGATGAGGAGCAAGGTTCCGATTCCCGAGGCGGCGACCGAAACGACTCGAAAGAGTAGGTTTCGGACGATGAGTTGAGAATCGCGTTGGACGAATGTCCAGCGCGATTTTTGTTTAGAAATGAAGAAATTCTTCCAAAAGTGGCGTGAATTCTCCCTAAAAGTAGCCAACGTCGGTCTGATCTGGTTCGGCATTGTGGCGCTAATTGGGGCCGCCCGCATATTTCAGCAGAGCGGCCCCGTTCCCCTTTCCATCGTCTTTGCTATCGCAGGACTTCTTATGGTCGGCGTCGGAGCAAGCGGGCTCTATGCCCGCAAGTCTCAGTGAGCCGCTTTTGGTTGGATCAAGATTGATTTCTTATCGGTGAAGACAACTTCAAGTTTCATCGCATCGGTGAGTGCTTTTAACCCGTACCCGAGCGAAGACTTCTTAAGAATGAGGTCTACTGAAAACTTAGGAACTGAAGGAGCAACCTCGATCCTAATTCCCGCTTGCTTAGCAAGTTCCGCCGTGACCAATCTCAAATCTGTCCGAACAAAGTTTGTGTTCACGGCTTTCCGCAAGACGGCAAGGTCGAGACGACCCTCTTGCGTCGTGGCAGCGGCTGGCTTCGCCGAATCATGGGAGTTAGTTGTTTTCTTAACGTCATCCTTACTTCCGGAAACCTTTCTGATTTTGGAAACATAGTAAATGTCGTTCCGAACTTCATACTCCAGATTAGAATTTTTACAGATGATCTCAACCGTCTCGTCGAAATCAACGCCAGTCAGAGCCAGAAAAAGCTCTCCGTAAACCGCTTTATCGAGAATATAGTTCTTGCCCGCTTGCAAAAAGACATCGTGCAAGACTTGGCGAACATCCAACCCCCGCGAACTGATTGTAATTTGACCGCGGTCTATCTTGACCGCGCTCTGGGCTATTCCAAAAGACGTAATGAATGCAATCGAGCAAATGATGAGTGAGAGTTTTTTCATAGTGATATTCCTTAATTAAGGGCTTTTCCGTTACTATCGTAGACTTTGACCTGGTGAGTGGGCTTTGCAACCCGACTCTTTCGGGCGGGGCGCTTGGCCGGTTTCTTTGGGGCGGATGCCGCAGCCTTCCGCTTAACTACTTTCGATGAGACTGCTTTCTTCGCCAAAGGCTTCACGGCTAATTTCTTAGCAATGGGCTTGGGAGCAGGCTGATGGATAACTTTGCCGTTTTCGATTCGCTTTTGCACGGTGCCGCTTGTTTTTGCGACCTCATATTCACTATCGTCGTTACTGGATGGAGGTGGCGATTCTACGTGATTCTCCACCTTAGGCGCATCCTCATAGGACTTCAATGGTTGGGCTGGTACAACGCGCTTTGGTACAACGTGCTTTGGCTCCTCGTGTTTCTCGATGGGAACCGCTTTTTTTGTGGGTTCGGTTTCGTGCGCAGGTTCTGGCTTCTTGGCATCGGGCTTGGTTTCCTCGTGGACCGCATGTTCGTCTTGAGTTGTTTCCTTTACGACTGATTTGGACTCTGGTAGTTTTTCGCCCTCTTTAATCGCCCGGGCACCAAAAACCGCACTTGGATTTTTTGCAAAGGCACTCATCGCGATCAAAACAATCCCGAGACTGAGTGAATAGGACATCGTCTTCAGGTTCTTTGTCAAAAGCGCGGGTAAACCATTGACCGAGAACTTAAATCGAGCGAGTTTTGGCTTCTCATCTGTCGGTGTCTCCTCTTCCAGTTCCGTACCTGCCGCAGGTTCTTCGTGATTGGCAACGGCCGCAACTTCTGGTTCGGCTACTGGTTCTGGCTCAGGTGGGGTTTGTATTTGCTCCGCTTCCGCAAGAATGCCGTCCAATTCACTGCGATTTTGAATAGGTTCGAGGGGGTCGCTTGCGATTTCGTCCAACTTCTCGAGGTTGCTAAAATCAATTTCTGCTTCTGGAGTTTCTAACAAGGTTAATTCTGGAGTAGCAGTACTGGGTTCTACGAGCTCTTCGGTACCAACTTCAATCTCGGGCTCCAGTGGCTCAGTCTCGTTATGAGGGGTGTCTTCTGATGCCGCTGCCGCCTCAGGAGCAGGCACTTGCTCGAACAAATCTGCAATCTCGTCGGGATCGATAGTTGATTCTTCTGCAGTGGTGTTGATGTTGGACACAGCTTCGGAAACGGCAGAGGGTTCGGCGGGAGTTGTTTCGGCGGGAGTTGTTTCGCCGGTTGCGATCTTCGTCACAGGCTTGGTGGTTTGCGCAACCGTCTCACCGAGCATTGCCATAAGCGCTTGCTTGCGGTCATTAAGAATTGCGCGGCAATCGTCGCATTCCGCCAGGTGCTGCTCCAATGCCTCGAGGTTATCCTCAGGCAGAAGTTCGCCCGACAAGTAGCGACCTACCTGCCCCTGCGCAACCGTACACTCGAACTTTTCTTGCTCCATCCCTGAGAATCCACTTTAGGTTTTTTCGCTTCAGGCGAAATTACTAATATTGATTCTTGGAGATTTGCTCAGGATCTTTAGGGCATCGCAGAAAAATTTATTGATTTGCCCATTTATTGATGAGCCACCACGACGCCTGGTCGTGGGGGCAGAACTTGGGATGAGTCAAAATCTCGAATGCCGGAAGGTAGCCGAGGCTCCCATTTCCATACTGACGAATACGTTTAATTACCGTTTCGACATGCTCCCGCGCAATCCGGCATCGCTCCACATCAGCGAGACTTCCGCCAATCCGCTCGTAAGTCCTCTTCGCGACCACGCCCAAGTCATCAAACAGCTTTCGCGTCACGCCCAGTTTGGCAATCGCCGCCTCCGGCTGACCTGCCGCATACAAAACCCGAGCCGCCTCCGCGAGCCGTACGAATTCAATCCCGCTCCGCGCAAAGAGACAAATCCCCTTCTCAGCTTCCCCCGGCGCGGCAAAGAACGCGTCGGCAATCACCGCTAAAGCTCGATCCCCAACTTCTCCCTCAAACTCCGCAGCATGGTGCATCCAAGCCAAGAACGGGTTCGCATTCAATAGCAACCGAACCTTGAGTGAACTGCGAATCCGCCCCGCCGCAAACGACCCGCCCGCGCTTTTGAGCTCAATCCCCATCAGCCGAACCCACTCCCGCTCGCCCGGCTCATACCCGTCGAGCAACGAAACTTCGGAACCATTTAACAGGCCGCCGCAAGCCTTCAACATCGGAAACAAGGTGTCGAAAGACCCCATCAACCCACACTCCCAAGTCGTGACGCAGACTCCAAACAGGCCATCCGCAACAACATCGTCCCGAACGTCGCGTACGTTCTTCTCAGTCTCTTCCACGTGGCACCAAATTGCATTGTAGGTCTGAATCGTCGGACATCCCACCACCTCAAACCCCTTCGCCGTAAATACCGCCGCCGTCTCCGAGACTCCCGAAAAGTATTGCCAATCAAAAATCAACGTGTCCTTCGGCATATAATCCAAAGCAGTCGGGTGAGTCAGGAACATATCCCCCCAAACCCCCGCGCGACGCCCTTTCGAACTCACCAAAGCTGAAAGAGGACCAAAATGCGCGCCGTAAATCTCCGCCTTTCCGTCCCCCTCGCCCGCAT
>JAIOPU010000146.1 GCA_021413725.1 Armatimonadota bacterium | reverse complement strand
CCTCTTCCGCCAGTTGGTCGGCCGCAGCCACGGCCGCGGCCAGCATGGCTCCGCAACTCAGGATCGTGACATCTCGTCCATGGCGTGCAAGGAGCGCGCGTCCAACAGTGAAGACCGGCGGCTCGGCATGGACTGCGGGCTCGCCTCCCTTGCCCAGTCTTAAGTAACAGGGACCGGCAGTCTCAACGGCGGCGCGAGTTGCTGCCTTTGCCTCGGCGGGATCGCCGGGAACCATGACGGTTAACCCGGGAAGCATTCGCATGATTCCCAGATCTTCGACTCCATGGTGCGTGTAGCCCTGCGAACCGTATGCAAAACCGCCTCCCACGGCCACAACTTTGACGTTCGCATTGTGATGGCAGACGTCGTTGCGAATCTGCTCGAGACAGCGGAGAGTCGGGAAATTCGCAATGGAATAGGTAAACACGACCTTGCCCGACAGTGCCAGTCCCGCCGCAATTCCGGTCATATTCTGCTCGGCTACTCCGACGTTGATGTATCGTTCTGGAAAACGCTGCGCAAATGGTTCCAGAACCGAATACCCCAGGTCGCCAGTGAGCAGCCAGATGCGATCATCGCGTTCGGCGAACTGCGTCAGTGTCTGCATAAAGGAAGTTCGCACTTCAGCCACCCACTTCCGCAAGAGCCTGCGACAGCTGGTCGGGGGAGACCGACTTGTAGTGCCACGCCAGCGTGTTTTCCATAAAGCTCACCCCCTTGCCTTTGACCGTATGGGCGATCACGACGGAGGGTCGTGCCGGCTGCCACGGAGACGATTTCAGGGCGTTGTAGAGTTCGATGTGGTCGTGGCCATCGACTTCCTTGACGGACCAGTTAAAGGCACGCCACTTTTCGCGATGGAATGGCGCGAAAAGAACCGACTCCCAGATCGACCCTTCATTGCACTCGCCGTCGCTCAGCAGGCACACCACGCGACTCGGCCGTCGATCTGCCTTGGCAGCGCAAGCCATTCCGCAGGCGACTGATAAACCGTGCCCCAGTGATCCTGTCGACAGTTCAACGCCCGGAACGCCAATATGGCTGACGTGTCCTGACAAGCGAGTGCCATCTTCGCAGTAGGTATCGAGCCACGACTTTGGAAAGAAGCCGCGCTCGACGAGCGCTGCATACAATCCCGCTGCCCCGTGCCCCTTGCTGATAATAAATCGATCGCGGTCCGGCCAGGCGGGGAACTCCGGATCGACGTTCAGCACGCCGTGCTGCGGCGAATAGAGGACGGCCAGGATGTCGGCCATCGACAGGCAACTGCCAATGTGCGACGCATTGGCTGTGTGAGTCATGCGGAGCGCGGAGGCGCGGATCTTCGAAGACGTAGACCGGAAGCACTCTCGAAGGTGCTCGGGGAGCATCTCAACACACGTCGCGATTTCGCTGATCATGCTGCTTTCGCGCTCAGGGGGAATCTTGCCGGATCAAATGAATTCACAGTCCGCAGCAGCCCCTCTTCCAGGGAAACTCTCGGCTTCCAGTCGATTGCCTTTTTCAGGCGGTCGATGCGAGGCTCTAATCGCATGACCTGATCGGCGCGGTATGGGACCTCTCCGAAACCCAAGGGAAGTGTGGGATCGATCAAATCGCGAATCATTTCCGCAACGCGACGAATCGTCTGCACCTGCCCCGATCCGAGATTGAACAGTCCGTGAACCGTCGGTGCTTCGATGACACGAGCCATCGCTTCGACGGCGTCAGCAACATAGAGGTAGTCCCAAACCTGCTCGCCCAATGTCAGCGACACTTGCTCATGCACGGCCAGGCGTTCGATCAGATAGGGGATCATCCACCAGGATGCATCCATGGGTCCGTAGGTGGAAAAGACTCGCAGCCACGTCCAGCGGACGTTCAGGTCCGAGCACAATTGTCGCGTCGCATGACAGGCCTCGAGTTTCGCGACACCGTACATCGTGGTGGGTTGCGTGGGGGTGCTCTCGTCAATCGGCCCGTTGTACGGGCCGTATTCGGCTTGCGAACCTAGGGCCAGAACCTGGTTGATGCCCGCGTCCTTTGCGACTTGTACAAGACGCACTGCCGACTGGATGTTGTCCAACTGCCTCGGCTCATTGCGGTCGGAATTGCCAACGCCATCCCATGCCAGATGTGCCAAGGCTTGAGGAGCAAATGACTTCAACGCAGCGGCGATGTCAGAGATGCGTTCGAGAGTGCCGACGATCACCGTGTAACGACTGTCGAGATCTTTAATTCTCCAGGACTTGCCGCGAGAGCGCAGCAATACAGCGACTTCATGCCCGCCGGAAATCAACCGCCGCAGCAAGTGCGAGCCCAGAAAGCCGGACGCCCCCGTCAGAAACACCCTCATTGTCGGCACCTCATATCTCAACCCCATCGAGCGCCCGCAAGGCGCGCTGAATCCTGAGCGAGGGGGACATTCGGTCCGGTCGATCTGGAACGGAAAAGCGAACGCGATGGGCCGTTTTGTAGAGCGCAATCCTCAAATAATAAAGCCAGAAATGATCGGAACGGAAACGGAAGTTGCTGGTGCTGCGGCGTTTCACGCTGTAGGCATCGAAGAATCGCTTCCACCGCCGTTCGGGCTGAAAGCTGGCCCACATTGCGACATCGAAGAGCGGATCGCCAGCCAGCGCGTCCTCCCAGTCGATGAGCGTCACGAGATCCGGATCAAGGAAGAAGATGTTGTGATTGCCAGGGTCTCCATGCAGGAGTCGGGGAGTGCAATCAGGCTCTTCCAGAAGCTCGCGATCGAACACGGAACGGATCCGTTCGGTTTCAACTTCGTTGATGCGGCTGGCTTCGCGACAAATCGAGATGTGGTCTTCCAGTTTGAGACAAACATAGTCCCACCAGCCAGAATGCAGACCTCGCAGCTCGTCAGCATCATTGAACGTCTGGTCTTCGAATTGCAATGGTCCGTAGCCCGTGCAGACAATATTGTGCAAGCGCGCCAGATAGCGTGCCAGGTGATCCAGTTTGGGACCGAGTAACTCATCATTGTCATCGAACCTGGAGTAGATGTCTCCAGCGGCGATGGTGGCAATTTGAAAGTCGAAGGGACACTTTGAACGAGTGCAGTCGACGACCAGGATCGATGGCGACGGCAGCCCGGCGTTCTGCAGCTTTGGTTGCACGACTCGGTCGCAGAATAAGGACCCGTGAACAACGTCTGCGCTTAGGCGTCCGACCCGCACAGCGAGCTGCTCGTTGTTGCGGCCATAGAAGAACACTTTGCATAGCGTCCCTGTCGCCGGCTCGCGCAAACGTGACCACGTTCCGCCAGGAAAGTGGCTGGTCAGAATCTGCCGGGCGTCGGCCTCGGCAGGATCGCTCTTGAGCACTGTCGAGCGCAGCTCCCGCAGCCGCAAATCGGGCAGGCAAATGTCGGCCTTCAGCATGAACTGCCGCTTGCGTGAGTCCAGATACTGGTCGAGGATCGAATTCATCGGACCCGAATTTTCTTAGTGATGCGGCTCA
>JAIOPU010000145.1 GCA_021413725.1 Armatimonadota bacterium | reverse complement strand
TTTCGAAGTTGCGTGCCGCTCAAGAGCGCAAATGGCATCGGCGGAAGACATTCCGCAACCGTTGTCGCTCACCCGTATCAATGTCCGCCCGCTATCTTTGAGCTCGACCAAAATGCGGGTTGCACCAGCGTCAATGGAATTCTCAACCAGCTCTTTGACGACCGAAGCCGGAGATTCGACCACCTCGCCCGCCGCAATTTGGTTGATGGTCTGCTTATCGAGCAACTGAACCGCTCCCAATCGAGCCCCGTTTCCTCCGCCTTCTTGAAGCAACATCATATTATTCTAGACGTTTCCCCTCCCTAAACTCATTCGCAAACTTATCCACAATATACCATACAAACGACATTTACAATGATTGTTTGTGATTTAACGTAAAAAAGACCCCGCAGGAAGGAGAGGACAAAACCTGCGGGGCCAACTTTTATGCTTCCAGAGGAGGAGAAACGCGAGAATCTCTCTTCCGGAGTTTATCTGGGCACCCTTTGATTGGGAGGCCTACTTCAGTTATCGGCGACCCACAACGAAAACCCGAGACCAAAAGACGTAATAATAGTGCTGTCCCATGTTCAATGTCATTGCGCCTTTTTACGACGAACTCATGCACGCCGTGCCCTATGATATGTGGACCGAGTACCTCCTACTCCTCCTTGCGCAACGGGATGTGCGCCCCGAGTCGATTCTTGATGTCTGTTGTGGAACCGGGATTGTCACCCAATCCCTTGCCGTCAAGGGCTATCAAATGGCGGGGGTGGATCTCAGCGCTCCGATGATCGTCGAAGCCAAGCGCAAGGCGGTTGAGGCGGACCTCAAGATTGACTATCTCGCCGCTGATGCCGCGACCTTCGAATTTGGCCAGACCTACCAATGCGCGTACTCCTTTTTTGACTCCTTCAATTACATCACCGACCTTGGGCACTTGAAAAAGGCCATCGAGAATACCGCTCGCCACCTTGAGCCAGGGGCTCCGCTGATTTTTGATCTCAACACGGCCTATGCGTTTGAAGCCAAGATGTTCGACCAGCAGGATACGCGCAAAAAGACTCGGGTGCAGTACCGATGGGTCGGGGATTACAACAGCTCAACGCGCATCATCGAAGTCGCGATGAAGTTTTGGGTGGACGGGCAGGAATATGAAGAAAAGCACATTCAGCGGGCGCACACTCGCGAAGAAATCGACACCATGCTCCTCGGGGCCGGGTTCGAGCAGATCGAAGTCTTCGACAGCTACACCCTCGACCACCCCCGCAAACAAAGTGATCGCGTTCACTTTGTTTGCGTGAAAGCCTAAGTTGCCTAGAGGCTCGGGTACACGATCATCGCATTCAAAAGAAGCTTATGCAATCCGGGCCACTGCGCTCGCGAGGTGGGATCGTTGGAGAACAAAATCGCATGCCCGCGCCCAACCTGTGCGTGATGGAGCCACGAGATTCCCATCAGGTCTTTGTCCGTCTCATCCCATGCCCAACCGCTGAGCAACTTCTTGATGGCTTTATCGGCGGATAAGGAGACATCGCTACCTTCCTTCGGAGCCTTGAAGAACTCATCGCCTTCGATGGGAACTGCAATCGGAATGGGGTTGTTGCCGTTGTGCGGATAGCCGAAGCTGAGTCCGGACAAGGGGTCCAAGTCGGCTCGGAATAAGGATCCGGGCAGAGCGGTGTCCGCCTTGACGGATTCGAGTTTGACATAACCCTTTTCGCCGATCGCCCAGGTTGCATTCTCTAGGGCAACCACGGTGCCTCCCCCTCGAACCCAGTCGGCAAGGGCACCGGATGTGCTCCCTTGAACTCCGCCCGGAAGAACGATCGATGTGAACTTATCGAGGTTTTGGTTAAGAGCACCAGTTGTCAATGAGGAGAATTTGAGACCGAACTCCTTCTCGAGCAAGTACCAGAGTGCGCCTCCACTCAGGGTTCCGGCGGAGCCAAAAACGACGCCGATATTCGGCTTTTTGAGCTGAACCATATTCCCCGATCCCGGGCCGTGTCGACCTTCGTCAGGGAAACTGGTCGTGAGGCCCTTGAGTTCGATTTGCTTGGAACTCGCGAGTCGCATGAGGCCTTCGTCGAAGCTATCTTCGTTTCTCGCCGCGAGGAACATGAAGGTTCCTTCGGGCAAAGTCAAGCCTCCCACCTTGATGACTTTCGTGCTCATGGAAACCTTATAGCCGGCCTGCAATGCGGCCGCGGCGAACAAGATGTCCTCTTGATCCGTGTAAGTCAGGTAGTACCCGACCGGACTCGGCACGCCGAGATTGAGCCCCGCGTTCACCTTGACCGGTGGAGTCGGATTGGGCTGGGGCAGAATGCCGTGGTACTCGAGTGGGCGCGGCTGTTCAGTCTGCGAATCCACCGCCCCTTCCAATCTCGGAGCGTCTTCGCACCACCAGGCCTTGAGATTATAGGCGTATGGAAGCGCCCAAGCGGTGCCATCGTAAAACTCGAAAGAGTCAAGTTCTGGATTTCTGCGCTTTTCCCTATCGGTCTTGACTTTATCTTTCTGACGCTTGATAAAGTCGGGCTCAAAGTCTGACCCTGGTTCCAACAAGGCCTTCGCAAGCGGCCCCTGAGGCTGAGCCATGTCGACAAGGAGTGAATTCGCGGGGAATTCCTGCTTGCTGATTCCTCCGCTCCAGTAGTCGTGGGCTGTTTTTTGAGTCCATTTCTCTTTGGAGAAGTAGGAGACAATCCCCGTCCGGGCAAGATGGTCGGCGAGGCGTTGCAGTTCGCGAGAATCGGCGGAAGCCAAGACGACCCGCTTCATTTTTCCCGCGTGAGCACCGGAGACGGCATCCTCTTTGTACTTGATGTACGAATTCAAAAGTTCTGCGCGATGCGAGGCCGCGCTCTGCAGGACCGCAAGGGCGGAAGTGAAGTGCTTTTTGACCCCAGCGAGCAAAGTCAGAAGCGTCCCGTCTTCTCGGCGACTCGACATGACGCGCCCGCCGTCGGTTTCGTGGGTCATTCCGATCGCGCCCATCAGCGTCGTCTGGCTATCGAGGTAGCACGCGTTGTACAGATCGAACTGGTCGCGAATATAGTACTGCCACCCGTTTTTGTCGAAGTCTGCCGCGGTCGCGCGACCAAAAATGTTGGTCCAGTGGTTATAGCGGTCTCTCCCTACATTCACATTGATCGCCTGCTGAACGGGAGGAAAGAAGTACGTCTCCACCTGACCGTGCTGATCGACGTAGACCTGCGGATTCCACTGCAAAAAGAGCGCCACCTCTTGCCGAGTCTCGGCCTGGCTCATGCTGATTCGGTCGCGGTTCATATCGAATCGGTAGTGATTGTATCGACCCATAAATGCGCTCGGCATCGCGCGGTCGTAGCTGCCTTGCTCAGGATTTCCTTGCGGGATCGAGTTGTAGCCGACCACATATCGCTCGTGTCCATCGGGGTTGTAGACTGGGTTCACGATGACGACCGCGTTGTCCAGTAGCTTGGTGATTTCGGGGGCTTGCGAGGCGGCGAGGTTGTAGATGAGTTGCATTCCCGATTCGAACGAGGCGGTTTCATCGCCGTGAATGCACTGATTGACCCAAAGAACCGTAGGGAGGTCTTTGGCGACTTCTTTGGGATTTGATCCGGGTTGCGGGTTGGCAATTTGGCTCATCCCTTTCTGGATTTTTGCCAGCGAAGCGATGTTCTTGGGCGAAGAGATCGCAAAGACTCGCAGGGTGCGTCCTTCCGTGCTCTTACCGTATTCAATCAACTTGACCCGATCAGGAGCGGCTTTGGCGATTGCCGCAGTCACGCGGTCTTGGTCGGCGTAAACGGTGTGGTGGGTTCCGACTTCGTAGCCGAGAATCGACTCCGGTTTCGGCACCGCCGCATCGTAGGGACCATGAGAATAGAAGCTAAAGCTTCCCCCAGATAGAAAACTGAACCCAAGCGCAATGCCCGCAAACATCCCCGCAGTATATCCCCGAGTGCGCAGGTATAGTCGGAGAATGGAGTTCTTTGGGCTGGCGATGCTCGTAAGGGCCTACCGCAATAAGATCGAGAAGGGCTGGGATGAAAAACGCGCTTCGACAGTCCGCCGCGAGCAAGAATTCTACGCCAAGAACCCGGCGACCCTGGACTTCAAACGCACTTACCGGCTCTCTGACTGGCGAACGTCGTCGGACCAGCAGAACCTAAGAAACGGGCTGTACTTGCATCTCAAAGCTCTGTCGTTTCAAACCTTCAGCCTCTGGCATGCACAGGATCGAACTCTGGTGAGTTCGTCGAGGTGGGTGCGTGACCAGGAACTCTGGACCGATGGAGTGGTTTCGATTTCGAGGCGTTCGATCCAAGCCACGCCCTCTGAGGTCGCCGAGTTGAATCAGAAGCAGTTGCTTTCGCGCCCTTACGAGAATTACGAATGGCGAGAAGCGGTCTCGGTCGTCGATTGTCTTTCGAACCACGTGGTGTTCTCTGGTGGTGAACTTCGAGGTTCCGATCATCCCGTAACCGGGGGCGTCCGGTACATCAATCCAGAGTCAGCAAACCGCATCGCTGTGTTCAGGCCCGGTCCCTGGATTGCCCATGTGCTCAACGAGGTTCCGGCTGAGTGCGAGCGGTTGCTGGCTCTCGACGCCGAATTGAGATTTGACGAAAGCCACAAGAAGTGACCTTTGACAGGTAAAACTGAGGCAATGGCACAACCCTGGCAAGACGTTTTCCCCGCCGTCACGACTCAATTTCACTCCGACGGCAGTCTCGACCTTGATCTCACCGCCGCCCACATCCAAATTTTGATTGACTCCGGCATCGCCGGCCTTGTCATGCTGGGCTCACTCGGCGAAAACAACGCCCTCAGTCGCGAAGAGAAACTGGAAGTCATCCGCCTCGCGGCGAGTGTCTCAGCCGGGCGAATTCCGGTTGTTTCCGGCGTTTCTGAATATAACTCGACCATGGGGGCCGACTATGTTCGGGCGGCGGAGAGAGCCGGGGCCGACGGATTCATGGTGATGCCCGCGATGGTCTACCACACCGACCGCGACGAGACGATCCACCATTACCGCACGATTGCCGCCGCCAGCACGACACCGATTATCATCTACAACAACCCCATCGGCTACCGCGTTGACGTCACTCCCGACGTTCTCAGCGAACTCGCGAGCGAGGAGAAATTTGTCGCGATCAAAGAGTCGTGCGGAGACACGCGCCGGATCACGGATATTTTTAATGCGGTGGGTGATCGCTACACTATTTTTGGCGGAGTCGATGACCTGATTTTTGAGGCAGTCAGCCTTGGTGCAAAGGGCTGGATCGCCGGAGTGGGTCTCGCTTTCCCCGCAGAAAATCAGCGTCTCTGGGAACTTATGAAAGCCGGGAACTGGGAAGAGGCTCTCACTCTCTACCGCTGGTTCATGCCACTTCTTCACTTGGATGTCGGCTCAAAATTCGTCCAGAACATAAAGCTCTTGCTCCAAGAAGTCGGACTCGGCAAAGAGACCGTTCGTTCTCCCCGGATGGTTCTAGCCGGTGCCGAGCGGGAACGCGTGCTTGGGGTCATTCGGACGGGATTAGCGAGTAGACCCGTCCGCTGATCTTAGATTACAGAGTTCCAAGAATCCGGCGCGCTTCGCGAACCAAAGTTTGAGCAGCGAGAATTCCTTCGGCAGGCGTGTTTTCGTGGCCGAAAGTAAATCTCAAGCCCTCTTCGGCTTCCGACTGCGAGTATCCGCAGGCGAGCAAAACGTGGCTGGGTTCGATGCTGCCGGAACTGCAGGCGGCTCCGCTGGAAGCGCTGATTCCAGCACGGTCAAGGGCGATCAGCATATTTTCGGCGCGGATTCCGGGGATGCGCAGGTGGATGTGCCCCTTGAGTTCGGGGAGTTCGGAGGTTGAGAAGCGAGCTTCTGGAAGGTCTGTTTTGAGTTTGTCCACGAATGCAGCACGAGCGGCGGCTTTGCGGGTCTGGCGTTCTTCCATTTCCAAGCCCGCGATGCGGAGCGCTTCCCCGAGTCCGACGATGCCCGCGACATTCTCGGTCCCGGCGCGAACCTCACGTTCCTGCCCGCCGCCGCGAATTACCGCTTCCATCGGGGCTCCGGCTTGGACGCAGAGGGCGCCGATTCCTTTGGGGCCGTTGAACTTGTGCGCACTAAAGCTAAAGTAATCCATCCCGGACATCGTGACGGGAATCTGTCCTACGGTCTGAACCGCATCGCAGAAAAACGCCGCGCCCGCCTGGTGGGCCAGCCCAGCCAACGAAGATACATCATTCAGAGTCCCGAGTTCGTTGTTGGCATGCATCACCGCAACCAAAAGCGTCTCATCGTCAAGCAACTCCACCAGCGATTCAGCAGAAATCCGCGCCTCCCGATCACAAGGAATTTCGACAACCTCAAAGCCGAGGCGCTCCAAAAGTGGAGCGACATGGAGCACGCAGTGGTGCTCGGATGCCCCCACGAGTATTTTCCGCCGAGAACTCGTCGTGCCGAGGGCGGACCCCAACAAAGCCAAGTTCGCCGCTTCCGTCCCACTCGAAACAAAGCAGACTTCACCGAAGAGGCAGTCGAGCGATTCCGCGACAATCTCGCGGGCGATATCGATGGCTTCCTTCGCGCGGCGGCCTTCTTGGTGACCCGAACTCGGATTCCCGACCGCGCTGAGCCACGGCTGCATCGCCTCCAAAACGCTAGGGTCAAGCGGCGTGGTCGCCGCGTGGTCAAGATAGATTCGCTTCATGCGAAGTTCACCGCAAGTAGTACAAGCAGGCCATTATGGATGCAGTGCAACAGCATCGCTGGATAAAGGGAACGGGTTTGGTAAGTCAAAAACGCAAATGCCCCGCCTAAGACCGCAAGCGCGGGCCAAGCAGGGAGACCCTGGGGGTGCATCATCGCGAACATACAACTGGAGATAATGCCCCCTTTCCACGGGCTGTTGAAGATTCGAGACAGGGCGGGGAACAGCAGCCCTCGAAAGAGAGTTTCTTCGATAATCGGAGCGATGATCGCCGCTGAAATCAGACCCTTGATCAGGGCGGATGGATTTCGCGAAAGTTCTTCGCTTAGGGGATGGGTGGAATCGGGGAGCACTTTTTGAAGAAGAACCGAGATCGAAAGACAAACCGCCATGACTGGAATCATGGCGAAATAGGTCCCTACCACCCACCCGACTCCGGCAGCAGGCTTCACTCGCCCAAAAAACCTCGCGACATTGATGCGCTTACCGTGCAAAGTCAGACCCAAAATTCCGGCGACCCCCGCGACCATCAGTCCATACGCCACCGCTTGCGACCCATCCTTGGTCAGGGGCAACCCGAGAACCATGATAGGCGCGACATAAAAGGTGATCAGGAGGCCGAGGGCGACTCGGAGCCCTGCCGTGTCTGCTTCAAGCAGAGACATCGGATGCGATGAAAACCCGAGCGGCCCCCAAAGCCCGGCGGCTCGCTTCTGAAAGTACGTGATCCACACCGCAAACGAGAGCCAGATGGTGAGGCAGGCAACCTTTCCGTAGTTCGCAAAGTTGCTCTCGTCCACTCGAAGGAGGGCGTCTGCCTTTTGGGTTTCCCCCGCCTTTCGGTAGGCGTGCGAGCGGATGACTGTGTTCAGCTTATCTGTGACAGGAAGCTGGCTTGCGAGTTTGGCTGCATCCGCGGGGGTAAGTTTTTCGGCAAGATAGAGCGCGGAAAGCGCCTTCGACTCCGCATCTGGATTCTTGGCAATCATGCCTTGCTCCATACGCGGAATCGGTTTGCGATCCGACTCGTACCTTGCGATAAGATAAATTTTAGCGGCGAATTTATCCTTGTCTTTCGCGGCTCCGACCTTCTTTACGATTGCTTTGAAATCTGGCCGCTCCACGTCGCGCCCAATTTTGGTTCCGTTGATCACCTGAGTCTTCTCGTGGCCAAAACTTTTGTCGGGGTTAGGGTTGAAGTAGAAAAAGATCTGGGCAAGTGCCGTCAACACAAAGAGGATGATGAGGAAAAGCCATCCACCCGTAGCCCGCGCCGCCGGCACTTCCGGCTCGGCGGGGTCGATTATGGGAGGAGATTCGGTGTTTTCCATGAACAATCTTTAACGTACCTTGCCGGGCGGGGTAATCGTGGGGAGGTTTGGCGCGTCTAACTCAGTAACACTATGCTTACCACCGCAATTCTCGCCCTCACGTTGGTCGCTCAAAAGGGTCCCATCGAACTGAACGACGACAACTGGATTCAGGTTCGTGACCAGATTCGGCTCGGTACTAAGGCTCTGAGTTTTCGGGAAGTTCGTTGGGTGACGAGTATTGCCCTCGGCCCTGAAGAGGGCACGAAGACGGCGGCGCCGATGGTGATTTGGACGGCGAACGGGCACCCTTTGAATCTGACTTCGACTTATGGGGTGCGAAGTCGGCTCAATTTGTGGGCCGATGCTCCGTTGCGCGCTCAGGTTCTGCAATTCGCCCCGGTCGCTGAGGATTGGCAAAGGCTCTACTCTTCGCGTTCGTGGATTCCGAAGGGTTCGTTGGATTCGATGAAGAGCCTCGGGATGGAGGGCATCTTCGTGATTTCGCCCGGGGGCAAGGTCCTCGGCTTTTCTGCAAGTACGAATCCCGCGGAAGTCAGTCGTGTTCTAGGGGACGCGATGGCGAAATGGCTTCAACTTCCGGCCGGAGAACGGACCTGGGGACAGGCTAGGATCGCGGCGGAAAAGCTAAACCCAAAGCCCGTGGCACAGACCACTCGCATCAATGGTTCTCCACGAAATCCACGTACTCCGTCAGTAGAAGCAAAACCCACCCAGGACACTGCGATTGCCATCGAAGTTAAAGGCGCTCCATTGCCCGCCACAGCAGGGGCGACCACAGTGAACCCAGGTGGTCAGATTCAGGCGCAGCCACCTGGGCAACCGCGAGTTTCGCCGATTCTGCCGGTTGTTTTCCGAGTGGTCGCGAAGGATTTGCCGCGCACCAGCACGAATCCCTGGGCGGATGCTTTTAACCTCAACCTGATTTCGATGGATTTCCGGCAGAGTACATTTTTACCCGCCGTCTTCAAGCCCCACGAGGTTGCAGAATGGCCGACGGAAATGGTCAACGGTCTTGCGGCAGGGGTCTTTATTGACTGCGTTCGCGGATTACCGCTTTCATTTGAATATGGTGAAGTGCAAAATTCGAAGTTGACGACCGAAGTGAAAAACATCACGGGTCAGATTGCGACGTTGCGGATTGTCGGCAATTTGAACGCCGCTAAGTCAGGCTACTGGGCTGTGAAGCCAGGCGAGCAGCCAGATATGAATGAGCAGCAAGTTCGCGGAATCGATCTCCAAGTTTTGGGCATGGCGAAGTACGACACCAAGGCTCGAAAGTTCCTCACGTTCGACCTTGTTGCCATCGGCAGACGATGGGGCGGGACGCCTTTGAACGGTCGATGGGATGACTTGAAGCCCCAGCCGATTGGGTTCAACATGACGCTTGCGAGTGATGCCTGGTACGATCAGATTGAGTCCACTCGACTCAAGTTCTGATCTCATGCCTCTGAAATCTGCCCTTCAATATCTGCGTGACGAAGTCGCCCCACAGGCCTCCGAGATTGATCAATCCTCGGAGGCCTTGCGTTTAGCGTTGACCGGACTTTGCGAGGGCGGCTGGATGGCTCTTCGCCGACCAGTGGCGTATGGTGGTCCTGAGTTGCCGGAGGCGGATTTCCGCAGATTTCAACTTGAAGTCGCCCGTGTTTCAGGGACACTAGCTTTTTTGCAGACTCAGCACCAAAGCGCGGTCAGCATGATCTCGAAAGGCTCGAACGAGGCCTTGATGGCTCGGGTTTTGCCCCGCACTCACAACGGTGAGACCCTCATCGCTATTGCCTTTAGCCAGCTTCGCCGACCTGGCCCGCCGGTTCTTCGTGCGACTCCGGTGCCGGGTGGCTTTCAGATCGACGGGCACATTCCGTGGATCACGGGCTTCACTTTCTTTGACCAAATGCTGGTCGGTGCAACCCTGCCCGATGGGCGTGCTCTGTTTGCTCTGACGCCCTTTGCCCGGGGGGCAGGGATGCAGCTGAGCGAGCCGATGCGGCTCGCGGCGATGGAGCCGGCGCAGACGGTGACAGCGGAAGTAACCGGGTTATTGATTCCGGATACGGACGTAGTTTCCACCCGAGATTCAGACTGGGCGCAACGGAATGACCTCATCAATGTGACTCTGCAGGCCTTCTTTGCCCTCGGCAACTGCCAAGCCTCGCTCGACGTTCTGGCGGCGGTGGCGGAGCGACGGAGGGCGGAGTTTTTGGATTCTTCATTAGTTTCTTTTCTGCGAGAGTGGGAGCGTTGTTTGGAGCAAGTCTCGGCTCCGCCCGAGAGTATTGAGGATCGGATTCGGATTCGGGCTTGGGCGATTGAGCTCATGGGCCGCCTCGCTCACGCGGCGGTTGTGGTTTCGAGCGGAGCAGCGAATTCCGTTACGCACCCGGCGCAGAGGATTTATCGGGAGGCTCTGGTCTTCACGGTGTCCGCCCAAACCCATCCGATCATGGAAGCGACTCTCGCCCGGCTCGTCCGCGATTGATCATCATTTGCTCCGGCTAAGATGATTGTAATTATGATCTTCGATTTTGAACCTGTCTGAGGGATTGGCGTTGTGGGCGGGATTGGTCAACCGGAAGAGGAAAGGGTACACAACCTACGTTGGGGGTTGGGATTTGTGGAATTCCCAGATCCACGGTAGGTGCTTTGCACCAACCCTGGGCTAGAGGGCATATCCCCTTTGGGGAAGAGCGTCACTCATATCTCAGTCGATACAGTAGGGTCTGTTCTGCTAGTACGAGTTGGTCTAGATTTCCCGAAGTCACTAGATGCAAAAGCTGACCGCAAGTTCCTGGGATTTCTGGCGACTTATCATCTAGCGACGACCCAAGAATCAATAAGCTCGCTCGCAACTCAAGAAGATGAAGATCGCGGGTACGGCTAGGCTCGGAATTTCGACCAATTTCAATGAGGCTCCAAGCGAGCCTCAAAATCGGTGCGATTAGCCTGCGTTGGTGGTGTACTCTGATGTATAGAGTGGAGAACAAGTAACCGTGGTTCTGCAGAACGGAATTCTCTGACTGAATCATTTCAATCATGCTGTCAAAGCTCCGGCTTGGTGACGCACTCAAATGCTGCAAGGTTGTCCGTTTCATCCTTGAGGTACTCAACAAGCCTTCCGAAATCGAGCATGCTAATCTAGTTCCAAATCAGAGATTCGCCCAAGCGCTGTCGCCGTCGGCGAATTGGGCGTAGTCTATGGTTTCGTAGAGTTCGGCGCGGGTTCGCATTCGGTCCATCCATCCGGCCTGGGTACCGGTTTCTAGGAGGTCGTGGTAGAACTCTTCGACTGCTTTGAGCATCACGCGCAGGGCGGTGACGGGGAAAATCACCATTTGATAGCCCAACTCTCCGAACCGGGCGGCGGGGATCAGGGGGGTTTTGCCGAATTCGGTCATGTTCGCGAGGAGTGGGGCCGAGATCGCTGCGCGGAACTGGGCGAATTCTTCTTCGCTGGTGAGGCCTTCGGGAAAGATGGCGTCGGCTCCGGCGTCGATGTAGGCTTTCGCCCGCTCAATCGCCGAATCGATGCCTTCGACGCCTTTGGCGTCAGTGCGGGCGATGATCATGAAAGCAGGATCGCGCTTTGCGCTGACGGCGGCTCTGATTTTGCTCACCATTTGCGCGCAGGAAATGACTTCTTTTCCATCCAGGTGCCCGCAACGCTTGGGGCTGACTTGGTCTTCGAGGTGTATTCCGGCGAGCCCGGCCCGCTCCATTTCCAGCACTGTTCGCACCACGTTCCACGCTTCGCCAAAGCCGGTGTCGGCATCGCAAATGACGGGAACGGGTGCGACTTGGCAGGCTTGCGCCGCGACGGTGGACATTTCGTTGAGGGTCGTGAGGGCAATATCGGGCATTCCGAGAAGGCTGTTGGTGATCGCGCCGCCGCTGAGGTAGACCGACTTTGCGCCTTGCTTATAGGCCGCCAGTGCGGTGAGGGCGCTGAACGCGCCCGGCATGACGACGATGCCCTCGGACATTTGTCGGCGAAGTTCGGAGCCAGGGGACTTGAGCGGCGGTTTGACCATGCGTTCAGTTTATCCCTGATTGAAGTAGGAGAAATTCTCAAGGTGGTTTCGGCGTCCCGCCGATTCCGGGGATGGGTGGTTTTCCATTAGAATTTCTTGCTGATTGAAGGTAAGCAAAATGGAATTGGGCAGTGTTTACCGAGAACCGGCGGGACGCCGGAGCCACCTTTAGTAGAGAAGTGATGCGAGGATGAAGTTGGCGACGTAGATCAGCACCATGCTGATCACAACGGTCCGGGTCGTGGATTGGCCGACGCCCACAGCACCCCCGGTCGTTTGCATCCCTTGCTGGCAGGCGACCACCGAGACGATGATTCCGAAGACAATCGCCTTGATAATCCCTCCCCAGAAATCCCATGGCTTGACGAACTGTTGCAGAGAATTGATAAACGCGCCGGAGGCTACTCCGCGTGAGATGGCGACGAGATAGCCTCCGGCGATGGCGCTGTAGACTCCGATGAGGCTCAAAACCGGAACCATGGTAACTCCCGCCCAAAGGCGGGGATTCACGAGATAGTCCGTCGGGTGGACGGAAAGAGCCTTCATCGCGTCGATCTGTTCCGTGACTTTCATGGAACCGATTTGGGCGGCCATCGCCGATCCGCATCGGGCGGCGACCATGATCCCGGCAAGCACCGGAGCGATTTCTCGCGCGGCGGAGAGTCCGATGGTGGCACCCGCAAGGGAGGTGGCACCGTAGCGGACGAGGACTTCGGTGACGTATAGGGCGAGGACGGAGCCGGAGAAGAAAGTAGCGAGGGCAACGATGGGGATTGAGGAGACCCCGACGAAAGACATCTGGTTGACGGTCTCCGCCGTCTCCCAGCGTCCGCGGAAGATGCGCGAAAACGCATCCGCCACGAGGAGGGCGCATTCACCGACGAAATTGAAGAAAGCGTTCATTTTGCCAACTCACCTCGCCCCTTGGGCGGGGTCTGTGAGGTACGAACCGGGTCGGGAAATTTGGTTCTCGGAACAGGTTTTCATGTAATCCATAGCTCTTAATTTCCCCCCTCAATTCCCTTCGGTCATTGTCCCCCCCCTTCAGGGGCGGGAATTAGAAGCACCACCAAATTTCGCGGGTACTCTTTCTGGCATGACCTTATTAGAGACGTTTCCTAACCCGGCGCCGCACCGTAATTTTGTGATTCTCCACTCTTGCCCGGAGTTCACCAGCGTGTGCCCCATGACCGGACTGCCGGATTTTGCCACGATTGACCTAGAATACATCCCCGAGGAGACTTGTATTGAGTTAAAGTCGCTTAAATTTTATTACCATTCGTTTCGGGATCAAGGCATTTTCTATGAGGCGGTCACGAATCGTCTTTTGGACGAAATGGTGGCTTGCTGCAAGCCCCGGTGGATGCGAGTCACGGGACGCTTTGCCGTTCGCGGCGGGATTAGCTCGGTGATAACGGCGGAAACCGGCGCTCGTCCGTCCTAAAACTATGCGGATTACGGTTTTCGGGTCAGGGAGTTGGGGGACGGCGCTTTCGATCATCCTTGCGAGGAACGGCCACGACGTCGCGATGCTCGGTCGCAACCCGGAAGAAGTCGAGTCTATCCTTAACCACCGCGAAAATCTGCAGTACCTACCCGGCTTTGCGATCCCGGATTCGGTCAAGCCCGGTCTGATTTCGGACCCCACCGAAGCATCGGATGCGTGGATTTTGGCGGTCCCGACAGTTTCCATTCCGCAGGTATTGCCTCACATCGTCGGCGATTCTCCGATCATCATTGTCGCGAGCAAGGGGCTGATTCCGGGTTCGGGGCAGATCATTTCTGACTATGTGCAGGATCACATTCCGTCCGCGCAAGTCGCCGCGATTAGTGGGCCGAACTTGGCGGTGGAGATTGCGCGGGGGGTTCCGACTTTAGCCGTTGTGGCGAGTCCTGACGAGCAACTTGCCGAGCGGATTGCTCTGCTGTTTAATTGTCCTAAGTACCGAATCTACATCAGCGACGACTTGCGCGGAATTGAAGTAGCGGGAGCTCTCAAGAACGTTTACGGGTTGACGGCAGGGATTGCGGATGGGCTGGGTTATGGCGACAACACGAAGGGCGCTCTCCTTTCGAGAGCACTCTATGAGATGGTGAAACTGGGTGTGCCGATGGGCGGGCGTGTGGATACATTTTTTGGCATTGCCGGAGTCGGCGATCTTTTTGCGACGGCAAATTCCAAGCTCAGTCGAAACTACCGTTGCGGTTTTGCCCTGGGGCAAGGACACTCGTTGGAGCGAGCTTTGGACGAAGTCGGTCAGATCGTGGAAGGGGTGCCCACGTGTGAAGTGGCGTCCGCGCGGGCTCGGGTTCTCGGAGTCAACGCACCGATTATTGAATGCACTTACAATGTTGTCATGGGTAGGTTGCAGCCCCGTGACGGCGTCGCGTTACTCATGGAAAAACTGCCGAGGCGCGAGGGTGTTTTGAGTGCGCTTGAGGATAGCTTTAAGTCGTGAGCCTGCGGCATGAAGTTGGGCTGATTGGGGTGGACGAGGCGGGCAGGGGTCCGTTGGCGGGGCCGGTTGTCGCGGCTGCGGTGCTTCTGACCGTCGACTTTGACGTCACTGATTTGGATGATTCTAAAGCACTGACTGCCGCAAAACGAGCCGAATTGCGAATCTTGATTGAAGGGAATTCTCGGTGGCAGGTCGCAAGGGTCGAACACGGGGTCATTGACAAG
The DNA here is from genome assembly GCA_021413725.1 of Armatimonadota bacterium. Taxonomy (GTDB): domain Bacteria; phylum Armatimonadota; class Fimbriimonadia; order Fimbriimonadales; family Fimbriimonadaceae; genus JAEURQ01. The sequence continues at coordinate 11,072 of JAIOPU010000145.1, read as the reverse complement.
ATCAATATCTTGCAGGCCACCTTGCTTGCGATGACTCAGGCTGTCGATGCTCTGGGGCTACCGGAGACGCAGGTTTTGATCGATGGAAATCAGATTCCTTACGAGCTACTCGGCAGGGCGACCTCGGTCATCAAGGGTGATGCGACATTCGCGAACATTGCCGCTGCTTCCATTCTCGCGAAAGAGCATCGCGACGAGATGATGCGAGGGCTGGCATTGGAATACCCTGGCTACGGGTTTGAGAACCACTTTGGATATTTTGCGCCCGAGCATCGCCAGGCACTTGATCAACTCGGCCCATGCGCGATTCACCGAAGGTCATTTTCACCCATCAAAGAGTGGGGATTGCAACCATGTCTGATGCTCGACTAGCGGGAACGGCGGCGGAGAACCTTGCGGCGGCGTACTTGCGCAACAAGGGCTACACGATCATTACCCGCCGGCAGAAAACGCGGAGTGGGGAACTTGACTTAATCGCTTTGGACGGGGATATCCTTGTTTTTGTGGAGGTGAAAATGAGCACCCAAAGCCACCTGACCGCCCAAGAGGCCGTCACTCCCGCGAAGAAGGCTCGGTTGCTCAAAGCCGCTGATGAGTACGTTATGGAGTTTGGGAACGACAGTCGGCACTGCCGATTGGATTTGATTACGGTTTTCGAGTCAGAGATTGAACATTGGGTGGATGCGTTTGACGGTGCGTAAGGTTGCCTTAACGCAATGTTTAACGGCTACATAATAGGTTCTTAATATGCGGGCTGTAATCTGTGGACGGTATGAAAAAAGCTTTTACGCTCATTGAGCTCCTTGTCGTCATTGCGATCATCGCAATTCTCGCGGCCATCCTCTTCCCCGTCTTCACTCAAGCCAAATTGGCCGCGAAGAAGACGCAAGACCTTTCCAACATGAAGCAAATCGGAACTGGCATCGCCCTTTACTTGGGTGACAGTGACGACACCTACCCTCAGGCTTACTGGTATCCCAACGATTCGGGTTCGACCGCAACTTCGGGCTATGTACAGTGGTCAGGTGCGACGATGCCTTACATTAAGAGTCGCCAAATCTTCGTAAGCCCGAATGACAAGTTGCAAGGAATGGCTCCCACGAACTTCAGAGTCTCCACAAACAATGATGGCGCCGGCATCCCCGCAGGCCAGACTTCAGCTGCGGATATTCAGGATGTTCAGGCACCTCGATTGAGCTACACGGCGAATGCTGCACTTATGCCACGAAAGCGAAAGAGCGTTGATCCTGCCAATACTGTGAGCCAAACTTCGGTTGAGGGCGTTTCATCCACGATCTTGCTCGCACCATTGACCGATGTCGTCCCCTGTATCAACGACTCGTCCGCTGCTTCCGGAACTGCGTTCAAGTCTCACCGACCAGCCAACGCTTTCTTGGTCGTTGATAACGGTGCCCCGTTCATTGGTGAGGCTGCTGCCGAATATACTCAAGCTGGGTATTGGGCAGTCAGCCCAGCGAGAGTTAAGGCCGATATCGCAAGTTGCACAGCGGGCTCACCAGCCGCGACTCAGACGCATATGCGATACACATCGCCGTTGCGATTTGGCAATGGAGCCAATTACACGTTCGCTGACACTTCTGCGAAGTTCCAGCCTTTGGAAAGAACACTTGATCCGTCGAAATTCCTCTGGGGAACCTATGCATACTCAGCGGGCGGCAAGCCGATCTACAAGCCAGGAACAACAGTTCAGGTTAACTAGTCATTTATCGACCAAACTCAAACACGGGACCCCACATCGGGGTCCTTTTTTTGTGGAACTCAGAAGCCGTAATTTTGGGTAAGGTTACGAGATGCGCCGAACCCTCACGCTTTCCATCCTCAGCCTCGCGATTCTCGCGAGCGCGCAAACTTCCGGACCTAAAATTTCCAACAGCGAAGCGATCACCAGCACGCGACTCCGGGCTCATCTAGAGTTTGTTGCGCATGATCTGCTTGAAGGTCGGGACACACCTTCTAGGGGGCTCGATATCGCTTGCGAATACGTAGCGACACAGCTTAAACTCTGGGGAGTTAAACCGGGCGGAGACGCGGGGACTTATTTCCAGAAGATCGCTATGTACGGCGGAGCAGTGAATGCCGCAGGCACGAAGCTGAGTGTGGACGGCAAGGCTATGGCTTACGGCACGGACTACTATGCCTCAGCTAAGACCGGAACTGGGTCGGGAGAACTCGTCTTTGTCGGATACGGGGCGGTGGTCCCTGCGAAGGGAATAGACGCATATAAGGGCGTTGATGTCAAAGGCAAGATTGTCGTGATGTGCAACTCGCTGCCAAAAGACGTTGGGTTCAGGGATCTTCGCGCCGAGGGTGCGGAACGGCCCGCAGATGCGGCGGCGAAGCGCGGAGCCGCTGGCATCATGATGATCACCAGCGAAGGGCAGATGCCGCGGTGGGAGAATTCGGCTGCGCGATCTCTACAATCCACGGGATTCCGGATGGAAAAACCTACCGGCGAAGTCATTCCTACTGTGACAGTTCCACTCGCAACGGGTCAGGCGTTGCTTCCCGGCAAAGATGTCGTTGCGATGATGAAGTCGGGCGAATACGGCGATCCCATCGCTTTAGGCAAGTCGGCAAGCATGACCGTCTCGGCTTCTGACGCGCCGGTTTATGCTTCCAACGTGGTCGGCATTGTCGAAGGCACGGATAAAGAACTGAAGGCGGAATACATCGCGCTCGGCGCGCATATTGACCATGTCGGCATGGGCGGAAATGGGCCGGACAAAATTTTCAACGGTGCAGACGACGATGGATCGGGCACGGTCTCGATTCTTGAGATCGCTCACGCTTTTGCTACCGGCCCGAAGCCGAAGCGCTCGATTATTTTTGTTTGGCATTGCGGCGAGGAGAAGGGCCTTTGGGGGTCCGCCTATTTCACAAACAACCCGACGGTGCCGATCAAGAGCATTCAGGCTCAACTAAACATCGACATGATTGGCCGAAGCCGATTTGCGGGAGATACTAACGCTCGGAATAAGAATCTGTCCGGTCCAGACTCGATCTATGTGATTGGATCGGAGCGAATCAGCCGCCAGGTCAAGGGAACCTTGGAAAAGAATAACAAGAATCTTTGGAAGATCGACCTAGACTACAAGTACGACTTGCCGGGTGACACGGAGAACTTTTATCAGCGCAGCGACCACTACAACTATGCCGCGAAGGGGATCCCGATTGCGTTCTTCTTTGATGGTGTTCACGAGGACTACCACCAGGTTGGGGATGAGGCGCACAAGATTGATTATCGCAAGATGGCGCGCGTCGCGCAGACGGTTTACGCGGTGGCGACCGAGTTAGGGAACATGCCCGATCATCTGAAGCATAACGGAACGGATATTAAGACGGACGCTAAGTAACATTTAGCGGACGAAGTGAACTTTGGGGTCGCGCATTTCATCGAGCAAGATCAGCGCGATGATCGGCATCGGGCGGCCCTTGGCGACTTCGCTGGCTTCGTCAAAGCTAAGCTCTTGCGTGCTCATGCCGGAGAGATCAATTTCTTCCGCAAAGCGAAATGAAGCGGTGAGAGCAGAGTTTGCATGTCTTTACTTTATAAATCTTCGGCAAATTTCGAGGATTCTTTAGGCTTTCGGTTTTGCCATAAATCTCTTCGAAACCACCGTGGCCGGTTCATCCTTGCCTCGCAGGTCCACCTCGCAAGCCGTCCCGATTTTAACGTCGGAGTTCAGGAAGGCAAAGGCGAGGCCGCACCCGAGAGTTGGGGAGTATACGCCGCTGCAGACTTGCCCGACGACGGCTCCACCTACTTTGACATCGGCACCGATATTTGGAAACCTTTTGGATTCAAATCGAATGCCTTGGAGTTTAGTGGGGGTGCCTTCGGCGCGGGCTTGATTGATCGGCCCGGAGCCGACAAACGACTTGGTCTTGCTAATCACCCAGCCGAGTCCGGCGGCCATGGGGCTGAGTTCGTCGTTCAGTTCGTGTCCATAAAGCGGAAGTCCGGCTTCAACGCGGAGAATATCGCGCGAGCCGAGTCCACATTCGGAGACTCCATTTTCTTTCAACGTTGTCCACAGCTCAGCCGCATCCTCGGCATCGCAAATCAACTCGAATCCATCTTCGCCCGTATAGCCGCTCCTTGCAGCGAAGACCGTTGCCCCTGCGACAACACCGTCGCAGACTCCAAAGAAGGAAAGCCCGGCGAAAGAGGCAGGGTCAGAAGCAAGGTTGGCGACGATGTCGGCGGCAATCGGCCCCTGAACCGCAATCATCGCCGTCGCGTCAGTTTGGTCCTCAATCGTCACGCCAAAGGTGTTTTGAGATTTGATCCAAGCTACGTCCTTTGCGTGGTTGGAAGCATTCACAACCATTCGGAATTCGGTGGGGGAAATTCGGTAGACGATAATGTCGTCAACGCAACCGCCATTCGGATTGGGAAGGAGCGAATATTGGCCTTCCATGTTCGCGAGCTTGCTGACGTCGTTGGTTGTGATTTGCTCCAAAAATTCGAGTACTCGGTCACCCGTAAATTTCAGCCGTGCCATGTGGCTGACGTCAAACATTCCCGCGCTGGAGCGGACGGCTTGCGTTTCGGCGATGATGCTGCCGTATTGGACAGGCATCTCATAGCCCGCGAAGGGCACCATTTTCCCTCCGGCGGCGACGTGTACGTCATAAAGCGGTGTTCGGGCGATGGTAGCTTCCATACCTGTAGTATTTACGATATCCGCCCAGGTTCGCTGATAGTGGGTTAGAATAGAGCTGTGATCCTCGCAGTGGTGGACGCGACGGTGGCTCCGGAGACGACTTGGTTTCAGGAGGCGGGGGTGCGCCACCCGACTTTTCTTTCCGTTGGCGGACAAACGCTGTTGCGCCGAACGCTGTGGGAATTGACGATGTGCTCGTCGGTGCGTAAGGTGGTCGTGGTCGGTCATCCCGACTTGCTAAACGATGCAAATTTTGGCTGCGAGGTCTACTCTGCGGAGGCCGATGAACTCGATTTGCGCCTCGAAATGCTCACACGCGAGTTTCCTCGGTCGCGACTCCTGTTAGTTCCGCCCAATCTACCGTTCGCCCGCTACTGGCACTACGACACGTTTATCTGTGCGGCGGAATATCGGAACTGCGACATCGCACACGGATGCGTTCGGGACTCCCTCATGCGCTCTTGCTATCCTGAATTTGCCTGGGATTTCGAGGGTGGGGTGAGAGGAAATGGCCTGCAACTTCTCCATTCAGAAGCACTCCGAAGGACGATTTTGGACAATGTTCAGGATATTCATTGCCTTCCGGAGCTTGGGTTTCAGATTCACGGGATGCAGGATTGGATGAATGCGCTCCAGATCGTCGAGCAGGGGAATTATCTTGCCGCGAAAATTCGAATATCATAAGGTATGCGAAAAACTTTTAGTGCCGCCCTTTTATTTGTCGCCTGTTTTGGATTTGCAGGTATTGATGTCACGGGCAAATGGCACGGAAAACTGGCCTTCCCGAAAGACGTCGAAAAGCTCTCCAAGAAGAAAGATGAAATCGCCGCGATCAAGCAGTTCGTCGCCCTGAGCGCGAAGATGCGGGTCGAGATGATGCTGAACAAGAACAACACGTTCACCGTCAACATCTTCGATCCCGCCGGCAAGAAATCCGTCTCGGAAGGGACCTGGGAGCTAAAGGGAAATAGCCTTTTCACCAAGACTCTGAAACGAGACGGCAAAAAGCTCGGCGCGAAGGAAACTCAGAAGAAAGAAGCGCGAGTTTCCAAGGACGGGAAGCAAATCCTGCGTATTCTAGACGACAGCCCGGTTCCGGCGTCGATCCTGTTCTCGCGCTGAAGTTAAGGTTATTGACGGAAACTGGATCAGGTAGCATTCCAATTGAGTCACACCCTATGCGAAAACTCCTTGTTCTTTTTACACTTCTTGCCACAACAATTGCCTTTGCGGACCACTGGAATACAATGGCATCTTGGAGCGGTTGGAAGATTTCAACGGGCGAAGAGTCTTGGTTTGGGAAACGTCATACAAGCTATCCGATTTGGCAGATGTTTGATCGAGATCCCAAGACGGCTTGGGTGTACAGCGGGACATTCGCTGATCCAATGAAGACCAAGAGTGTTGGAGAGAAGGTAGTTTCAACGAGGCTTCGGACGCTGGAAGAAAGAGCGTGGATTCAAATACTACCAAGGCAACCCGTTGTCGTAAGTGAAGTACGCATCATGACTGGGTATAACAAGGACTTAGCGACCTTTCAAAGGAATGCGCGAATCCTGCGGCTCGATATTTTCGAATCCAATCAGTTTGAAGCGGACGATCATAAAATTAAGTCGGTACAACTGAGCGATAAAATGGGATGGCACAAGATCAGTTTGCCTCGCAAAAAATATGATTGCCTCCGGTTTGTTGTCCGTGAGATTAGCCACGGTTCGGATCCTGATATTGCAATTTCTGAAGTCCGCCTAATGGATGGAGCACGAGACGTGGGTCCACCCAAGACTGGTTACGCGCTCTATTCAGATGGCGATGAGTGCGGCTGTGGAGGAACCACACAATTTTTAAGAAAAGACGGGAAGTTGATCGCACAAACCCTTAATATAGAATCGCAAGTAGCCGCCTCAAGCGACGGCCGGTACGTGGCTGGTTTTGATCGGCTAAATACGACACAAAAGAAATTGTGGATATTCAACATTCCGCAAAGAAAATTTGTAGTGCAGAAAAATTTGACGGAAAAGGAATCTCGCTGGATTTTGGCCCCGTACTGGACGAACGACAACAGGCTTCTGAGTGAAAACCCAGTGGACTTCCACTCGCCCGAGCCGCCCCGTTGTATTTGGAAAGAGAAGCACTAAATCTCTGCTTAAACCGGATTGGCCACAAACGCGCCGCCCCGGCACTGCTTCAGATAGTTACAACTGAAAACCTGCCCCGTCATCTCGAGATCGTCGGAGTACACGGGATCGTGCCAGCCCTCGATGTCGATGGCACCTTCCCACTTAGCCTGCCGCAAAATCGAAATCACATCGGTCCAATTCGTGTCGCCGAACCCAGGCGTGCGGTGGTGAACATAGCGCGCTCCGCTCCTAATTCCCTTTTCAGCCAGAACATCCCGTGCAATCGTAGCATCCTTGCCGTGGACGTGAACGATTTTGGAAACCCACTTTCGCAGCTGTGGCAGCGGATCGATGAGGCTCACCATCTGGTGGCAAGGCTCCCATTCGAGCCCAAGCGCATCGGAATTGACTTCGTTGAACATCATTTCCCAGGCGACCGGGCTGTGCGCGATATTCCAACTCGGTTTTTCCCAAGAGCCGCCCATATCGCAATTTTCGAATCCGATCCGAACTCCATTGTCCTCGGCGAGCTTGGTCAAAGGAGCCCAGACGGTCCGGAACTCTTCCATCTGCTCATCGACTTTTTTGTCCTCGATCGCGCCGGCGAATCCGCAAACCACGCTTGCTCCATAAAGCTTCGCGCTCTTGATCGCAGTTGCAAACGCCTCGCGGGTGAAATCGTCGCGAAGGGGATTTCCGTAAACGCCGAGAGAGCTGATGGTCGCCTTGTCGCCGAGAATTCCAAGGACGCCTTTAGCGTGTTCGGCGATGTCAAGACCCTCCGGCATTCTCTGCCAATTGGTCAATTCGTAGCACTCGAAGCCGTGGTCAAGAACTTGAGGGAGGTAGGTGAGAGCCTTGTCGTAAGGGGCAAGCGTACCAATGCGAATATCTTGGTGATTAACTCGGGACATGCACCTAGATTACCGGGTTTCGACCTGCGGCTGAGCGGGGGGAAGGGGTTTCACAGTCGCCGCCTTATAAACCCCAAACGCCATCAGACCCACGGAGATCGCTGCAACAAAAGCCGTCGAAATCGCCTCGCTTTTCAGCATCTTGAATTCCTTGAGATTCACCAAGATCACCGTGATTCCAATCGGAACTAACGCCGGCAGGGCACCGAGTTCGATCGGGCCCAGTTTCTGCCCGCCGAGGAACAATACGATCAGCAGGTACACCAGCAACACTGGCAGGATCCACTGCAAAGTCCGCTTGCTCTGCATCTTGTACTTGTGGATCACGATGAAAAACATCGCAAGGAAAAAGAAATCCGCGGGGCCAACTTGGGCGACCGGCCCCATGCCGAATGTCGGGACGCTGTAAGTGACCGCGTTAAAGACCTTTGGCGCCTTTTGCATGATCTGCTGAGTCACCGAAGTAGGATTGAAAATAACGAACGCATCGAAACCAGGTAGGAAAATCGCGATGGGGAGGATGAGATTTTTGTCTTTGATGAGCGTCGCAACCAACGCCCCCAGCCCGCAACACCAAAGGGCCAAACCGGTCATGGCAAGAGCCTCCAGGGCGACCTTCCCAAAACTAGGAGCCAGCCCGCTCGCCGCGACCTTACAGAGCACATGAAGCGCGACCCCGCCGCCAAAAAACGCTAAGGCCTTCTTTGGAGACCACTCATCTTTTGAAGCCTCAAAGAGCCCAATAATCGGGACCAACAAAAAGATAGCTGAAGTGAAAATCTGCCCGATCCCGGCGAGAGCGCGGTTTTGAATTTGAACCAAATCAACAATCAGCCGAAACACAAACAACCCTGCCAAGATCATGAAAAAAATCTTGGCTCCGCGATTGGAGTTTTGGGCTTCGGGTTTCATGCTGTGTTCCGCAAGGTCGAGGACGAAGATAGGACGGAGTCGTACACGCCAAGGATTCGGTCGGTCATGTCCGAGACCGTATAACCCCTAACTGAGAGACTCGCCCTACCGCTCATTTTTGAGAGCAAATCCTTATCAAACAACAGAGTTAGTACTCCCTCCGCGATCTTAGCGGGGTCGTTCCCAACCAGAAAGCCATTCTCATCCGGGATGACGCTCGCACCCGCCCCACCCCCAGTGACCACCACCGCCGGAAGGCCGTAACTCATTGCTTCGCTCACCACCAAGCCTTGCGTCTCGGTGACGCTGGCGAAGACGAAAATATCGGACAAAGCATAGTAATCATCCACTTGATCGCGCGGGACGAAGCCCTCGAAACGAACGCGGTCCCCGATCCCAAGCGAGTTCACATGTTGCTTACATTGCTCGCGAAATGGCCCATCCCCGACGACCAAAAAAAATACCGCAGGGTCTTTCTTCATCACCACCGCCACCGCATCGATCAAGGTCAGCATGTTTTTTTCGACCGCGATTCTCCCGACGTAGAGCAAAATTTTCGAGGCGGGATCAAACTTCTTGGACAGACGCAACTGCGCTTTATCACGTTCGCCGGGGGCAAACTGGGCGGTGGGGATTACCGTGATGGGGGTCTTCACCGAGTGCCGCAGCAACCACTTTCGAGAAGCCTCACTCGGTGTAATGACGTGTGCGACTGAGTTGTAATAGAAGTTTGTGTGCTTCGCGATCCGGTAACGTGTGTACCGCTTCGGAAAGAACGGGAAGTAGTGAACATATTTGTCGTAAAGCGTGTGATATGTGCTGACAACCGGGACGTGGTGACTCTCGCCCCAGCGCAGGCCCACAAAGCCCACCATAAAAGGAGTATGGGTGTGGATGATGTCAAACTTCTCACGCCGAAAAGCCGGAATAATCGGATAAAACGGCGGCAAGGTGATCGGATAATCCTTCGACCAGGGCGTTCGGTAAGAAAAGAACCTGTGGATGTTCGGGTCCGAATCTTTGTGCCCCGGCGCACCGGCAGTGAATATATGAACCGAATGCCCCTTGCGCCGCAACTCATCCACCAGCGACTTGATGCTGATGCTCACCCCGTTGAGGATAGGAACAAAACTATCCGAGAAGACGGCAATTTTCATTTCTTCTGAACTAAAACAACGCCCAAAATGAGGCATGCGATACCGGCGAGTTTGGTCGTATTGAAGCTGGAAACTGGTCCGAGCCAGCCAAAGTGGTCAATGATTGCCGCCATGACCAGTTGTCCCGTGATGGTGACGGCGAGAGTAAGGCCGATCCCCAACTTCGGGACAAGCATTGCCATCGCCATGACATAAGTTCCACCGAGAAGGCCTCCGATCCACATCCACCACGGAGTTTTTGCCGCAACCGCCACCGTCGGTATCCCGGGTGTAGAGGCGAGAATGTACACGATGAGTCCGGCAATACCCACGCAAAACGAAGCCAATGTCGCTAGTGCCGGGCTGCTGAGGGCCTTTCCTAATCCGGCATTAATTCCCGCCTGAAAGGCAAGAATAACCCCGGCGAGCACACCAAAAATCATCGCGACAATATTCACTCTTCATTATGGACTTGCGATTAACTTGGGCGGCGAACACGTAGGACGTTGTATTCTTCATCAAAAGCAATCCATGACCCCCGATTCTAATCTTCTGCCCCCTGATTTTCCGCTTCCGCCGGTCCTCAACATGTCAGTGAATGCTCGCCACAAAATGTTGGAGGAGGCGATTGTGAATCTGTATCGCTGGTACGTTGCGCGTTCGCAGGAGAAGCGTAATTGGAATCCTGACTACGGGGTGAACTGGGACGAGTACAGCCAGACGCATTCGGACGAAGTCCACACTACCATCGAAGGGTTCTTTGCGGTCGAGCAATATGTGCCCGACTACACGACCAAACTGCTGGATGTCGTGCGAAAGTCTCACGGTCGCTCGCACTTCCAGCTTCGCTGGGGTTCTGAGGAACAAAAGCATATGGAGCTTTGGCGAAACGCCATGCTCTGGGGTGGAAAGCGCAAGCGTGAATGGGTTTTTGAATATGGGGAGGCCCTGCGCAACGAAGAATGGCGGCTCCCTTGGGACGATCCAGTCCACATGCTCATGTACACCGTCTTCCAAGAGCGAGCTACGCAGGTCAACTATTTGAACCTCGGCTTGATCGCCCGCGGCAAGGGAATTTCGCCCGAAGTCGACACCGATCCGGTTCTAGAGCAAGTCTGCAAACTCATCGCGGCGGACGAAGCTGCGCATTATCACTTCTTCCTAGAGTGCGCTCGGATGCACCTCTATTTCTTCCCGGCGCAGGCTCTGGAAGCTCTCGCAAATGTGGTGCGGCACTTCGCCATGCCCGCTGCGAACATTATTCCGAACTTCAACGAGTTCGCGGAGACTGTGATGAGAATTGGG
>JAIOPU010000144.1 GCA_021413725.1 Armatimonadota bacterium | reverse complement strand
GTTGCTGACCGCGGCGCCCAAACCTATGCTGATGGTCTGACCGAGGAGGTTCCAGGTTCCATTCGTGAGCACATTCGCCACGTTGTTGGAGCCGCCATTGCCGACGGTGACGGTGTTGCCGCTGAGCAGCAGGGAATTCGTGACGATCAAGGCGTTAGCGCTGGCAAAGAAGCCGACGGTGATCGTCGCGTTCGTTGCGAAGCTGGCGTCGCCGAAACCGCCGACCTGGAACAGGTTGTTGCTGCTGCCGGTGGAGCCAACGGTGATATTCCCGATATTGTAAAGCTTCGCCCCATTGCTCAGGGTCAGGCTGTTGCCATAGTTCATCAGGCCCGATCCGCCGACCCCACTGCCAATGGCACTGCCCGTACCATTGACATTGGTCAGAACGCCGCCATTCACGACCAAAACGTTCCCGGTTCCGAATCCGCCCACGCCGACATTGATCAGATTGCCCTGGAGATTCCAGGTGGTGTTGGAACTGACGGTGACAAGGTTGTTCGATGAACCGGTGCCGACCGTGACCGCGCCGCCGTTGAAGAGTGAGGCATTGCTGATGATCAGGCTGTTGTAACCGGAGCCGGTATTTCCGACCGTGATTGCGCCATTGGAGACGACGGAAGCTGCGCCGAGTCCGCCGACTTGGTAGAGATTGTTGCTGCTCCCGCCGCTGCCGACGGTGACCGTTCCACCGAGGAAGACGCCGCCATTGCTGATGATCAGACTGTTGCCGCCGTTGACGGCTCCGTTGCCGGTGCCGATGATCACCGCGCCCGCAGCGATGTTGCTGACTGTACCGCCGTTGACGAAGAACGTATTGCTGGCGGCTGCGCCAGTGCCGATCGTCAAACCGGCTGTGCCCGCATCCCAGAGCGTGTTAGCGAGAATGGTCAGTGAGTTGTTTGACGAACCGTTGCCGACAAAGTTGCCGCCCGTGGTGCGGAACGCCTGGTTGCTGATGATCAATGTATTGGTGCCCCACCCGGCTGTGTCACCGACGCTGATGGAGCCGCCGTTGCCGAGGATGATGTTGCGGGCCAGCGTTCCCGAGGCATTGGTAAGCAGGAATGTCTGATTCGCGCCGCCGAGAATGATGCCGCCGACATTGGTTAGGACCGTGCTGGCGACCTGGGAGAGATTGAGGACGTTGCCGGTGCCCGCGCCGAATTTCAGTGCGCCGCCGAGGAAATTCCAGAACACGCCGTCCTGCACGTTCACCGTATTATTGGAGGAACCGCTGCCAATGATCAATCCAGTGCTCAGCATCCGGACGGCATTGCTGACGGTCATGGTGTTGTAGCCGCCGCTCGTTGTGCCGACCGTGATCGCGCCGTTGGAACTGGTGCTGCCCAAGATGATCAGCGAGTTGTTGCTGGCATTGACGCCCGAGCCGATAGTCAGCGCACCGCTGTAGAGCGCGGCGCCATTGGTGATGACGAGGCTGTTGCCGACACCGCCTGCTCCACCTACGACGATCGCGCCGAAGTTGGTGAGCACGCCGGCATTAATGGTCAGCACGTTGCCGGTGGCGGCGCCGGTGCCGATGGTGAGAGCCTGGCCGCTGTTGCTCCAGATCGTGCTGGCGAGGATCGTCAAGCTGTTGGAGAACGAGCCATTCCCGATGACGCTGGCCGCGGTGGTGACCGTGATCAATTGATTGCTTAAGGTGATGAGATTCGCGCCGGAACCCGGAGAGCCCAGGTTGATGCCGCTGATGGAAGAAGCGAGATTGCGATTGCTGAGGAATAAAGATTCGCCGGAGTCATAGAAATTCAATCCGCCAATGTTGGTCAGTCCGACGGTCGAGGCGACGTTGAATTGATTGCCGGTCGCATTCCCGGCGGCAATGCCGACGGTGATGATGCCGCCGCCAAAGTTCCAGTAAGAATCGCCGAGCACATTGACGATGTTGTTCGAGGAACCGGTCCCGATGTTCAGACCTTTGCTCTGGGCGTTGACCAGCCACGCGATCGTGCCGTTGTTCAAGGTCAGCATGTTGTTCCCGCCGCCGAACGTGCCGACGGTGGTCACGCCGTTGGACATCATCCCGCCGACGATGGTTAGGGAATTGTTGCTGGAAGCGCTGCCGCCGCCAATCACGACGGTGCCGAGGAACGAAGGATCGGAAGGCAGGCCGACAACGACACGGCCGCCGTTGCTGATCAGCATCGAGTTGCCGACGGCGTTCAAATTGCTGCCGATGTTGAGGAATCCTTGAACCCGCAACTGCGAATTTGGATCAATCACGGAGACGGTGTTGTTGCTGAGACGCGCATTGGCGCTGCCCACATAGACTTGTTGTGCGTAAGCGTAACCGCCGTCGGTGATCGTGAGGGTGTTGGAGTTCGCCAGCTTGCCGACGTACATGTCGAACAGGTTGCTCAGGCTCGAACCGCTGCCCGTGATGATGATGGTGTTGTTGCTCGCGCCGGCGGTATCGCCGATGGCGGTATTCGGACGCTGACTCGTATGATAGGCGTAGACGGAGCCGCCGTTGCTGACGATCAGGCTGTTGCCGCTGGAGTTCGCGCCGGAACCGACCATCAAGACCGCGCTGCCGCTGCCGCCGAGATCGAGGAAGTAATTCGACCAGACGCTGCCTTGTCCGGTGACCAGCACAGTGTTGTTGCTGGAATTGTTGCCGATAATGCCGAAGAGGCTGTTGACGATGCCGCCGCCGCTGATGACCATCAGATTGCTCGATGATCCAACGCCGCTGCCCACAGTGAGGGTGTTGGTCACGCGCACGAGTCCGCCCGCGCCGACATTGAGGACATTGCTGACAGCTGAGCCGCTGCCGATCGTGAAGTTCAATGACTGCCAGACGGAACTGCCCAGGACACTGACGACGTTGTTGGATGTGGCGCTGCCGATGATGGCGGTCGTGCTGAAGAATCGCGCATTGGTCAGTGAGATCGAATTGTTGCCGCTGCCCAGCGCTCCGAGCGTGAGCACGCTGACGTTAGTGATGGTCCCGTCCGTCATCGCTAAAATATTCCCGGCGGAGGCATTGGTGCCAACGACGAGGGCCTGACCCAGCATGTTCCATAATACGTTGCTGGAGACGGTGACGACGTTGTTCGATGACCCCAGCCCGACGGTCAGCGCGGAGGTTATGAGATTGGCGTTAGAGACGGACATGCGATTGTTTCCACCACCGGATCCGCCGACCACGACGATACCGTTGGAAACCACGCTGAGATCACCAACATCCCCGACGTTGTAATAGTTGTTGCTGGCGCCCCCGGCGTTTCCAACCGACAGATTGCCGCTGTAGAACCGTCCGCCGTTGAGGATGCTGATGCCGTTGCTGATAACGCCGATGGTCACCACGCCGAAGTTCGTCAGCACCGCATCATTAATGATCAGTTCGTTGCCGACCGAGGCGTTTGTGCCGATTGTCAGATTCGTCGCACCACCGTCCCACAAGGTGTCGTCGTAAAGGGCGAACAGGTTGTTCGAGGAACCATTGCCGATCTGGCTGGGTCCCGCGGTCCGGAATGTCTGGTTGCTGACGAGCAGTGTGTTGGCCCCCCAACCGGCGGTGTCACCCACGCCGATGGAACCGCCGTTGCCGAGCAGAATGTTGCGGGCGGAGGAACCCGAGGCATTCGTCAGTGCGAATAACTGGTTGGCGCCGCCGAGGATGATCCCGCCGACATTCGTCAACACCGTACTGGTGACTTGGGCGACATTGAGTGAATTGCTGATGCCAGGGCCGAATTTCAGCGCACCGCCGAGGAGGTTCCAGTTGACGTTTTCCTGCACGGTCACGGTGTTGTTCGAGGAGCCGTTACCGATGAGCAATCCGCTGCTCGACATCACGACGTTGCTGACGGTCATGCGATTGAACCCGGCACCCGTGCCGCCGACAGTGATCGAACCGTTCACCACGGTGCCATCACGGGCGGTGTAGAAATTGTTACTGGCCCCGGCAGCGCCACCGACGACGATGGAGCCGAGCACCTGCCCGCCATTCGTGATCAACAAACCATTGCCGGTTGCGCCAGCGGCGCCGCCGACGTTGACCACCAGCGAGGAGACGCTGCCGCCACCGGTGATGACCATGAGGTTGTTGCTTGAACCAACGGCGCTGCCAATGTTGACCGTGCGCACGATGGCCAGTCCGGAACCGATGACGTTGAAATAGTTATTGGTGGAACCGGCAAAGTTGCCGAGGTTGATCGTTCCGGCAACGGTGCCGCCGTTGGTGATCACCAATCCATTGCCGGTGGATTGCAGGCTGTTGCCGAGATTGATGTCCCCGCCGATCCGTCCGCCGTTGGCCAGGATGACGGTGTTATTGATGGCTGAATTGGTGCCGATCGCAAAGCCGACGGTGTTCGTCCACAAGGAACCGACACCGGTGATCAGGATCGTCTGGTTGTTCCAGCCGTTGCCAACGTTGTACGTGCCACCGAAATTTGCCAGCACTGTTCCGTTGCTGATGACGAGCGAGTTGGTGCCGATGGCGTAGGCGTTGCCCATGGTCAGGGTGCCCCCGCTGCTATCCAAAAGGACCGGTCCGGCAAATGAGTTTGAGCCCTGCAAAATCAGGTTCCAGAGACCGTTCTTGGTGATCTGGCCGGAGCCGGTGATGTTGCTGGCCAGCGTTACCTGTCCCAAGCCACCGCCGCGGAAGAGGACGTTGGTCGCAAGGACGATCGAATTGCTGATGATGAACGACCCGACGTTCTGCTGAACCACGACGGCATTGGTGCCGAGGAACGTGATGGAGCTTCCGGCGAGTGTGTCGGTGACGGCGCCGCCACTGTTGAGCACCAGTGCATTGATGCTGCGGGCGGTGTTGTTGGTGGCAGTGAACTGCGTCAACGTGTTGGTTCCAAATTGGAGCCGGACCGTTGCTCCGCCCGGAGCCGGTGGTGCGGCGTTGTTGGTCCAGTTCCCCGCTACATTCCACTCGCCGTTGGAATAGCCCCAGACGAAATCAGATCCGTTCGTGTACGACGAGTAGCTGAGGTAGAGACCGTTGCCGGATTGGATCACGCTCCACAGACCGCTGCTCGAGGGCGCGTTCGAGAAGGATGAGGTGTCGACGATGAATTTATTCGTCGCATATCCGTTTTGCGTTCCGAATGTGGTGAACAATACCGAGTAGTCACTATCAATGTTGAAATTCGGAACGTTCGTCCCGAGGCTGTCGAGCTTGATGATGAAGGGTGAGCCGGTCGTGGCGGTGATGGTTAGGGCGTTGGTGACGTTAAGCAGATCCCAATTGACCCCGGCGGACCCGGTGAAATTGTTGATCTCGAAGAGATATGTACCGCCGCCATCCCAGGTCATGTTGTCGACGGCCAAGACGCCGGGACTGTTGCCCGGGGAAAAGACACTGCCGGCTTTGACCACCAATCCCGTCGTGCCGGTCGTGATGGTGCCGATCGCTTTCAGAACGGAATTATTGGTCAGCACCAGTCCGCGGTTGAACGTGCTGACGGCGTTGCTGCGGATGATGAACGTAGCTGAGTTCACGCCGTCACCGACGACAAAGTTGGAGCCGCCCGGTGTCTGCGAATTGATCCGGGCCTGCAACACCGAGGTGGTGCCAGAGATGAAGGTGAACCCGCTGAAGCCGCCGGTCAGGTTGGTGATCGTGAGAACATCGGCCTGGATGAGGCCATTGGTCAGCACCAGCAATCCCGAGCCGCCGGTGGTGTCCGAGGAACCGATGTGCAACTGGGCCGAGCCGCTGTTGTTGGTGACGATCAAGGTGCCGCCATTCACATTGACCCGGTTGGTGACAGAGCCGCTGGTGGCGCTGATGAATAATCCGCCGGCCACCGCCGTTGCGCCGCCGGAAACGGACAAGACGTTGCCGGTCGCAAGGCCGCTGCCGACAGTCAGTGTGTTCGAGCCCAAATCCCAGCGACTGTTGGTGCCGGTGATTGTGACGGTATTGCTGTTGCCGACATTGCCGATCACGCTGGCACCCTGGCTGTAGAGTTGCCCGCCATTCGTGATCGACAGGGAGTTGAATAACGCGCCGGGCCCGGTCCCGACCGTAACGGCTCCGGCGTTGGTCACTGTGCCGGCAAAAATGGTCAGAACGTTACCCGTCGCCAGTCCGCTGCCGATGGTCAGGTTGGAACCGCCGCCATTCCAAATCGTGTTGGCCAGGATGGTTAGGAAATTGTTGGAGGAACCATTGCCAATGATGCTATCGGCGGTGGACGTGTAAGTCTGATTGCTGATGGTCAGACTGTCGCCGCCGAATCCGTTGCTGTTGCCGATCATGAAGGAACCGCCGGTGCCAAGGATCAGGTTGCGCGCGCCGGTGGCATTCGTGATGAAGAGACTGCGGCCCGCGTCATTCATCGTGACGCCGCCAATGTTGGTCAGGACGCTGGTCGTGGGAACCACGGTCAACGAATTGCCAAGACCGCTGCCAAACGTCAGCGCACCGCCGAGGAAATTCCAGTTCACGCCATTGAGGACGGTGACGGTATTGTTGGAAGAACCGTTGCCGATGGTCAGGCCGGCACTTTGAATATTCGCGTTCGTGGCGATCATCGTGTTCAAGCCGCCGCCGGTCATGCCGATGGTGATCAGGTCGTTGGAGACGGTTCCGCCATCAATCTTGTAGAGATTGTTGCTGGAACCATTGCCAAGGCCGATGGTCACGGCGCCCGCAAAGAACCTGCCGCCATTGGTGATGATCAAGTTGTTACCGACGCCTTGATTCACGCCAATGACAACCGGACCGGCGTTGGTGATCATGCCGCCGGTGCTGACCATCACCACATTCCCAGTGCTGTTGGCGGCGCCATTGGTCAGGGACGCGCCGCCGAGATCCCACATGGAATTATTTCCGGCAATGAAAACGGCGTTGCTGTTGGCGCCGGTCGTATTGCCGACGGTGGCGATGCCCGTGCTGAAGAGTCGCCCGCCATTGGTCAGTATCAATGTGTTGTTGGCGCTGGCTGATCCGCCGATGACTACTTGTGCTCCATTCGTAATGATGCCGCCATTGACCGTCAGCGTATTGCCCGTGCTGGCTCCGACAGAAATATTAACGACGCCGCGCCCCACCCCGACATCATTGCTCAGGAGATTCACCGTGGCTCCGGCCAAAATGAAGCCGCTGTTGGTGTGCGAACCGCCCTGGGTACCCGACAGACCGATGGTCAGGTTGCCGCTGCTCACCACGGTGGCATTGGTGATCGACAACACATTGTAATTGGCGCCGTTGGTTCCGACTGTGATCAGGCCATTGGAAACAATGCTGCCCAGCGCGCCGCCATCGATTTTATACAGATTGTTGCTGGAGCCGACGCCGACACCCACCGTCACGTTGCCGCCGTAGAAGCTCCCGCCGTTGGTGATGATCAGGCTGTTGCCAATGCCGCTGAACACTGTCGCGCCGACATTGGTCAGGCTGCCGGCGGTCACGGACAGGATGTTGCCCGTCGATGCCCCGCTGCCCACGGTCAGGCCTGAGCCGAGCATGTTCCAGGACGTGTTGGCCAAGACCCGCACCAGGTTATTTGAAGAACTAACTCCCAAGCTGAGTCCGCTGCTTTGCAGGGCCACGTTGGTGGCTGTCATCTGGTTGAATCCGCTGGCGGTGGAACCGACGGTGATCAGACCATTGGAGACCGTGCTCATCAATCCGCGGCTGCCCGCGAGGAACGTATTGTTGCTGGCGCCACTCTGCCCGATGGTCACTGCACCGCTGAAGAACCCGGCGCCATTGGAGAGCACCAGACTGTTGTTCGAATTCAGAGCACCATTGCCAATCGCCACGGTTCCCACATTCGTCATTGTTCCCGCGGTCAGGACGAGCAGATTACCGGAAGCGGTGTTATTGCCCACGGTCAGCGCGGTGTTGAGCATGTTCCACGACGTGTCGGCCATCACACTGACCGTGTTGTTGGAAGAACCGGAGCCAATCGTCAATCCACCGCCGAGCAGACTGGCGTTGCTGATGGTCAGGGAATTTTGCCCAGCACCGACCGAACCGACGGTGATCAATCCGTTGGATGAGATGACCTGTCCGCCCAAGCCGACGAGAAAGGCCCGGTTGCTGGTCGAATTATTTCCATTCCCAACGGTCAGGCTGGCGGTGAACAACGTCGCCCCGTTGCTGACCACGAGAGTATTGAACGTGGTGTTGGCATTTTGACCGAGCACGAGCGAACCGCTGTTGGTCCAGGCTGAACCAAAATCCGTCACTAAAACGAAGTTACTGCTGCTGGCTTGGCCAATGATGCCCGCGGTATTGACGACAATGCCCCCGGCGGAAATGGTCAGGCTGTTAGCCGAACCGGAGGAGCCGACGATCATGGTGGCGGCATTGCTCAGCATAGAACCAGTGCCTGTCACCACGACGCTATTGTTGCTGCTGATTGTTCCACCCGCGCCAATGGTTGTGCCGCCAGCATTCACGATCACGCCGCCGTTGCTGACAATCACACTGCCACCGATATTGTTGCCGGTGCCGCCCATAATGAGATTGCCGCCGCCGATGTTGGTGAGCGCCGAACCTTGGCCGGACACCACCAGCGTGTTGCCGGTCACGACCTGGCCACCACCGCCGCCGATGATGGTTCCGCTCGTGACAATGACACCCCCGTCGAGGATGTAGACCGAATTGGAATCCGTCGCCGAACCGACAGTGACCGAGCCGTTCGAGAAAACGGAGCCGGCTCCCGTGACGGTGAGAGTTGAACGCCCGTTGACGCTGCTGCCCACCCCGATGCTCCCGGCGAGAAGTGACCCGCCATTGCTCACCAGAATGGATGAACCGATACCACCGAGCCAGATGGACGCCGAGGTGGTGACGACCGAGCCGCTTCCGATGACTTGCATGGAATTGTTGGGGCCATCAATGCGGAAGAACGTGGCGGCGTTGGTATTGACCAACTTTCCGCCATTGGCCACGATCATGGCGTTACTGTTACCCGTGACCCACAGGGAAGCACTGCTGATGTTCCAGATCGCCCCGGTGGAGATATAAATCTGATTGCTGGCTGTCTGGGTTCCTAGGGCATTGCCGCCGTAGAAAATGTAGCCCACCACACCGCCGGGATTTTGATATAGCACGTTAATCAGGTTGGTGCCGCCGAGCATGTTCCAATTGCCCTTGATCTCGAAATTGAAATTGGACTGCACAACGATGCGCGAGGCCAGTTGATTCAGGGCGTTGCTGGTGGTCAATGTGCCACCGTTGAAATTGAAGAAGGAATTGGTCACGCCAAATGCCACGTTGTTCGTGACCATCAACTGGTTGACCGCCAGCAACGAACCGCGGCTCAAGGTGAGCGTGCCGACGCCGGAACTCAATCCGCCGACATTCAAAACGCCGACATTGCTGACCGTGCCGCCGAGGATCGTGAGTTGGTTGTTGGTCGCGATGCCGCTGCCGATCAGGATATTCGTTCCGCCACCGTTCCAGATCGTATTGGTGAGCACCACCAATGAGTTGGTCGATGATCCGTTGCCGATGATGCTGGTGGCTGAGGAGGTGTAGGTCTGATTGCTGATCGTGACGGTGTTGCCGCCGAAATTGTTGCTATTGCCAATCAGGAAGGCGCCACCGGTGCCGAGAATCATCGTGCGCAATCCGGTTGCGTTGGTCAGGAAGAAGTTGCGGTTCACATCGTTGATCGTGATACCGCCGATGTTGGTCACCACACTCGTGCCATTGGAAACGACACTGATCGTGTTGGCCGTCCCGTTGCCGAACGTCAAAGCGCCTCCCAGCATGTCCCAGGTAACACCCGACCGGACGGTTACCGTGTTGTTGGACGAGCCGTTGCCGATCGTCAGGCCATTGCTATAAAGAATGGCGTTGGTCACGTTCATGACATTGAAACCGCCGCCGCTCCCGCCGACGGTGATCAATCCATTGGACGCAAATGCCGCGTTACCGGTTCCGCCAACATTGTAGATATTATTACTCGCGCCGCTGGCCACGCCGACGTTCACGTTGCCGCTGTAGAGTCGTCCGCCGTTGACAATATTCAACACATTGCTGAAGGAGCTGCCGCCGCCGATGTTGACCACCCCCGCATTGGTGATGGTCCCGCTATCGATGGTCACGACGTTGCCGGTGTTCAGGAAAGTACCGACCGTCAAACCGCCGCCCAGCGGATTCACCACGGCGTTGGATAGAATGCTGCCGGTGTTGTAGTACGAACCGGTCCCGCCAATCGTGCTGCCAAAGGCGAGGCCGCTGCTAAACACTGTGCCGTTCGTCACGGTCATTGAATTATAGGAACTCGGCCCGAAACCAAAACTGCCGCCCACCCCCGCCCCGCCGATCACGATCGGGCCACTATTGGAAATGATTCCGCCGTCAACGATCAGAAAGTTATTGCTGGAACGGGCGTCGTCGCCGATCAGCAACGCCCCGCCGTTGTAGAATCCCCCGCCCGCCTCGACAATCAATCCGTTCCCCGTATTCGGTCCATTGCCAAATTCGATGCCGCCCCCGGTCGTGTTCGAAAACACGGACCCCGCTCCCGTCACCTGGATGACGTTCGAACCTCCTGTGACATTACGGCCGATGAACGAGCCGTTGCCGGAAATAAACCACCCGCCGTTGCTGACCACCAGCCGGTTGTTGGAACTGTTTTGCGATCCCATCGTGATGCCGCCGTAGACATGAGCACCGTCCGTCACGACAAACGTGTCATTGGCCGTCCCTGCCAGGAAGCCAAGAACAACAACGCCCGAGACAATCGACCCGGGCCCTGTCAGGGTCACACGGCTCAAATTCCCCGCCAAAGCCACGGTTCCGACAATCAGTCCGCCATTGCTGATCACCAGTGAGTTCCGGTTGCCTCCCAATTCCACCCCATCGCTTCCCGTCCGCAATTCGGCGTCTGCCCCGCTGATCAATACTTGATTATCATTTCCGCTCAAATTGAAATATCCGCCCGAGTAAACGGTGCCTGTGCCGATGACCGACATGTTGTTGAACGATCCGCCGAAGGTGATGGTCGAGGCATTGCTGAGGATGCCGCCTGTGGTGATCAGGACGGAATTGCTCTTGCCACCCCCGGAGCCAATCCCGACGGCCGTGCTGTTCGCGGGATTATTCCAGGTTAGCGCGCCGCCGTTCCGGATGATCAGACTGTTGCTGGTAGTGCTGCCGCCACTCCCCACGCTCCAGAACGTATTGCTCACCACGCCGCCGTCGATGATCATCAAATTGTTTGACGCCGTCCCCGCACCGATGGCGAGAGTGTTCCCTTGAAGATTCCAGTACGTATTGCTCAAAATCGACAGCGTGTTGCCGGAACTATTGAAGCCGACGGAACTGCCAGAGGAACCGGTAAACGTCAGATTGCTGATGGTCAGGCTGATGTTGCCGGTCGTGCTATTGGTGCCGACTCCCAAGTAGCCGTTGTTGCTGGCAAATTGAAACCCGAAGGTTTGATTATTCACCGTCATCTGACCGGCATTCGTCAGGTATACGGACAATCCGCCTTCACCGAGGCTCAAGCCTCCGACATTGGTCAACATGCTGGCCGAATCCGCCAGGAGCCGGTTGTTGGTCGATACGCCGCCACCCCAGGTGAATCCACTGCCTTGGAAATTCCACAGCGTGTTCGACAGGGAGATCGTATTGGCGGATGTTCCCGCGCCTAACACCAGTCCGCTGCTGTAGACTGTGGCATCGCGGGCCGTGAACGAATTGGTGCCGGCCAGACTGCCCACGGCAATCACGCCGCCGAAATTCGACAAGACACTGCCGGTTCCCACGACGGTGACGCTGTTGCTGGTGGAAGCGGCCGCATTCCCGAGCAACAGGGCTCCGTTGCCGATCACGAGCGCGCCGTTGCTGATAAGGAGGCTATTGTTGGCTGTGCTGGCAAAGGCGCCAACAGTGACCGTGCCGTTCGACCAGACCGTTCCGCTGTCCGTGACAATTACCGCATTGTTGCTGGTGCCGGCGATTCCACCGAATTGAACGGAGGAGTCCGACATAAACGCACCGTCGCTGATCAAGATGGTATTGCCATTGCCGCCGGCGCGTCCGCCCAGGACGAGGGTGCCCTGGTTTGTCACGGACGATCCGGAGCCGGTGACCGTCATCCAATTGTTGCTGCCGGTAAAACTGCTAGCGCCGCCGATCGTAATGTTGGGCGTCAGGAGCCCGCCGCCGTTACTGATCGTGAGGCTGTTGGCGTACCCCCCTTTGCCGACGGTGAAGCCGCCCGTATCCAACCAGAACGATCCGGGACCGGTCACGGTAACGGAATTGCTGACATCGCCATTGCCGGCACCCACGGTCAAGCCGGCGCTGCGCAATAAACTGCCATTGCTCACCAGGACAGAATTGAAAAGTCCGCCCATAGTGGTGTTGCCGGTGTTCCACACCGATCCGGTATCCGTCAGCACCACGCGTGAATACGTACCGCCCATGCCCGTCACTCCATTCGACATCACGCCGCCGCTGCTGATCGTTAACGAATTTGAAACAGCCGTGCCGCTGCCAATCGTCAGGGCGGCGTTGATACCCCAGAAGGAATTGGGACCGGTCACAATCACAGCGTTGCTGTGGGCGCCGATACCAATGCCATTAAAATTAGGGCTACCCGCCGGGCTGCTGCCGCTCCACATCACGCCCCCGTTGGTGATGATCAGTGTATTTCCGCTGCCGCCATTGCCGATTTGAAACGGCGTCAGCGATCCGGTGTTGAAGACCGCGCCAGCACCGATCAGCATCGTCAGGTTGCCCGCCCCGTTGCCCAGCACCACCGGACCGATCCGGTCGGCTCCACCCGGCGAAACCGATTGAACCAGGTTACTGCCGCCGTACATAAACCAGTTTCCATTCAAACTGTAACGCGCGTCCGGAGCAAACGGCGCGATGATAAATGCCGCGACTTTGTTAGCCCCATTACTCGTGATCAGTGTCCCGCCGTTGAAGTTGAAAACCGAGTTCGTGTTTCCGAATTGCGTCAGATTGGTCACCATCAACGAACGAGCGGACAGCGTCCCGCTGCTGATCGTCAGTTGGTTATTCGGGCCTGCTGCCCGGCCCCCGACATCAAGGACGCCGACGTTGCTTACAACACCGCCGGCGATGTTCAGCAAGTTGGCACTCGCAGCGCCCGCACCGACGTTAATGTCATTGTTTTGCAGATCCCAAATTCCATCCGTCCGGACCGTGATACTGTTGTTCGATGAACCGTTGCCAATGAATACCGTCCCGCCGCTCAACAACGTGCCATTGGTGATGGTCATCGCATTAAAACCACCACCCGCGCCGCCAACCGTCAGCGCGTCGTTCGAAACCAGACTGACCAAACCTCGTCCGCCGACATTGAAGGAATTGTTGCTCGAATTTACCGCATTCCCGATGGCCATCGTATCGGCGAAGAGACTTCCGCCATTGCTCACCGTCACGCTTGATCCGCCTGACCCGGCCAATCCCATCGTCAAATTGGCGTTGCTCCACACGGAACCGCTCCCGCTCACGATCGACGTTGAAGTGCCTGAGATGAACGCGTTCCCGTTGGTGGCCGCGCTGCCTTCCAGAAGATTGAATGCGCCCTGGTTCGAGAAAACGCCCCCGACGTACACCGCGCTGGTCTGCAACAGCGAATATAAACCCGTCGACTGGATGATCAGATTGTTGCCGACCTGATCGACGCTGTTGGTCAGCAACCGGGTGCCGCTGATATCGAGATTGCCGCTGATGATGTTGGTGCTGGGATCGATGACCCAGGTTCCGACGTTGTACACATTCCCGTTGAATGTCCCCACGCTGTTGATCGTGACGTTCCAGCCGCGATTGGTGTAGTCCCCCTGCACCGTCATACGGGTGTTGGTGATCGCCAGCGATCCATCGTCGAAATCGGTCGTGGATTGTTCCGCGGTTGAGGGTTCGTTGGTGCCATTGGCATGAACGACGATTGTGTTGGTACTGGTGGAGCGATAAATGCCCGAGGCTGTGGACCGCCGGTTGCGAGACCTGAATGAGAGGTGGTTGGTGATGGAATTGACTGACTCCTCCAATGCGCGGATACCCCGAATGACAAATGGCGAGTAAGAATGTCCGGGTGCCGGCGATGCCGGACCGGAGTCGCCGTATATTCGTAACACGCCAATGTTGCCATTTTCGATCTCCGTTCCCGTCGGTTCTTCTGGTGGTATTGGCAAGTTGGCAAATCCCTGATCCAGCTGTAGTCCCTTTGATCCGGCCCATTGGAACGCTTTCGCAACCGGCTGCGCTGGATTCCTTGCCGGCTCGCTCGCGACCACCACCTCTTCCTCACAGGTCCACCATTCATCCGTGCACGAACCGGCCGGGTTCAGCGCCAATCCGGTGAAATTGATAAAGACTGAATTTGTCTCCGGGGGAGGAACCACATCCTCCGTCGGCTCAACCCGATCTGATTCGTCAGTGAAAGCGACAGGAGGAAGATTGACCTTGGACGGTTCGAAAATCAACCAGACGGCATTGCTTAAGCCAACAACGAGGATGACACCAAGCATCCATCGCCAATCGCGAAAAAAGGCTGGCGCCTTAAACAAGGGCTACACCTGGATCGTTAGCTGTAAAGGTCCGCATCCTCACCATTTCTCGTTCGAAAAAGGCCTGAAATTTCTTTCAGTGCCCACCACTCACGCCGCGGTGATATACCGTGCTGAGTGACACCCCAACCTGACCGGATCACGATGGGATTTCAGTAGCACACAATTTACACACGGTCAATGGTTTACAACAACAACGGAGGAGCTTTAACGGAAGGACAAATTACTGCTGTTCTTGTCCAGGGGAACAGTCATCCCTTGAAAGCTGAATTCACCTTTCACTCCACGTGGCAATCGGACACTGGCCACCCACCCTTTTTTCCGTTTTTGCAGGGAAACTTCGATTGCACCGCGTGGATGAACCATACTGGCAGAGATGGATTTCAACGGACCGGGTTGGGGTTCAATCCGGACGGTGTCGAACCCCCAACTGGCGGGCCTGATTCCGAGCAGGCTGGCGTAGTAATGATACAGTGGATGGGCACCCCACGCATGGCAATCGGACCGGGTCGGTTCCGGCATCTCGACCGTGGTTTTGGAGCCTTGTTTCTCCAGTTCAAACCATAGGCCAAGGCGTTCGAACAATGGCTTGATCGCCCCCATCTGCCGGTACGTCTCGAAGAGGTAGTGCGTGAAGTAAATCGTTGTGCGTTCGAGCGTTCGATCGTTCATGAGCGCGCGTTCGACGGAGGCTTTTTTGTCCGGTGTCAGCCAGCCACTGAGCAGGGCCAGACATTGGGTGTGCTCGGAAAAGAATTTTCCTGACCGGTCATCAGCAAACAGGCCGCGCCCTTCATCCCAAAATACTTCGGTCAGTTTTTGGGCCAACTGGCACGCCTGCTCTCGATGGCGTTCGGCGAGTGCCGGTTCCCCCGCCCAATCTTCCAACTCAGCAGCTTGCCTGAGCACGAGCGCGTATTGCCAATTGATCAGCGCGCTGGTTCCCGCGACGCCTTCCGGTGGAATCCCTTGAACCCAGTTCGGCACCCAGTCCATGAAGTTCCATCCCGGCGGTGCCACCACCAAACCGTCCCGGTCGCGGAAACTTTGAAATGCTTCCATCACCGATCGCACCCCGATCATCCGGCTGAGGATGAATTTCTCATCGCCGCGCCACATCGCGTGATCGTGCACCATCGCCACCCACCACAACGAGAACGGAGGGATGATCTGCGCGGCATTGGCGGGATATCGCGATTGCGTCAGACCATTCGCGATCCGGGATTCATCGAAAAGCCGGAGCGCCTTGCGCGGCAGACGCGCGTCACGGGTGAGGACATATGTTGTCAAAGCTTCCAGCCGCGTATCGCCGACGTACATCAATTGTTCGTAGAACGGGCAATCCATGTACGTTTCGTGCGAACACATCTGCAGCCCGCGCACCGCGATTGGGATCACGCGTTCAAGGCGTTTGTCGGAAGCGGAAAACTGGCTTTCCATCTCCAGAGGATACCGAGTCTCGCGCAATGTCAGTTTTTCCAGCGTCAATGGCTCGGGACCGGTCTCGATCACCAG
>JAIOPU010000143.1 GCA_021413725.1 Armatimonadota bacterium | reverse complement strand
ACAGACTTCGACCGCCCAGGTTCGGATGATGGCCTAGCAGTCGATAACTTCCACTTCTCCGTTCCAGAGCCGGGCTCCATGCTTGCTCTAGGGTTCGGCGTTGCGATGATGGCCCGCCGCCGAAAGAACTAAGAAAAGCGACTCAATTTGTCCTGAGCTGCAACCCAGGTCCATGAGGCCGGGGTTTTTTTACGAATTTTCTAAGTTTGGGAACCAAATCCAGGGATATCATTCGTATTACGTTTTGTAATAGTGAAAGCATGATTATCGCACCCTTAGTTCTCGTCGCTCACCTTGCCACCGCCCACATTGCCGACCCTCTGCCGCGCCGAGGTTCGCTTGGTGTTTCGTTCGCCCCGGTTCCAGCATCAGAGGCAACCAAATACGAACTCAAGTTGGGTGAGGGACTGCTTGTGATGAAGTCGCTTGCGGGGCTTACAGGGGAGCATGCCGGCCTAAAAGCGGGCGACATTATCATCAGCATGAACGGAAAGCCTGTTGCCACTTCCACAATCGGCGCAACGGCTCGTGAACTACCAGCAGGAAAGAAAGTCACGTTCAAGGTCATGCGCGAGGGCAAGCCTGTTGAGCTCAGTGCAAACATGATCGAGAAGGCGCGAGACCCGGGTAACAAGAATTATGAAGTCATTTACAGCGACATCACAAGTTACGGGAAGCGGATGCGCACGATTATCACCAAGCCAAAATCTGCCGGAAAGCACCCCGCGCTCTTCTTTATCCAAGGCTTTTCGCCGGTGTCCTATGACTACACTCTGGAGACATCAACCGGAGATGTTACGAGTCTTGACGGGCCACTTCTTTTCGATTTCGCCAACAGCAACTTCGTCACTCTGCGAGTTGAAAAACCAGGCGTGGGGGACAGCGAGGGCGGTCCCTTCGCCGAAATGGACTACACGACTGAACTCGATATCTACCGCCAAGCACTCAAGCAACTCAAGTCCTTAGACTCGGTGGACACTGATAATGTGTTCATTTTTGGGCACAGCATGGGTTCTGCTTTTGGCCCGATGGTCGCCGCTGAGAACCCGGTAAAAGGCATCGCCATCTATGGTGGTGCCGCCCGAACTTGGTTCGAATATCTCATGGACACGGTTCGCTACCAAGGTCTTGTTGGTGGCTCTAGCTTTGAGGACGCAGACGAGATTGCTCGGCAAGGGGCACGAATGTTAGCACTCGTATTTCTCGAAAACAAGTCGCCCGCGGAAGTCAAGAAGTCCCATCCCCAACTCGCAACTTTGGTGGACGAGTTCTTCCCTGGAGGACTTTTCAATCAGAAATCGCTTGAGTTTTGGCGGCAGCTGGGCCAGATAAACTTCCCTTCCTATTGGACAAAGTGCAACGCCCACGTCCTCGCGGTGAAAGGGCAGGCCGACTTCGTGGTGTACGAGGCCGACCACAAACTCATCGCAGACGTCGTGAACCGGGTCCACCCTGGTTGGGGGAAATTTATGATCGCGCCCAACTCGGATCACCTTTTCCACGACTTCCCCAGTGAGCAAGAAAGCATGAAAAACTTCCAGCGCGGAAAGTTCAACCCGGCGTTCGGCAAGATGATGATGGACTGGATCAAAGAGGTGATGGCGGGGAAAAGCTAGCGCTTTGGAAACTTGAACGGTTTTCCTTGCAAAGTCTTCCATGTCTCAACTTGCTCGGGCGTTAAAAGCGCCTCAAGGGCTAAAGCAGTTTTCTCTCCGAGAGCCTTGAGAGCTTTTTTGTCAAACTTCCCTTTACGCGCCATCATTTCGTCCATCACAACTTTGTCGTGGGTCTTGATCAGGGCTTTTGCAGAAGACTTCACTGAATCAGAAAGACCCAGAGCTTCGCAAAGGTCGGTCTCACTGAGCGCGAGAAGACCGTTAAACTGCCAAAACAGCTCACGAATCCTAGCGCTTTGTGGGGGTTCAAGGATAGAGACGACCTTGAGATCAATGGGTCTTGTTAAGTAATGCATATCAAACATGCCGAATTGCCCGGGATTCTTCTCCAGCTCCTTAGTGATTTCCTGGATTTGCTTTTCTTGAGCTTTCGTCAGGCGAACCTCTTTTTTGACTTCCGGCATAGCGAGAAGCATCATGGCCCCGGTCAGCCCCATTGGCATGAGTTGGGCACCGGCGGTAATAGAGAGGGAGAGGAAAATAAAAAGCAAGGCTGACCGCAACATTCCTGCCTTTTACGCGAAATTCTGTGAAATTGTTAGCAGCGCTCCGCAACCATATAGATAAGTTTCTTGCAATAAATTCTTGAACTTTCACTTTTTTCTGAAAGTTGTGGCATAATCGAACTATGAAGATCGCGATCACGGGTGGAACGGGGTTCGTCGGACGACATTTGGCACGAAGGCTGAATTCGGAAGGACATGAAGTCGTTCTGATTTCCCGGGGCGTTGACCTACGGGATTCCAAGATTCGCGAGCTGCCCAGAGCGACATTCGCTCCCATCGGCCTTGGCAACGTTGACGCTTTGGAAAAAGCGTTCGAAGGTTGCCAAGCAGTGGCACACCTCGGCGGAATCAACCGAGAACTGCGGGGGCAGACGTACGCGAATGTTCACGTCCAGGGAACCGCCAATGTCGTTGATGCCGCGACCAAGGCAGGTGTCCCCAAAATCCTGCTTTTGAGTTTTCTCAGGGCAAGACCCGATTGCGGCTCACCGTACCACGAGTCCAAGTTTGCAGCCGAAGAATTAGTCCGAAACTCTGGCTTGGACTACTCAATTTTTAAAGCGGGAGTGATCTATGGTGCGGGCGACCACATGCTTGACCACATCACCCACGCCCTCCACTCCTTTCCAGTTTTCCTCCTCGTAGGCATGAAGAATCAACCCATGCGCCCACTTGCGGTAGAGGACCTGGTAGATGCAATGGTTGCTTCCATCGTGGGCGGCGAACTTTCGAGAATGACCGTTCCGATTACCGGACCCGAGGAACTCTCGTTGCGAGAAGCCACTCGGCGAATTGCAAGACTGAATGGCAAAACGCCCATCATCTTTCCTGTCCCCCTCTGGATTCACTACGCGATGGCGTGGGTTTTCGAACGGACAATGACGGTCCCACTCGAAGCCAAGGCACAGGTTCGAATTTTGTCGGAGAGTTTGGTCGAGCCAGTCCTGGCTCCGGACGCTTTGCCTGCTTATCTCACGCCAAAAATAACCTTTAGTGATGACCAGATTCGCAAAGGACTCCCGATTCCCGCAAAGTTTGGAATCAGGGATTGCATTCACCGCGTGAAGACGGCTTAACAACGCTACCGTTCACGGAGCGGCACATTTTCACCGCGGCGATCCTAGAGCTTAGGGGGACTTTGGCTTCTTTTCCACCGTCTTGTCGTCCACCTGAAAAAGCTCAAAGAACAACATTTCATCCCGGGACGATTCGCCCCCTTCCACCACTCGCGGGGGAGAATTCGGATTCAGCGGATTGTCTTCGCTATTATCATAAGTTCCCGTAACGTAGATTTTTGAACCTGCGGGCACTCTCAAAGGTGTCTTTAAGTAGTAGAGCAATTGCCATTCTGGGTCCCAGTCGTCAATGGCGATGAGTGGCACAGAATGCCCCGCCGGAAACTTCACCCAGGCCTTCATGGTCCGACCAAGATAGTGCATGTGTGGCCACACCGCGTAAATGGTGGTCGCTGATTTCATTCTGGGGCCAATGGCATAGACCCGGGCATTCTTCTCTCCCGGTTGCACGTAGATATCTCCGCTCGCCACAACATTCACGGACATTTCCTTCTTCGGAGGCTCACTTTGAAACTAAAGAGCGACTTGCGGTTGCTCCATTTCCGGCTTCCCTTTAGGCTTGTAGTGAACGTTTAGGAGGAAGCAATCGCCAGGTTTAATGAGAAATGCAGTTCCATCCGGGGATAGAAACGGTGGTGCGCCCGTCGACCAAAAACCGAGTGTATTGTATGTTTCTACATCAACGGATTTCCAGCTGTTGTCATCAAAGTCGAACTTGACCTTTCGCAACTTATCCGCTTCTTCTTTCACCATGAGCGATGGAATGATATGATGCACTGTGCCCTGATTGCTAGGTTGAAAATCAATCGCTCGCACCCACGTCGGCTTGGTGATGTGAGGATCAATCATGTAGTCCCGAAAGAAGTCTCGGCCAGTGGCAGGGATTTTGGTCGCTTTTTCAGGCGAGATGATGAGATCGGGCTTACCGAGCCTCCATCCTGGAACTACAATCGGTGGGGTTGGCGCTTCGGAAAGATTGCCAGCAGGCGCCCCTCCCGCGGCCCATTCGGTGAACAGCTTCTTTTCATTGGGAGTTAGGCTTTGGACATCTCGGAATTCGCCGTAACCGTGCTTGGCTTTCCAGGGCGGCATGTAGCCTTGCTCGGTAACTTTTGCGATCGTGAGGGCGCGCTGGCGGGCATTTTCATAACCCACCAGCGAGAAGGGGGCGATTCTGCTGTCGCTGTGGCACGAGGCGCAACGCTTATAGAGAATGGGCGCGATGTCCTTGGCAAAAGTTGGTGGGGGAGCACCCGGTGGGGTACGATCAATGAGGCCAAGAAATGCGGCAAGACCTGCCGCCGCCAGTACAGAAACGCGCGCAATGAACATTACGATTTTGGATTGTGGCAGGTGGAGACGTTGCCATGCTGTGGCAAACCTTGTGATATTGCTCTCGGCTTGTGCTATGGGACAAGGCGGGAAACTCGGGCCTTGGCAAACACCTAATGGCGAGGCTGTGAATCCCTTGCAACCCAAGAAAGGGCAAATTGGAGTGGTGATCTTCACCATGTCAGATTGTCCGATTGCAAATGCATACGCGCCCGAGGTGAACAGAATTGTGGCAAAGTACACGGCTCAAGGTGTGGCGTTTTCAGTGGTTTACGTAGATTCGGACCTTTCCGAAAAGGCCGCTAAGCAGCACGCTCAAGACTATGGTTACACTTGCAATCTAGTTCTCGACCCAATGCACACGCTCGCTCAACTCGCTGGAGCCACGACTTCGCCCGAGGCAATTGTGATCAACGCAAAGGGCACCATCGTGTACCGAGGCCGCATTGACAATCGCGTCGCAAAGTATGGCAAAAAGCGTCCGAATCCAACACGTCAAGATTTGCGATTAACCCTGGGCGCCCTTCTTTCTGGAAAGCCGGTACCGGTCGCGAGGACTCCATGCGTCGGTTGCCTCATTTCGGCTCCTCCATCTCAGAAATAGGTCGTGATCAAGTAACCTGTCTTCATGAAATTGAACGATACCATTGCGGCAAAACACATGGTCTCCGCGCTTCAAGCGATCTATCGAGAGAACACTTCGCCAAACCTATCCATTTATCCAAGCGGAGGGGTAGTTCTCAACACGCGAGAGGCTGATCCGTTTGGCAACCTGGCTCTTGGAGTCACCACAGAGGAACTCCCGCAAGCCACTGCCACACTATCCGGCGACTTCCCCGCTGCCGTACTATCTCCGGGGGACCGAGAGCCTGATTGGGAAACGCTAATGGGAGCAAGCG
The DNA here is from genome assembly GCA_021413725.1 of Armatimonadota bacterium. Lineage (GTDB taxonomy): Bacteria > Armatimonadota > Fimbriimonadia > Fimbriimonadales > Fimbriimonadaceae > JAEURQ01. The sequence continues at coordinate 1,358 of JAIOPU010000143.1, read as the reverse complement.
GTTTTGCCCACGCGGCTTCCATCCCCGCCATGGAGGCAGACCTTTCGCCCATGGTTGCATCAGAACTCCCGGATGGATTCACCTTTTCGCGATTGCCTTCTACCGACAACGGATTGGAGTGGGCCGACACCCTCACCCGTGGATATCCGGTCGCGCCACTTGCCTCCCAATCAATGAGCCCAGTTCACGCGAAGATGAGCGATTCTCCCGACGCTGACGTACAATTCTTTGCCGTGAGAACTGGCAACACCATCGCCGGAATCTCCCTCCTAGTTCTTACCGATGGCGTGGCCGGAATCTACTGTGTTGCCACGCTTCCCGAATACCGTCGATTGGGAATCGGCAAAGCCCTCACCGCCCTGCCCCTCTTGGTCGCTCGCGACCTTGGCTACAAGAAAGGGGTGCTTCAAGCATCCGAGGCAGGTTACAAAGTCTATCAAAGCCTAGGATTCTCTAACTCTGGCGAAGTGCAGTTCTATCTGCGAATGCCCCCTGAGATAGGCCAAAATGAGGGATGATTTGTATCCTTCCCCTTTTACTTCTAAACGACAATTTGTTTGACGGCAAAACTCTCAAGGGCTGGGAGGTCGTCGGCGGCGGCAAGTGGACGGTTTCGAAGGGGGTCCTCACGGGCGAATGCAGCAAGGCGGATGAGCAAGGTGTTCTCCTCTATGAAAAACCAGTCACAGACTTCCGCGCTAAGCTCAAATTCCGAATTTCCGGCGGCAACAGCGGCTTCTACTTCCGTGCCGAAAGAGTTGATGGGCAACCCCTAGTAAAGGGATTTCAAGCTGAAATCGACGCCATCGAAGATGTCGCCGGGATCTGGGAAACCGCCGGTCGCGGATGGGTTTTCAAGCCCGACGCCAAACTCCACGCGATGTCGTCAAGTTAAACGGCAAAATTATCACCGACATCGACGACGCTGAGGGGCGAAGGGAGGGCCGAGTCGCCCTCCAACTTCATGGCGGAATGGACATGAAGGTCGAGTTTCGGGACATCAGCCTAACCCCAATTAAGGGGTCTTAGCGCGCAGAGTCACCCTTTGGCGGATTCTTGGCTGCCATCGAGGTCCATGTCAAGGTCAAGCTCTCATTCGAATTCACCTGATGAGTCTTGGTTCCGCCGGGAATTGAGAAGTTAGAACTCGCCGTCACCAAGGCAAGGTTCCCATTGAGGTCGTCCACACTCAGCCAAATTGCGTCAGAGTTCTCCGTCCTATCCGAAACGACCACTCCTTGGGTGTCGCGAATCACCGTGTGAATTTGATTGCCGGCTTTCGCAATCCCACGGATCGCCATGCTGAAGTTTCGGTTCTCATCGAAGCTGCCTTGAACCACAACGTTGTTTATCTCCGG
>JAIOPU010000022.1 GCA_021413725.1 Armatimonadota bacterium | reverse complement strand
TGTATTTGATTTCTAAACCCACAATCACGAGCATTTGAGTTAATCAGGATAGAGGACGCTCTGGACCGTATGAAAGCGGCGTTCAAGGCTTTCATATGGAAAATCAAGGCAAGCTCAGAGCCACTGTCGCGCGGAACTCTCTGAATCTGAATACCCAGGTTCAAGTACAATCTGTACAAGAATGTCACGATTTGATGTCATTGTTGTAGGAGCGGGCCACGCTGGCATTGAAGCGGCGGCGGCCTCGGCGCGGATGGGGCTGAGAACCCTTTGCGTCACCCTGCGCAAGGATCGGGTGGGGCATCTTCCTTGCAACTGCAGCATCGGCGGACCCGCCAAGGGGCATATTGCGCGGGAGGTCGATGCTCTGGACGGCCTCATGGGTGTTGCGACGGACCACACTTTGACCCATATTCGCCGCGTCGGGACCGGCAAAGGCCCCGCCGTCCAGACCGTGCGTGCGCACGTTTGCAAGACAATGTATCCCCGCTGGATGCAGGAGCGATTTGCGAAAACTCCCAACCTGGAGGTGCGCGAAGGCCAAGTTTTGACCGTCACCAAAGACGCAAACGGCGTCACCGGAGTGATGATCGTGCCGAGCGACAACCCGTTTGCCGACCCCGTTTGGGTTGAAGCCCGCTCGGTAGTCCTAACCACCGGCACCTTTCTGAATGGGCTTTGCCATGAGGGGCAAAACAAGACGGTGGCGGCGCGAAGCGGCGACCAGGCGGTCTTCGGACTCGCGACTTTCCTCACCGAAATCGGCGTGAACCTAAGAAGATTCAAGACCGGCACAACTCCCCGCGTCAAGAAGTCCAGCATCAATCTCACAAACCTGGAGACCCAGGAGAGCGAGCCGGACGCCGGGCCGTTCAGCTATATCCACGACCAGAGTTTCCCCCTGCGGGAGCTTTTGCCCTGCTGGCAAACCCACACCTGCACCGCCACTCACGACCATCTGCGCGAAAATCTGCACCTGAGCGCGATGTATTCCGGCGAAATCCGCGGCGTAGGCCCTCGCTACTGCCCGAGTGTTGAAGACAAAGTCGTCCGCTTCGCGGGCAAAGATTCGCACCCGATTTTTCTGGAGCAAGAGGAGTGGGATAGCGAGTCGATCTATGTCCAAGGCTTTTCGACTTCCATGCCCGCCGAGGTTCAACTGGACGCTTTGCGAACCATTGTCGGCCTCGAAAATGTGGAGATGATCCGCCCCGGCTACGCCGTGGAATACGACATGGCGGACCCGATGCAACTTGACGCCACGCTCCAATCCAAGCTCCTGCCCGGCCTCTATTTGGCGGGTCAGCTTAACGGCACTAGCGGCTATGAAGAGGCTGCGGGCCAGGGTGTCGTCGCCGGAATCAACGCGGCTCTGCACGCTTCGGACCAAGAACCGCTCATCTTCCCGCGGGACAACAGCTTTATCGGCGTCATGGTGGACGATCTTGTCACCAAGGGCGTCGAAGACCCTTACCGAATGCTCACCGCGCGCGCCGAGCACCGCCTTTTGCTCCGACACGACAACGCCGACGCGAGGCTCACCGAAGTCGCGCGGGAAGTAGTAGCATGCTCCGATCAGCGCTGGGCGAGATGGGAAATGAAGCGCGAGGCGATTGCCGCCGGCACGGACTTTCTCATGGGCAAATCCGTGGTTCCGCTCCAATCCGAACGCCTCGGCGAACTCGGCACGACCGTCATCAAGAACCGCCTGAACTGGTTCGAGCTTCTGCGCCGTGCGGAGGTCACTTTCGACACCCTCGAAGAACTCGACGACGAGAAAATCGACTTCGCCGGCCCCCTGCGAGGAGGCTCCGCCCAACTCGACCAAGAAGTCCGCGAGCAGATCAAACTTCGGGCGATTTATGAGGGCTATATCCAGATCCAAGAGCGCCAAGCCGCGCAGTCGCGAAAGCTCGACGACATCCGCATCCCGGCGGATTTGGACTACGATTTGATTCGCGGGATGAGCTACGAGAGCATCGACAAGCTAGGGCGCATGCGCCCGATGACGGTGGGTCAAGCCAGCCGCGTAAGCGGCGTCCGCCCCACGGACATGGCGATCTTGATCGGGCATATTCGGGGGTAGCGCACCCCATTTGAACCTAAACCCAAAAAAACACCCACCCGACGGAGGATTTTTTCCCTTGGCCGAAGACTTTTTCCGTGGGAACGGAGTCATAAACCGTGGGAACGGAGACAAAAACCATGGGAACGGAGCCAAGAAACAAGGGAACGAAGCCGTAAACCAAGGGAACGGAACCAAGAACCATGGGAACGAAGACAAAA
>JAIOPU010000070.1 GCA_021413725.1 Armatimonadota bacterium | reverse complement strand
TGTCTACCGCCTGGCCGGAACGTACACGGTTGATGGTGATGTCGTGAAGGTGAAAATCTTCTTCCAGAAATTCACGCCCACTCAAGACCGGACCACGCTAGAAACCGTGACGGTCGAGGGCAAGAAATCCGATATCAAGAGCCTCGCAAGCAGAATCCGCCAACTCACGGAGGACAAAGTCGCTCAATTCGAGGCGCCCGCAGGCGGATAGAAAAAGGTCGAAGCGTTTCCGCCTCGACCTTGACTCGTCGCCTACCCTTGTTATCAGGGGAAGATGCCGCGACGAACAGTGGCTTCCGAAACCCGTCGAACGCCAATAATGAGTGCCGCAGTCCGCATATCTGTCTTGTACTCCTTCATGGTCTTGTCCACATCAGAATAAGCGCGCTGCATAATTCGGGTTAGCTTCTGATTGATCTCCGCTTCCTCCCAGAAGAAATTCTGAAGGTCCTGGACCCATTCGAAGTAGCTGACGATCACGCCGCCTCCGTTGGCGAGAATATCGGGAACGACGAGGATTCCCTTGTCGGACATGATATTGTCGGCATCGGTCGTAGTCGGACCGTTTGCGCCCTCGACGACCAACTTGGCTTTGATCTTATCCGCGTTGCCGCTGTGGATTTGCTGCGCGATCGCTGCCGGAATGAGAATATCGCAGGGAAGCTCGAGGAGTTCCTCATTGGTAATCTTCTCGCAATCCTTATACTCGGCGATGCCGCCGTCTTTACCGCTGTACTTATGATAAAGCTCTTGCATCGGCAAGCCTTTCGGGTTGTAAATAGCTCCCTTTGCGTCGCTGACACCAGTGATAATCGCTCCGTGCTCTTCTGCCAAGAGCGCGGCGATCGAGCCGACGTTACCAAAACCCTGAACGACAACCTTTTGTCCGCTTAGAGTGCCACCAAAGCCCTTCATGGCTTCTTCAGCGGCGACGATAACGCCACGACCGGTGGCCTCGACGCGACCTTCAGAGCCTCCAAGTTCGATGGGCTTTCCGGTGACTACGCCTGGGACGGTATGCCCAGCCTGCATCGAAATAGTGTCCATGAACCAGGCCATGACTTGGGCGTTGGTTCCGATATCCGGCGCGGGAATGTCGCTTCGCTCACCGACGACGATGTTGATTTCCGTCGCAAATCGGCGGGTGAGCTTTTCGAGTTCTCGTTGGGAAAGCTTCTTGGTATCGACCTTGACCGATCCTTTAGCGCCACCGTAGGGAAGATTGGCGACCGCGCATTTCCAGGTCATCCACATCGCGAGGGCGGTGGTTTCTTCGACGTCGACATCAGGGTGATATCGAATACCTCCCTTGGTGGGTCCGCGACTGGTATTGTGCTGAACTCGATAGCCTTCGTAAACTTCGACTCGACCATCGTCCATCACAACCGGGAAGTTGACAGTGAGGGCTCGCTTGGGGCGAGCAAGTACGGCGTGGAGACCTTCGTCGAGGTCCAGATGTTTGGTTGCATGGGAAAGCTGTTCCCTTGCCATTTCAAGAACTAAGTGACCGCTCATATCTACTCTCTAGGATTTCAGCGCGTCGCCGACCTTCTCATTCGATCTAAGATCACAAAGAACGGTACCGCGATCACGCCATTGTATATCGCTGATATTATTGTACTTCCCAACGAACCCGCAAAGTCAGGGCGAGGGGCAAGAAAAATCAACAAAAGACTTGTGAACACAGAGAGGACGAACACGACACCAAACGCCAATATGGGGCCGACTTCGATCCCAAGGTATCTGCTCCAACTGGCAACCGTTGCACCGATGGTTCGGCTGATCACATAGGCGGGCATGTTCGCCCCGGCAACCGCACCTTGCAAAAGGCCAGCAAAAAAGCCAGCGGTCGCTCCGCCCGCCGGTCGCGAAAAGAGCGCAAGCACCAAGGCCGCAACTAGAAGAAAGCTGGGGCTTCCACCCATCACGGCAATACGGGGTGAGAGACCCGAATCCAGCACGGTGGCAAGCCAGTAGATCGGGATTGCGGACAGAGACAAGACCATCGCGTTCATTGAATCACGAATACCTCTCCAACCGTCGCCAAGTTGACAAGGGGGACTACTTTAGCCTGACGCCTTCCAAACTCCGGAAGATTCTCCGTGCCTTGGACCACCCCGATCACGATTCCTCGTGGGATGGTTTCCGAAAAGCCGTTTGTCATCACTTTCGCTCCGGCTGGCATTTCCAAGTTTGAGTCGTTAGTGTCGAAAACCAATCGACTCGGGCTTTCCCCGTGGAGTAAGCCGGCCACGGGCGGATCGGTATTGATCATCGCTCCAACGGTCAGGGCGGCAGAATATATCAGGGTAACTTGGCACGTGCCAGCACTCACAGTCTGAATCACCCCCAACAGGCCCCTGCCACTGATGACAGCAAGGCCCGGTTTTACTCCATTGCGGGACCCGACATTCAGGGTTATTCTATCCTCGTAAGGATGAAAGTCGGTGATTGACGCTGCGATTTTCGGGCGAATAATCGTCCCCCGAATACCCAACAGGCTCTTGGCTTCTTCCAGATCTCGTTCGAGTCGCTCTTCGCGGTCGGAATAGCCCTGCAAACCTTGAACCTGAGACTTAAGGATGGCATTTTCACGTGCCAGAGAGGGTCCTCTTCCGATTCCACGGGTTAACTCCGAAGTCCAATCACAGATCGCGTCAACCCCATTGATTCCGGGACGAACTATGGACTGAATGGCCTGACTGGCGGGATCAAGCGACCCAAGTTTGCGAGCTTTGTTTTGGGAGAGCCCCACCGCACCACCGACCATCATCAAGAGGAAGGGAACGATATAATCCCAACGATTGGGTCTTTCTAGCCTTTCGATGCCTTTTCCAACATGCGTCGAATTCGAGGGTTCTCGTGGAGCATTTCAAGCATTCTGCCCGTTCCATGAACTACACAATCGAGCGGGTCTGGCGCGATCCGCACCGGCATTCCCGTTTCTTGAGTAATGAGAGTATCAAGTCCCCGTATTAAAGCGCCGCCTCCTGCAAGAACGATACCTTGATTCATGGCATCGGCGGCGAGTTCGGGCGGGGTCGTCTCCAACGTAAGTTTGATGGCTTCGACAATGGCGTTAATAGGCTCCGCAATCGCCGCCCGAATTTCCTCACTGCTGATCACCGCGCTTCGTGGCAACCCGGTAATCATGTCGCGCCCTTTGATCGTCATCGAAAGTTCTTGCTGTAGCCGGTAGGCGGATCCCAGGTCGATCTTCACCTGCTCGGCCGTACGCTCACCAATATACAAGTTGTAGGCGCGGCGGACGTAGTTTCCGATTGCCTCATCGATTTCGTCGCCAGCGATTCGGATGGAATTTGCAGTGACGATGCCGCCCAGCGATATGACTGCAACCTCGGTCGTCCCGCCTCCGATATCGACAATCATCGATCCGATCGGTTCGTCAATCGGCAAACCTGCCCCCATCGCCGCCGCCATAGGCTCTTCAATGACATAGGCTCGATAAGCGCCTGATTTCCGGGATGCTTCGATCACCGCCAACCTTTCGACTTCGGTAACCCCGCTCGGGATGCCAACGACCACCGTTACAAATAGGCTTGGCACAGAGCGAGTCGAACGCTTGATAAAGTACTGGAGCATCTTCTCCGTATGCTCATAGTCCGCGATGACACCATCTTTGAGTGGACGCGTGGCGATAATATTCGCTGGGGTTCGCCCCAGCATGCGCTTGGCTTCTTCGCCGACGCTTATCACCTCGCCCGTATCGCGATTGATCGCCACCACGCTTGGCTCTCGCAAGATAATGCCGCGACCAGCCAGGTGCACCAACGTATTGGCGGTACCTAGATCAATGCCTACGTCCTTGCTAAACCGGGAGAAAATTGACCGCACTCAGATTCTAAAAAGTTTTACTTTCCAGCTCCTGCCGCGCCAGGTCGGTTCTTGTTTACCGCAGGTGCTTCGGCACCGGCTGGAGCACCGCTGCCGCCGCCAAGAACGTTCGGATTGATTGCTCCTGTGCCAGGGCCACCTCGTGCGCCCGCAGGAACGATCCCTCCGTTGCCAGCTGCGCCGCCGCCCACGTTGCCGTTGGTTGATCCACCGCCGCCGGGCAATTCAGCCTTGTAGACAACCTGTCCGGCTGGCAACATAACCTTGCCTAGAGGTGGCTGTTCTGGCTTAGACGGAGTTACGGGCACTCGCGCACCGAAGAAGCTGTAGGCGATCACGCCAAGCCCGACGACGATAAAGACGCCCCTGATAATCCACTCTGTTTGATTCTTCATATCGAATTAATCCTTATTCTATCTAAATTAGTGCCTAAAGTGTCTGTACCCCGTAAAGATCATGGCAATTCCGCGTTTGTTCGCCTCTGCGATGACATCCTCATCCTTCTTACTCCCGCCCGGCTGGACTATAGCCATTATTCCCGCTTCGCCTGCGGTAACCACACTATCCGGGAACGGAAAAAATGCATCGCTCGCCAAAACTGCGCCGTTCGTTCGCTCGCCCATCTGCTCAATCGCCAGTCTCACGGACTGAACTCGGTTCATCTGACCGGCTCCAACTCCCAGGAGCCGCTTTGAATCTCCGATGAGGATTGCGTTCGACTTAACGTGCTTCACAATCTTCCAAACAAATTCAAGCGCCTTTCGCTGTTCGGCGGTGGGCTGGGTTTCCGTCACGACCTTCCAATTCAACTCTGATTCTTCGTCACTTTCTTGGACGAGAACTCCCCCCCGAATGGTTCGGATCGTCACTTCGGGAGTGCTTCCGGGGAGCGCGGCTTCAAGCAAGCGCACGTTTTCGCCCCAGCCAGAGCGATTCTTAAATATTTCCAATGCGTCGGCACTAAACGACGTCCCAATCACGACTTCTAAGAAATTCCCTTTGTCGGTCATCGAGAGAGCAGCATCGCGGTCAATCTCCCCATTGAAAGCGGCAATGCCACCGAATGCGGAAATCGGGTCGGACTTTCGAGCTTCAATGTAGCTATCAGCAAACGCCTCCATGGACGAAGCCCCGCACGGGTTTCCGTGTTTGATGATCGCACATGAGCCGGGGCTCATGTCGGCCACCAGTTCCCAAGCCGCGTCTGTATCAAGGACGTTGTTGTAGCTCAGTTCCTTGCCCCAAAGCTGCTTCGCTTGGGCTACCCCTGAGGAACCAAGCGAGTCCACGTACATTGCCGCCTTTTGATGAGGGTTCTCACCGTATCGCATCGCCAGACTGCGGCGATAGCCCACTGTCAGAGTCTCAGGAAAGAGTTCTTCTCCAGCCGCTTTCGAGAAATAGGAAGCCACCTTGGAGTCGTAGTAAGCCGTGTGCCGATAAGCCTTTGCCATCAGCCGCATGCGCAAATCTTGGACGGTTCCACTGGCTAATGCACCTAAGACAGTGCCGTAATCATCGGGATCCGTCACAACCGTGACACTGAGAAAGTTCTTTGCCGCCGCGCGGATCATGGCCGGCCCGCCGATATCCACCGACTCAATCGCTTCTGCCAAAGTGTGAGGAGCGGATACGGTCTTCTCGAAGGCATAAAGGTTCACAGCAAGGAGGTCAATCGGTTGAATCTGAGCCTCCTCCATTTGCTGGATATGATCTTCCTTGGTTCGGTCGCCGAGCAGACCTCCGTGGATCATCGGATGCAGAGTCTTCAGGCGTCCTTCCAGCATCTCTGGAAACTGCGTGACTTCGCTCACATCAGTTACGGTCAGGCCAGCTTCGCGAAGGACGCTCGCGGTCCCGCCCGTACTCAAAATCTCAAACCCAGCGGCGACTAATCCACGAGCAAAGTCCACAATTCCTGTCTTGTCGGTTACGGATAAAAGTGCTCTCATGGTTTATCTTTCTTCGCGGGTTCGGGCTCTCCGCCCGTGCTGACTGGGGGTTCAGTCCCCGTCGTCGCGGGATTTTCGTCCGGCGGCTTCACCAACGGCGGAGCCTTGACTGTCACCTTGACAGACCGAGTGATTTTCTCTCCGTCGCTATCAAATACGGTCAGTGTGTAGGTTGTTGTTTTGGATGGAGAAACCAAGATTCCATCGGTCAAGTTGCTCACTGCGGTCACGGTGATCCCGTCAGAAAGTTCGCCCCGGACTGCGTTCGTCGCCTGCCAATCAAGGCGAGTTGATTCGCCCGGGGCAATGGTCTGCTGCTCTGCTCGCAGCGCCAAGATTTTCGCTTTGCTCTCCTTAACAACTTGGATCGTCACCTTTCTAGAAGTAGTTTCACCGCTCTCGCTTTCGGCGACTAGCGTAAATTCCATATCCCCAACTTGGTTTGCAAGAACCTGCAATGAGTCCAATTTTGGATCGAGCAACTGCCCCATCGGAGCGAGCGTCGCTCGCGTCACATTGGCTCCCAAGCGGTAACGAATCGTCAAACTTTGACCAAAGATCGCCTTGGTGGGAGTGACGGAAAATTCATCAATCTCGGGCAGTGGTGCGTCGGGTTTGGAATTAATCGTCAAGTTCTTGGAGACTTCTGCGATTTGCTTCCCCTCCCGTGCCTTCGCTACAATTCTGTAAACGCCGGGTCCGGAGGGAACAAAGGTGAGAAATCCTTTCTCGTCAAAGCTCTTTTTCGTCAACTCATCGTTGACAAAAATCTCGATAGAGTCCGCGTGCGACATTCGCCAGTCCACCCGAATAGATTCACCGACCATCGCAACCTTCTTATCCAGAAGCAAGTCTGTGATGACCGGCGGTTTTGGATAAGCATAAATCCAAGCCGAAGCCAACGCCCCTAACGCCACGACGCCAAAAACAGCGGTCATGGAGATCATCGGACGTTGCTCAAGCTGGGCTTGGCTGGCTGCCATCAGGCCAGGCTGATCCGTGCTCCGAGCGGATACGGAGAATCCATGAAGGCGAGTACTCGTGATCCACGACTTCTTGCCTGAGCCTGCCGTCATCGCGACATTCTTTTGTTGGCCGGGGGAGAGCAGAATTCGGTCTTGTTCGAACTCAAAAACGCAGAGATCATCTACGTCCGTCGCGTAGAGTTGGACCGTTTCGTCCTGGTTGCCCAAGTTCATCAGAACGACTTCAAATCGTGCAGTGGGAGCGAAAGGGGTGACCATTCCCTTCTTGGGATGCAGGTCGACGTTGATGTTGTGATAAGGCTTGATCTCAAGCAGAATCTGCTCGGACTTCGCCTCACCGCTCACCAAAGACCGGACCTTCAGCAGGGCAGGATAGGTTCCGGCGCGGGAGTCCGTCTCGCGCGGCATTCGGAACAAAAGCTTTTCCGCACGAACCGAATGGGGAGCGATTTCAAAGCTCGGCATCGGGATAGCAACCCACCCCTGGTCAATTCCCTCCACCGCGATTTCGTACGTTTCGGCGGCATCGCCCATGTGCGAAACTTCCACCGAGAGCGCATGCGCACTCCCCGGCTCAACCGCAATATGGTCGGTACTCAAACGTACGGTGAAACTCATAAGATTTGACTCTATTGTAGCAGAGAGGGCTCCTTCACCGGTAAATTACCAGGAATGCTCACTCATTTGTGCCTCGCCTTTCTGGCTCGCCCCGCAATGACGATGGCCACGGCGAGCGCGAGCATCGTGCCTCCTGAGCCACTCGCCCCAGGTGGCTACACCGAGCGAGGTGGCAAACTGTTTGAACCCGGCGGCGACGACCTAAAGTGTCGGGTTATCGTCTTGCGTTCGGACGAAGCGGTGGCGATTGTGTCTCTGGAGATGCTCACTGTCCCGGAGAGCCTTAAGGAGGAAGTCCAAAAAAAGCTACCGGCTAAAGTCAATCTCTTCCTTTCCGCGACTCACACCCACTGCGCCCCAGATTCTCAGATGCTCAATCGCCGCATGACGCTTGCAATTCCCGGCATCGCATCGTTCCGCCGGAAGTGGCTCGACTGGTTCAGCACTCGCATTGCCGATACGATTTCGCTTGCCTTGAGAGCAAAGAGGACGTCGGTTGATAAGCTAGGCGTCGCAGAGTTTCGCCTCCTTGCGAATCGCGGCCGCCGTAAACTTGCCACACCTTCCACCCTTTTCACAACGATCCTCGCCGATGGCAAACCTCTCCTCATGAGCTACGCCGCGCATCCCGTCAACTACGACTCGACGGAGTTGAAGCTGAGAAGCGACTGGCCAGGAGCCCTGATGAACGCCACGGGCGGGATCGTACTCGACGGCGCAATCGGCGATGTCTCGCCAAAATTCGGCGGAGGCGCAAACCCGCAAGATAGAGTGGACTGGTTCGTCAAGCGAGTTCTCAGTCAGCACCCGAAACCACGTCCCGAAACCACGGAGCCTTTCCAGTATCGGACAGAGCCTGTCCAGTTCGATGCCCCCACTCCCCACCCAAACTTCGCGAGGGACTACAAAATCCCCGCAGCGTTTGCCGATTCAATGGTCAAGACCTTCGCGCCGCCCAAGTCTGAGATCACTGCCATCCGAATCGGCAAAACCCTCATTCTCGGCATCCCCGGCGAACCCACCGCAGAGATGGGGCAACAGATCATCGCCCATGCCCGCGCCCGTGGCTTTCGCAGCCCCCTCGTAATCTCCCACGTCAACGGCTGGGCCGGCTACATGCTCCTCCCCGATGACTACGATCGCGGCGGCTACGAGGCAAATCTTTCCTTCTTCGGCCGCGACGGGGGAACACGGGTTGTCGAAGCTGCGAATCGGGCGACGGACGCCCTGTCCCCTGTGCAATAGACTTGAAACTAACTGCGATCTCAGCGAATCGGATATGCTAAAGTTAGCGCGGCTTTAGGATAAAAACATGATTAACAAACTCGTTTCTTTGGTAGTTGTTTCGGCACTGGGTTCGATCGCTTTTTCTGCGGATGGAGCAAAGCCATTCAGCGTCTCGATCGGGCTTGGAAATTACGCCAACAAAACGGCAAAGAACTTCACGCGAGCGTCTGGCCTTGCTTTTGGCTTAGGGTACAAAATGGCAACCAAGCCCATGATCGCTCCTGGTCGCGAGACCTCTGGAATCGACCTCACCTACTTCGACACTTCCAAGAATGGAAATCGGAACACCAACTGGGGACTCACTTTTGGCCCGCAAGTTTTCCTCGACAAGTCGATGACGACCTATGGAACATTCGGCGTAGGCGTCTACTCCTCGCGACTTACCACTGCCCCTGCCGCCGGTAACGCACGGCCCAGCCGCGTCCCTGCCGCCGGAACTTCCGAGACGGTGACTCGATTCGGAGCTAAGCTAGGACTCGGCTATCAGACGATGCAGGGAATCTTCATTGAGGCGAACTACCACATCCTCGGAAAGCGGCAAGGCATCGACCTCAACCACACCACGATCATGGTTGGATTCAAGTTCTAAGATGATCTGAAGGGGTCCGGTTTTCGGACCCCTTTTGCTCTATGAAATCCGACGAGTTGATCCGCGTCTTTGTCAAATGCGTCCTGTCCGGGCTAGCATTGGGCGTCATTTTCGGCCCTCTCATCGGTTGGGCTGCGCCTGAATTGGTTCGGTTTTTCCTCGGAACGACAACGAACCCCATTGGCACGGGATTAGGGTTGGGGATCATCAATGGAGCCTTTTTCGGCTTCCTCGCCGCTGTCACCATCGCCATCTTCTCCCGTCGGGGGAACTGAGTCGAGGAGAGCGATGAACTCAGGTTCATCACGAATTGGGTCAAAGTCGGAGTCGGTTTTAGCCGCTGCCGCCGCCGCACGATCCAGCTCAATCGCTTGCCGAAGAAACTGGAGACTCACCTCAACCTTACCGGCTCGGGCGTGCATGCAGGCGATATTGAAGGGCGCCGTCCAGCAATCAGGCTCAATCCGCAAAGCCTCCTCGTAGTCGCAAATGGCACCTTGATCATCTTGGAGAGCGGCCCGACAATTGCCACGAAGCAACAATGCGCCCGTGTGAGCGGCGTCCTTTTCCAATACATAACGGCAATCTGAGAGAGCACCCAATTTATCCCCGCTTGCGAGGCGAGCCCAGGCTCGACTTACGAAGAGCGAGGCTTCATCCGGTTCGAGCCGAATCGCCTCGGTGAAATGCTTGATCGCTCCAGCCGGGTTTCCCATCTTAACTTTCAGGTCCCCTAGCCCACTATGCCCCGGCCAGTAATTCTTGTCCCGTCGGATCGCTTCTTCATAATCCCGGTGTGCTTCGTAAAAGATTCCGAGCATTTCCTTGGCGGTAGCTCGGTAATAAAAGGTGCCGCTCCACGTCGACTCGAGCTTCATCGTCGCATCGTAGTCGCTGATCGCACCCTCAAAATCTTTCAGCTTTAGCTTTGAAGTCCCACGCCAGTAGTACACATGAGCTGATTCCATCCCAAGTTCAAGTGCTTTGTCATACGCTTCGATGGCGCCGGCAAAGTCGTCAAGAGCATACTTGGCGTTGGCCAAATTGTAGTAGGCATAGGCCTCCTTCTTGAATGACGCGCTCGGTGCACTGCCAAAGGTGAGCTTTATGCCTTTATAGATTCGCCGCATACCTTCTGCGATGTCAGGGTGAAGTTGCACGATAAGCCTATCCTACTCGAATTCCTTGAGAAGTGCGATGAATTCGGGGGTTTCGCGGATTGAGTCAAAGTCGGGATCGGTCTTCGCATTCTCTGTCGCCTCTCGCTCTAGTTCAAAGGTTTGCCGAAGAAATCCAAGACTCGTCGCGAGGTTTCCGGCGCGGGCATGCATGCAGGCAAGATTGAAGTGGGCCACTGAATAATTCGGGTCGACGTGGATAATTGCTTCGTAGGCCGCAATCGCGGCTTGATCCTCGTTGAGCCCTGCATAGTAGTTCCCTCGAAAGACCAGCGCATCGGAATTAGCGGGATCCGCTTTCAGAACACGCTCACTATCTTCCCGTGCGCCCGCCGCGTCACCGGCAAGCGACCGAACGAATGCTCTTTGAAGATAGTTGTCGACATCGTCTGGAGCGAGTCGAATCGCCTCCGTGTAGTCTGAAATCGCCCCATTCAAGTCTCCGACCCACCAACGGAGCCTTGCAAGGTTCGCGTGAGAAGACCAGACATCGGGTTGAAATCGAATGGATTCTGCCATATCAAGAATGGCGTCCTCGTATTGACCAATTTTCGCCTTACATTCGCTGCGGAAATAAAGTGCTCGAGCGGCAGAAGGTTCAAGAGCAATCGACTGCGTAAAGTCTGAGATCGCCCCATCGTAGTCCTGTAAAGCGTACTTGGATTCCCCCCTGAAGCAGAACGCAGCGGCAAAGTCCATGCCTAAATCAATCGCTCTGTCGAAAGCGAGCACTGAGCCCCTGTGATCGCCAAGATCGGCTTTGGCTTTTCCAAGATCGTAATACGCTGGTCCGTCCTTTGAATGAATCCGGACCGCCCTCTCGCCGACGTTTACTCTGATGCGATTATAAAGCCGTTTGACCCGGTCAACGATATCGGGATTCACTTTCACTTGGTTGCAATCCTACTCGAATTCCCTCAGGAGTGCAAGGAACTCAGGGTCCGCCCGCATAAAGTCGAACTCGTCACCATCTTGAGTATCTTTCAGGATTCTCGGCGGATCCAGCTCAAGCGCACTTCTTAGCTCAGGCAGAGCCAGCTCAAGATTTTCTTCTTGAGCATAGAGAGAAGCCTTGTTAAAATGCGAGCTGATGCTCCCGGCGGGGTCGAGGCGGATTGCTTCATCGTAATCGTCGATCGCCTCCTGGCGCATTCCTAATTTTTTTCGAACGTATCCACGATTAAAAAATCCAGTTGAATCGGTCGGATCGAGTTGATTTGCCGTTGTATAGTCTTCAACAGCGCCCGTGAGGTCGTCGAGCTCATCCCGGGCGTTTCCTCTTCTCAAATAGGGTCCGGAATCGGTTGGATCAAGTCGTATCGACTCATCGTAGTCGAGGATTGCACCGGCGTAGTCTTCTGAATCATCTTTTGCGTTCCCTCGATTTGAGTAATAGCCTGCGTTTTCTGAATCGCAGCGTATCGCCTCGGTGTAGTCCGCGATTGCACCCGCGAAATCGCCAAGTTCTTGCTTTTCATTGCCACGGTTGTTGTAGGCCATCGCGTAGTCGGGATCGAGCCGAATCGCCTCATCGTAGTCGGCAATCGCACCGAGGCGGTCGCCGAGTTCGCCACGATCAATTCCCCGATCATAGAAGGGCATGGCATCAGTTGGGTCAAGGCGGATCGCCTCTGAATAGTCCTGAATTGCTTCCTCGAATCGATTGAGTTCCGAATACACTAGACCGCGATTGCGGAATGCGGAAGGCTCTTCGGGTTCCAATAGGATAGTCGCGTTGTAGTCTAAGATCGCTCCTTCATGGTCTTCGAGGTCAACCTTTGTCAGGCCACGCTCCTCGAAATAGTCAAAGTCTGTGGGGTCGAGTCGGATTGCCTCGGTGAAGTCTGCAATGGCTCCCTCATAGTCTTTCAACTCGCGCTTGGAGCGCGCACGATAATAGTAGGCGACAGGCTCTTCAGGATCAAGTCGGATTGACTCGTTGAGGTCAACTATGGCTGCAGTGTAGTCTTTCGCATACTCCTTCACCCTGCCGCGTTGGAAATAGAAATCGGCGTCAGTCGGGTCAAGTCGAATGCACTCGTTGTAATCTGCAATCGCCTCCGAATAGTCTTTGATCTTCCGTCTTGACCGAGCCCGGTTGTAATACGCGAGTTCATTGGCCGGTTCAAGCAGAATGCACTCTGTTTTATCGGCAATCGCGCCAATATGGTCCTCAAGTTCTGCCCTTGCATCGGCGCGCCAGTAGTAAGCATCAGCATGCTCTGGCTTTTGCCTCAGTGATTCAGTGTAATCGTCAATAGCACTGGCGTAATCTCCAACCTTGGACTTAGCAAAAGCCCGGTTAAAAAAGGCAGACTGGTAGTCGGGGTTTAGGCGAATCGCCTCGTCGTAGTCAGCGATTGCCCCAGGTCGATCATCAGCATCCGATTTCACAATCGCGCGGTCATGGTAGAAGATAGCCTCTGCGGGTTCGAGCTTGATCGCCTGCTCATAGTCCTGTAACGCACCCTCAAAGTCTTCCAGGTCGGCCTTTGCAATGGCGCGACCACCCCAATTCCAAGCGTTCTCCGGCTCTAGTCGGATGGCCTCATCAAAATCGGCAATCGCACCGGCAAAGTCCTTAGCCGCGGCCTTTTCAAAGCCGCGGTCGTAAAACTCCTCCGCCGTAAGTTCCACGAAAACCTCTTACTTATGGATCGCGTGGCCCAAGGCGTCTTCCCAGGCTTCTAGCATCGCTTCCGCCATCGTCGGGTGGGCGTGGATGGTCTCCGCCATCGACTCCAGAGTCGCCTCGTGGCTCATCGCCGTGGCCGCCGCCGCGATCATGTCGGTGCAGTGGGCGCCGATCATGTGGACGCCGAGGACTTCGCCGTACTTCTTGTCGGCTACTACCTTCACAAAGCCATCCTGCTCCGCAATCGCCATCGCCTTTCCGAGCGGGCGGAAGTTGAACTTGCCGATCACGACCTCGTGGCCCTTCGTCTCCGCTTCGCTTTGGGTCATGCCCACGCTCGCTACTTCGGGAACAGTGTAAACACAGTTCGGGATCACGCGGTAATCCATCAGGCGATTCTCGCCCTTGACGATATTCGTCGCGGCGCGGATGCCTTCGGCACTCGCAACGTGTGCGAGTTGGATGCGGCCCGTGATATCGCCAATCGCGTAGATGTTGGGGACGTGGGTTCGGAGCGAGTCGTCGAGCAATTCGACGCCGCGCTTGTGGAGTTTGACGCCGATGCCTTCGAGATTCATGCCCTCAGTGTTGGCCTTGCGCCCAACGCCGAGCAGAACGACTTGGACTTCGATTTCGACCGTCTCGCCGCCTTTCTTGACGAAGCACTTCCAGCCAGTCTTGCTCTTTTCGACCTTTTCCAGGCTCGATCCGGTGTGCAATTTCACGCCCTGGCGTCCCATGCACTTGCCGAGTTCGACTCCGAGGTCGGAATCCATCATCGGGATTAGAGTCGGCATCATCTCAACGAGCTCGACTTTGCTACCTATGGCGTTGAAGACATAGGAGAATTCGCAACCGACGGCGCCGCCGCCGAGAACGAGCATGCTTTCGGGGACGAATGGAGCGGTGACCGCGTCATCTGAGGTCCAAACGCCTTCTTCGCGACCGCCGTCGAGTCCGGGAATGTTGAGTTTGATGACTGAGGAACCCATCGCGAGGATGAAGTTCTTGGCTCGGATGGTCTTCTTGACGCCGTCCTTTTCGACTTCAATCGTGTTCGCGTCGATGAACTTGGCGAAGCCTTCGACGTGGGTGATTTTGTTCTTCTTGAAGAGCATCCCGATACCGCCGCGCTGGGTGGTGACGATCTTGTCTTTGCGGGCGATGAATGCGGGGAAGTCGAGCGAGACTTTACCTTCGACTTTGACTCCGAGTTGATCGGCGTGGAGGACGTGTTGTAGCCTTTCCGCGCTGGCGATCATCGCTTTGCTAGGGATACATCCCCAGTTCAGACAGGTTCCGCCGAGAAACTCCTTCTCGACCACGGTGACGCTCGCGCCAAGTTGGGCGGCGCGGATTGCGGCGACATAGCCGCCAGGGCCTGCGCCAATCACGACGAGATCGGTATCAAATTCTTCTTGTGCCATGGGATAGGTTAGTTCCTTCGTCTTCACGATGTCCGAAATCTCACGAATCAGCGTCTCAATTGCGAGAGCTTGGCCGATGGAGGAGGTTACGGTTGTCTTTATTTCTACGCCTCCTTTCATGTTTTTCGTGGATTCCCGATTCGGGATGAGTTTACCTTTCAGCACGGTCCAGGGGTCAGAATCAAGGAGCCTGTTAAACTTGCTGGAAAGTTTCCAAAATTGTTCAGGATTGACAAACATGCACTACAATAAAAGGATGCGAAAGATGTTTGTATTGATTTCATTCTCAGTGGTGGCTTCAGCCAACGCAAACTTGGTCACGAACGGAAGCTTTGAACTTGGAACCCTTCCCGCGCCTGGGAACTTCGATTCACTTCCCGTCGGATCGACCCGACTCGTCGGGTGGGATATCACCGTTAATGAGATTGCTTGGGCAAACGGCACGAGCTTTGGAATCAATCCTTCCGACGGGGTGGGCCACCTTGACCTGTTCGGTTATCACGATTCATTCCCAAGCGGAATGATTTCGCAATCAATTTCCACAGTCGTAGGTCAGAGCTACGATGTTCTGTTCGACGTAGGGACTTATAACGGGAACACGTCACAAATCCGAGTTATGGCCGGGGCGCAGTTTGCAGACTTCACGAATCCGAATGGCAATAATACTTGGATGACCCAGAGTTGGACGTTCACCGCAACATCGGCAAGCACCTTGCTGTCTTTCGCCGGCGGACCTGCGACTTCACCGGTACATGCTGGCCTTGATAAGATATCGGTTGAGCGAGCCGTGCCAGAGCCGGCGTCTATCGCCGCTCTTGTCACGGGGCTGTTCGCTTTGCGTTGTCGACGCAAGTCAAGCTAGACACCAGCATTGTCGGGCGGTAACTCCTCCACAATCTCTTCCATCCCCGCGAAACCGCCCGAGGCATCAATTTCGGGAGAAGCCCCTGCACGAAGAGTGAGGATGAACTGACCGATCCAGCAAATACAGATCGTGACGGCAAGAAAGGTCGCGTTCAAGAACGGCGAGATCGGTGCAAGCAGAAAAGGGACCAGAGTCAGTTGGGCGGGCGGACGGATGTAGTTGCGCATCGCGTCGTCGCAGATGACACTTGGGTTGGAAAGGAAAATAACCAACATGCAGGTCATGGTGATGCCCGCACTCATGCAAAGAGTCACCGCGTTGGTCGTGCTCAGAATCCCGGATGCGCCCATGATGGCTCCCTTCATCGCGCCCGCCGAGGCGATCAGGCCGATCATGAGCACAAGATGGGTGTACATCCAGGTGCGATAAGCGCGAGTGGACTCCTCGTCCTCCACCGTCCGTTCCTCCGCCCCGTGGATGCCGTTGAAATACATGTACCAGACGCAGAAAGAGCTAATCCAAGCGGCGAGGCTCGCCACAATGCTCAAAGGCGTGAATCCGGAGCGATCCAGCGCGAGCACTACCGCGACAATACTCTCGCCGATGATGATCAGCGTAAACAGCCCCAGCCGCTCTGGTAAGTGGCGCACATGCGCAGGGATCAGCATGTTCCAAGCCCCGGCGGCAAGCGGCGTCATATAGTCCACAAAGATGGCGAGAATCCAAATAAAGAGCTGGATTTCAGGCTCAAACCGCGTGCTCCAAATCCAAAGGACCGCCGCTAGAAGGAAACCGAGGAAGTACCGCGTCGTAAGCGGACGAGTATGGCTGTTGTGCGCCCCCGCACGCCAATATTCAAAAACCAGAATCAGCCGAAGGGCGCCATAGGCGTAGGCGAATTGCTGCCGATGCTCACCAAACGCCTGAGGAATCGCGAGCGCAAGGACGACCACGATGAACATCTTCACCATGGTCGAGATTTGATGGGTCAAATCGTCCGTATCGAATCGGCTCAGGTAAATTGTCTGCCCCATCCACGCCCACCAGCAGGGTAAACAAAGCAAAGCAAACCGCCCCACCCCGCTCCACGTGAAGTTTCCCGAAAGTGTATTCGTAAGCTGGCTCACGACAACGACAAAAATGATGTCGTAGAAAAGCTCCAGCCACGTGACGCGCCGGTTTGGCGCGTTTTGAGACCGATAAATCGGCGGAATAAAGAGGTTGGGGCGAAGGTTCATTTACTTCGGGGCGGGGGCGTTGAGGTTTTCGGGAGGGCCGAACACGTCCAAGGCGGCATTCGCCGAGTCTCGGTCTACGGCGCGCAAGTTCTCGATCGCGTCCTTGTAGCCTTCTACGTTTTTCTGCCGGCCGTAGATCTCAGCGAGTTGGAGCCAGCTATAAGCAGGATACTCATTCATCTCAGTGCCGCGAATGAGCCACCGAATCGCCTCGTCATCGTTGTTTTGCGCCATCGCTTTCTCGGCTTTCACCAGAACCCATTCGGGAGATTTCGGGTTCCAAATCAGGGTCGCGACGGACAGGACGGAAAGCAAGACAAGCCCCAGGGCGGCGGGGACGCGCCACTCCTTAGCGTAGATGAACGACGCGACGGCGATGCCAAATGCCGCCCCGGCGGCGTGTGCAAGATTCGCCACGTTCATGATTTTCGCGTAAGTAGCGAAAACGCAGAAAATCCCCCAGCCGATGAAGATTTTGACCGTGGTGTCGTTAAGGATTCTCTGGAATTCCGGCACTTGCGCCCTCGCTGCCCAGCCAAAACCGAACAAAGCAAACCCAACCCCCGAAAGCCCAATCCCCATTTGCCCCATCGAAAGCTCAATTCCCGAGCTGATCCAAGCGGCGGCAAGGACGAAAACCGCAAGAAGCACCGGCCCGAACTTCCGCTCAAACGCCCCGCCCAGAATCCACATCCAATACGCGTTGAAGATAAAGTGCATCGGCTCCCGATGCACGAAGGCCATCGAAACAAGCGGCAAATAGTTGCCCCGAAAGACGACCCGGTCGTGGAAACATCCAAACTTCGCGAGCTCGGAATACAGGTTTGTGGACTGCATCCCGATGAAAACATAGGTACACCAGGCACAAATCGCAGCGGTAACCACCGGCACCGCCCGCCCATTCACCGCTCGGAGAGGATTGTTATTCGCGATGTCGGAAGTCTACCAGGCAGGGTTGGCGTAGCCACAGAAACCTTCAACCAACCAGCCTTTTGAACGCAAAATGAACCACGGAGTAAAATACTCTATATGAGTACTCCAATTGCAAAACTCTTCCAGGCTTGCGATCCTATGAAACCTGCCACATCAGAGCAGTACGTGGACTGCAGCGATGTCAGAGGTGGGCATGCGTTCACAAGAGAATTCTGTGGAGCGCTGACCAATGCAGGCGACGATGGCTCTTTCCTCCGGTTCCTGATTACCGGTCATGTCGGCGGCGGCAAGTCATCAGAACTGCTCCACCTTAAGGCCCAACTCGAGCAAATGGAAAAACCCTATTTGGTGGTAATGATGGACTCCAAGGAGTACATTGACGACAATGATGTCACTCCGAATGACATCTTACTCGCAATCGTTTCGGAACTTGCAGAAACTGTGAAGGCAAAGGCGGGCATCAATCTTGACGACTCCTATTTCGTAAAGAAGCTAAATGAGGCTTCAGATCTTCTGAAAAGCACCGTTGAGGTCAGCGAAGGGGACGTCACGGCGGGGCTTTTGAAACTGAAAGTCAAGCTACTGCGGATCGACGAGTCCGCGAGAAGGAAGGTGCGAGGAGCACTCGTTCAAAACGAATCTTCCTTCATTCAGCAAATTAACCTAGTTTTTGAAGAAGCTCGCACTGCAATTCGTAAGAAGAACTATCGAGATATTGTTCTGATTCTCGATAATCTCGAGAAAATTCAACGGATTGATGGAGTAGATGAAGGCACTGAGTCACATCGAGAGCTTTTCATTGCAAGAGCGCAGAAATTCGTTGGCCTTAACTGTAACTTTGTGCTTACGGTACCCCTTACTCTGGTGAATACTCACGGCGGTCAACTCAGAGGCGCCTACGGGCAACCACCGCACACTCTCCCAATGATTAAGGTGTCTGATCGGAGCGGAAAACGGTACGACGGTGGCTATGTGAAGCTAAGAGAACTGCTCAGCAAGCGAGGAGCGAATCCAGAGGTTATTGACAACGATGCCCGGGACCTGCTCATTGAATACTCCGGCGGACACGTCCGGGATTTACTTGGCACTCTTCGCGGGGCAATCAGCACCGCCTCTGGGAGCAAAGTTGTTCTTGCCGATGCGAAGGCCGCTCTCGGGCAGATAGTCCGATCACTCACAGTCAGCAGGGCCGCTTGGGAGCGCCTCGTCGCACTGGAGGAAAGTCCAGATCGTACGCTTGACCTTAACGACCCGGTATGCATCAGCATTCTGGAGCAACTTTACGCGCTGGAATATGTAAACGGCGAGGACAATCAGGGTTTTTTGCAAGATCAAGAGGCATGGTATGCCATTGCTCCCGTCCTTAAAGAACTTCGCTCATATACCACGGCACTAAGTGCCTATAAAGCAGACCTCCTGAAACAATAGCAAAAGCTGATGCCATTTGAAGCCTTTGAGAATGACGTGCTGGGAGAAGAGCAGCAGCTTGCCGCCCTAGCCCAAGTCATTCGTTACAGCAATTCGTTCTCACTCGTTTTCGCGGTGTGCAACAACACACAGTACCGGGAGGAACTGATTGGGCGGCTGCAATCAATATTGGAAGATGTCCCAACTCAAGTCCTGCGACTGGCCGAAAAGACAGAAAACCTGCTCTCTGCGTTGCGAGAGGACTCCTTTGAGTCGGTGAAAGCCTTATTTGTCGTCGGGATGGAAGGCTGGATTGAGTCTGGTAAAGCAGGAGAACGGCACGCTTTCATTCTTAACCTCAATGCGACACGGAACGCTCTGCCCACCGCCTACTCAGGGACGTTAGTGCTTTGGATGCCTGAATACCTCGCGGCGCTTCTGCACAGTGGAGCACCCGACTTCTTCTCGGTCCGCTCGGGACTGTTTTACTTTGCCCCATCCCGGGAGGAACGCGAGCGACTTTCAGCCGAGGCTTCCAAACTGAGCTGGGGCGAAACGCTTAGTCTCAGTCGTGTCGAGAAGGACGAGCTCATTACGCGCCTTGAAAACTTGCTCCAAGACATCCTATCCATCCCGGAGGACGATCGAGACCCCAAGGCAGTGATACGCCTTCATATTGCCCTTGCAAATGCTTATGGGGCCCATGGTCTTGATGCAGATGCCCTGCCCCATGAACTCGTCGCGGTAAATCTCAGCAGAGAAGTCTACGGAGAACGCCATCCCGCCACCTTCATGAGCTTAAGCAACCTCGCCGTGACCTTCCGTGCGATTGGAAGGACCGCCGAGGCTTTGGAACTTCAAGAAGAAGTTCTTACCGCTCGCAAAGAAGTGCTCGGTGAACGCCACCCCGATACTCTCACGAGCATGAACAACCTAGCCGAAACCTACCGTGCGGTTGGAAGGATCGCCGACGCTCTTATACTTCAAGAAGAAGTTCTCACCGCCCGCAAAGAAGTCCTCGGTGAAAGCCATCCTGACACCCTCAGTAGCATAAACAACCTTGCCGGAACCTACGCAGCCCTAGGAAGAAACCGCGACGCTCTGAAACTCGAGGAAGAAGTTCTTACCGCCCGGAAAAAGGTCCTCGGTGATCGCCACCCCGACACTCTCACGAGCATGAACAACCTCGCCGACACCTACCGGGAGATGGGAAGGAAAGCGGACGCTCTGAAACTTCAGGAAGAAGTTCTCACCGGCAGCAAAGAAGTTCGCGGCGAACGCCATCCCGACACCCTCACGAGCATGAACAACCTCGCAATGACTTACCGTGAGATGGGAAGGAACGCCGATGCTTTGAAGCTTCAGATAGAAGAACTCGCGGCATGCCAGGAAGTCCTCGGGGAACGTCATCCCGACACATTGATCAGCATGGGCAACCTCGCCAGCACCTACCAGGAGATGGGAAGGTACGCCGACGCTCTGAAGCTTCACGAAGAAGTTGTCAGCGCCAGTAAAGAAGTCCTCGGAGAACACCACCCCGCCACCCTCACGAGTATGAATAATCTCGCTAATACCTACGAAGACCTTGGGCGAATTCCCGAAGCAATCGCCATGTACGAAGACGCCGTTGCGGGGTTGGAGGATCTTTTGGGCGGTACCCACCTTCATACCATTGCGGGCCGTGCTAATCTAGCACGCTGCCGTAAGAAACTTCCCTAACTTTCAGAAACGGGCGAATCCTCCGGTGTGGCATCGCTACTTGCCGCAATTTTAGTGGGGCAAATGTGATATTTCGCCCCCAACGTCCAAACATATTGTGTGACCCGCGCCAGTGTCAGGCCATAGCGCGCCAAATCTCAGGTGTCGCTTCGCTCAACCTGGGGCTACGGTTGTGTCATCCCTCCGGGACATTTGGTTTGCGCCGATGAAATTGCGGGCTCTCTCAAAGGGCGGTCAGGCGAGTTGCAAGCCATCGCAAGTCCGATGCCGGAGGCATCACACAATTCTTAGCGCGGGGTTGAGCGTAGCGACACCCCGGGTTTAACGTCGCAAATGGACCCGATCCTGGAGGGATCGCACAATCTCCCCTGTGCGACTTCTCAGAATGACTTGGCAAGCCAATCGGCAGAGGGTGTGGAATTCCACCGCATTCCCTCCAACCAACAAATAAAGGCGGAGATTCCTGCCAAGAATCTGCCACTCCAAAGAATAAAGTCCCACAACGCCCACACCGTTGATACCTAAAAAAGATAAAAGTCGATCCCCGCTGCCAGCGTTGATACCCAAAAAAGCTCAAACCCACTCAACGCCCACAGCGTTGGTACCCAAATAAATTAAGACCCACACAACGCCGGGAGCGTTGGGAGGGAATTTTTTCTGAATTGCGCATTTTTTGCCAAAAACCCCTCTTTACTCAAGATAAGCCGACCGATAATTAAAGGGACAGGGACAAAACGAAAACTCCCTGCGGACAATAATCGAGAAAATCTGATGAACGATTACTTACCGAGACGAGAAGATGAGCGGAGCCTTTGGATGAGTCATTTCGCGGAGGTCTGCACCGAGAAGCCCGGCGAACTCCAAATCACGCCTGCTCAAGCCGCCGAGATTCAAGCCGCGACGGACGCTGTCAAAGCCCATCTCCAAGCCGTTTTCGCTGCCAGAGCCGCGCTCGAAGCGGCGATCACTGGCAAAGACCTTGCCGTCCAAGCGTCGACCAAGAAGGTCCGTGAATTCGCTCAGAAATTCCGCGTAAATCAGTACCTCGATGAAGCTCTTCTTCCCGAACTTGGTCTCGCGCCGCGCTATCCTGCCCCGAGCAACGGCGTCCTCAAGCCGCCGGTTAGGCTGTTCGCGACGGCGAACCCTGTGGATGCCTCAGTTCTCCTCAAATGGAACCGAAACGGCTGCACCCAAGGCACGAATTTCCTCATCGAGCACAGTATCAATGGCGGCCCCTGGAAGGGATTAACGGCGACAACTCGGACTCGATTCACGGTTCAGAACGTCATTCCTGGCCTGCCCCGCCTGTATCGCATCACAGCCCACCGAGCCCGAAAGCAAACTGGGCCGAGCAATGTCGCTTCCGTCTATGACAATGGCATCGGCGCGCAACAACTTGCGGCTTGACCGGATTCTTGACCGAGAGACACAAAAACGCCCCGCCTCAGCATCGCAGATGCCGAGACAGGGCGCTGGGCTCGCTTAGCCCTTAAGAGCTTTTTCGATGAGCGGAGAAATTTGGTCGCCCATGGATTCGTCCGCGCCGACGCCTTCCCAGATCACTTTGCCCTTCTTATCCACAAGGTAGAACGCCGGGATGCCGGTGACCTTGAGCTTTGTGGCGAGTTTGGAGTTGTCGTAAGTGAAGGTGTAGCTATATTTGTGCTCCTTCTGATAGCCTGCGGCTTTGACCTTATCCTGTGCGGGAGTTCCGCCTTCGAGGTTCGCGCCGATCACGACGAGGCCCTTTTTGCCGTACTTATCTTGGAGCTTTTGGACGACCGGAGACATTTGCTTGCAGGGGCCGCACCAGGTTGCCCAGAAGTCCACAAAATAGACCTTGCCCTTGAGGGTGGCATTGCTGACGGTCTTGCCGGCGATCGACTTGGAGGTGAAAGTCGGGAACGCTTTGCCTTTAAGTGTGGTTCCGCCTTGCTGGGCCATCACATTGGTCGCGGTGAAGGACAGGACGGCTCCGACGCCGCCGATATAGAGAATTTTCTTCATTGTGTTCATGGGGTTGTTTTTAGGTCCGATACTTATTATGCGCAGCATCCTGATTTAGTTCCATATTACAGCCTAAATAGGGAGCTTTGCTGAGTTCTTATTGGTCGCCAAAACGAAGCAACTTTGGATTTTGCCCATGCCCCGAATGGAGCTGAGATGATCGCGGATGAGCCTCTCATAGTCGCGCATGTTCTCGACAACGATCTTGAGCAGAAAGTCGAACTCGCCGCTCACATGATGGATTTCGAGGACTTCTGGAATATGCGAAACTTCCTTGACAAAGTTTTTGATGGGGTCGTCTTGATGAAGTGCGAGGCTGACTTGAGCGAAAACGGTGAGCGAAAAGCCGAGTTGTTCGGCGTCCAAATGAGCGGTATAGTTCTTGATGATGCCGCTCTGTTCGAGCTTTCGGACTCTTTGCAGAACCGATGGCGGCTTGAGGCCGATTTTGCGCGAAAGGTCCGCGTTGGTCGTGCTTCCATCATCCTGCAGTATCCTTAGTATCTCCAGATTCGTCTCGTCGATATTCTCTCGCATAATTTTTGCCCCAACAGCCCCACTATCTTAGCACTTGATATCTTATCATTTGACTCCCAAATTCAACCCGATGCTCAAAATTTCCTTCGATGCGGTCTGTTTGCGTGCAATTCAACTTGAATTGACGCGACTAGAGGGCGCGCGGGCGCAAAAGTGGCTCGCGGTGGACGATCTTACGGTTGCGGTGCAATTGTATTTGCAGAGCGAGGTTTGGCTCACGATTAGCATGGACGCGGAGCGGCCGCGCATCTTCCTAAGCTCGGCTCGCCCGTCGGCAGCAGTCCCTCCCACCGCGATGGTCAGCGAACTTCGAAAAAGGTTGAATAACGCTCGACTGGTCTCGTCGAAGCAACGGGGCTTGGACCGCGTGATTGACCTGGTGTTCTCGGCGCCTGAAGAAGAATTCACCCTGACAGCGGAGCTTATGGGCAAGCACTCGAACCTGATCTTGCGCGATAGCGCGGATCGGATGGTAGGGGCGGCAAAATGGCTGAGCATTCAAAAGAGTCGTCGCGCGATCTTGCCGGGCCAGAAATACAGTCCGCCGCCGTTTCCGTCTCGACCTTCCTTTTTGAAGGCAGGAGTGGGTGATTCGCTCAAGGATTTCGAAGGCGTTTCGCCGACGGTGCTGGCTTTGGTCGGGTCGTTGGGGCTGGAGGACGTTCAACGGCGAGTACGCGGGAACCTGTTCCGGCCTTGGATGATCTCCGAAGGCGCCTATCCGCTGGAATTGGCGGATTCTGAGATAAAGGCTTTGGCGCGTGCGGATTCTGTTGTGACTCGCTTTGAGAGCTTCAGCGAGGCGGTGGTTGCGTTTGCCGGGATCGAGTCAACCACGGTGCTTTTGGAGCGCACCCGGCTGTCGCTTGTGGCGGCGCTCGGGCGAGTTCTGCTGGCGCGGGAGGTTGCACAGGCTGAATTGCAGACGGCGGCGGATACCGCATCACGAGCGACTCAGCTTCAACAAAGTGGAGAACTGATTCTGGCGTATGCCACCCAAATCAAGCCGGGGCAGACCGAATTGGAGGTCATGGGCTACGACGGGGAGCCGCTGAGCATCCCACTCAACCCCGAACTCACGCCCGTGGAGAATTCGCAAAGGCTGTTTCGCAAGGCGAAGAAGGCCAAAGACGGCGCGCACCACGTGCGCGAGCAATTGGAGCGCATCGGCTCGGATGTGATCACGCTGAACTCGCTGATCACGCTTGCCAAACGAGCGACAACTCCTCGCGAAATTGACGAAGTCAAAGAAGAAGCCGCTAAAAGGCGCTTCACGACCCAACAAGCACCCCAACCCAAGACCAAAGAAGAGCGGCCTTACCAAGGATTCGCGGTGCGAGAGGTACTTGCTCCGGGAGGCTGGCTGGTATTGTACGGCGAAAACGCGGAAGGCAACGACCACCTCACGGTTCGGGTGGCGAAGCCAAACGATTGGTGGCTACACGTCCGAGGGGGTCCTTCGGCCCATGTGATTATTCGGACTAACAATCAACCACTGAAGGTCCAACGGGAAACTTTTGAGTTCGCGGCGAAGGTTTCAGCGAAGCATAGTTCGAGCAAGCACTCGAACCTGGTGCCGGTGGATTACACGCTCAAAAAGTATGTCCGAAGGGCAAAAGGGGCCGGGCCGGGGTCGGTTACCTATACGCACGAAAAGACGCTCCACGTCGAGCCTTGAGAGAATCTTTACTCTTTTGTATAAATTGCTGGAACCTACTGGGGTCTAAATGCGTTTAGATTAGTATAAGCCCGATAGGAGGCGTACCGAAAATGTCAGTAGCAACACTCACTCCCTTAGAAGAATCAACTTTCCATGGTCTCGTGGAACGAACCTACAAAAAGGTTTTTAACCTTGCGTACCGCCTTTCAGGCGACCGCGCAGATGCGGAAGACCTGACCCAAGAAGCCTTTTTCCGCGCTTATCGTGGATTCAATGGCTACGAAGGCGACAGACCGTTTGAGAACTGGATTTTTAGAATTGTCACCCGCTTGTTCTTGGATATGACTCGAAGCCGAAAGCGCCGAATTCAAGCTCAGAGCTACGACGCGCCTCTGTTCTCTTGGGCTCATGAGGAGCCTTTGCAGATGCAGTCTGCCGATCCGGGTCCCAACCCTGAGCAGGTGTTGCTGGAGTCCCAGGTTTCTGAGCCACTTCAAGCCGCGCTTCGGCAGTTGAAGCCTGCGCAACGCACTCTGGTTCTGCTTGCCGATGTCGAGCAGATGCCCTACGACGAGATTGCCAAGACCCTGGAAATCCCGGTCGGCACTGTTCGGTCGCGTTTGCACCGAGCGCACAAGAAACTTAGAGAATCCTTGACGCCCGCCTCTTCGGCGGCGTCAAACTTCTTTGGCTTTAACCCTCAACCGGCGTATTAAGCCCTGGAGCCTTCGCGTTCTTTTCAGATTTTCTCCACATTTGCCCTATTAATCCGGGCAAATGTGGCAATAACATAATAGGATGCGTATAGACAACCAAAATGCGGGCGCGATGCTTCAGGCTCTTCAGCCGGAGACGCAGGTGGCTCAGGTTCAGGAAAAGGTGCAGTTGAGCATGCTCAAGAAGACCTTGGACATGGAGAAAGAGAACGCCGCGACTTTGATGAACATGCTGGGCGGGAAAGGCCAGGTTATCGATATTCGGGCTTAGTTCTTTGCGTGGAGGATCAAAACCTCACCCCAGTTCGATTCGCTCACCGGCCCTCTCCATCACGGAGAGGGAAAGTTGTTGTTGCGGTAAGCCGCGCTAACTCAGAACTTACCCACGTTACAATTTCTTCGTGACTCGCCTCGTCGCTGAATTTCCTGACCTCTCCAAAATTCGCGCGTACCCACTTCCAAGAAGGTCGAGGGATCAGTTTCCCGTAGGGCATGACCCGGTCGGTGTTGATCAGGCCACAGCAGACAATCGGGACGCCCGCCATTTTTGCGATCATCGCCGCTCCCGGCAGAACCGGTTGCAGTAGCCCAGTTTCACTCAGCTGGCCTTCGGGGAAGATTCCTACTCGGTGCCCGGCCTTCAGGCGGTCAATGGAGTATCTGATCGCCGTGCGGTCAGGGGAACCACGCTCAACTGGGAATGCTCCGAAAAATTTAATCAACGGCCCAATTACGCGCATGGAGAACAGCTCTTTTTTGCCCATGAAGTACATCGGACTCCCGCAAGCCAAATACAAAAAGACCGGATCAGTGTCCGAGAGGTGATTGCTCAGAATGAGCAGGCCGCCCTTGGGCCATTTCTGCTCTTTTCGCCAGCGGAAAGGGCCGAGAAGTTGGCAGAAAATGAAGGCGAAAATCTTGATGAACGGGAATAGGGGCCAGAAATACCAGGGTCTCTGCTTTGGATAGAAGTCAGACATGCATAGCCTGAGCGACCATTTGAATCGCCTCTGGGTACGCATGATGTTCTAACTGCAGCACCCTCGCCGCGAGCGTGGTGGGGGTGTCCTCGGGTAGCACGGGGCACCTCTTTTGAAGGATAATTCCGCCTTGGTCGTAGACCTCGTTCACGTGGTGGACGGTGCATCCGGACTCGGTTTCCTTTGCAGCAACCACCGCCTCGTGAACGTGATGGCCGAACATTCCCTGTCCACCGAATTTGGGCAACAGGGCGGGATGAATATTCAAAATCGCGCCGGAGAACTCCCCGAGCACGCTTGCGGGCAGCAGGCTCATAAATCCGGCGAGACAGAGAATGTCAATCTTGGAATACTCCAGCATGGCGACTAACTTCTCGGCATAACCACCCATGTGCGGGTCCAGAATGTCGGTTCGGACGCCGAGTTCTTTCGCGACGGCAAGCCCAGGTGCAGACTCGACGGGAGCGATCACGAGCGAGACCGGAAGCCCGGCCTTGATGATCGCCTGCATGTTTGATCCCCGACCCTTCCCGCCGATCAAGATTGCAATATTCACAGTGGAATTATGGCGCGGGAAAGTAGTGCCATGCGGCACGAGATCAGCCGCCCGGAATGCCAATCAGTAACCGAATGGCTTGCCCATCATCTTCTGCACCTTGACTATCGGCGTGGTCCGAGGGACTCGGATGAGGACGAAGGGTTGGGTGATTTGCATGGTGGACATGGCTCCGGCGGGCGGAGTGTCTTCGTACCACTGGATGACCGTCTCTTGCGGATTGTGGACCTTGATGCTGTACACGCCGAGGCCGTAGTTGCCTTGAGACTTGGTCCCAAGGTGAATCGCCACCAAGAAGTCGTCGCGGAAATCAATTTGTGGAAGGTCCGGCACGTCGGACGCCCTCATCGTGAAAAAGAGTCGATCCCAGTACGCGCGAAGAGTGGTTCGGTCCTGGATCACCAGGGAAAGGGGGCCAGCGATATCGCAATTCTTACCATCAAGCTCGACTTCGAAGGCAATGTCGACCGGGAATTGAACATCGTAGCCCGAGCCCCAACGTCGATTAGGGACGAAGGTGACCGGCTCGCAAATGTCCTTTATTTGAATCTTGGGAGTCCCCGCAATTCGCTCGTAGGCAATTGCGACATAGGGATTCGAGGTTCCTTTTTGGTCGTGATCAACGAGACTTCGGACGGCCTTAACAATGATGTCCCCGGCCTTGTAGTCGACCGTCTGAACATAGACGCTGGTGCAGGCTTTGTTTTGCGTTTCCAGGTTGATGAAAAGCACGGCTTCCTTGTCAAAGTTCACGCTCGGGGCGTTGCCGCGCTGTCCAATAGCACGCCACATGTTTTGCCAATCTGACGCAACTTGGAACTGGTTGAAGCTGTACTTCGTCTGCTTCGAGTCCGTTCCCTTGCTCAGTGTTCGCCATTTCACATAGGGTTGTGCGACAGCGGCGATGGCCATGGTGAGGCACAATCCCAAAATCAAGAGAAGTCGAGTTTTCTTCATCTTAAAATTCTAACGTTTAGTCCGCCGTGCTGGTTACACTTTAGTGCGAAAAGGGGGTATATCCGAGAAAGGTTAAAATGCTCTGTGTTTTCGCTAGAGAATTTCAAAGTTTTTTCCGATGATTCCAATATGGGAATTTTTCGCTTGTTTATTTTTGGGATAGCCATGGGCGCATCGATTGCCCCGGCCAAAACTGCGGCCGGAATGGATGTCCAGGACGTCCAGGAATATTGGAAGAAGACCGCCAAATATGAGATCAAGCCTTCGATGAAGGAGGCTAAAGTCGGAAAATGGCAGGTCCGGCTCACCGCAGAAGGCTCCAAGTGGCTTTCCAAATACAACAAAGTAAAAGGTTTTGCGGGCAAGGTTGCTCCGAACGAAGACGCAGGCACGACTGATCCAAGTCAACTGACCTGGGAACAGTGGGTAAAGAGCCGAATCGCTTTCGATCGCTGGGAGGCGGCGGACCTATGCCGCGCCAAGAATAAAGAAGCGGGCGGTTCTGCTTTGCCACCGCAAGACGGAATCGCGCCGATCAGTCCCGGGCCATGCCCGGCGGAGTTGATGTTGCAAATCGGTGATGCACCTAAGTTTGCCGCGGCAGTCGTGCCTCATGTACACGAAGTTGTTTTCGAGGACGGGACCAAGATTGCACTGGAAGACAATCCTGCAATGCGAAGCAACTACACTTATTACCGATTCCCGCAGGGCGTGAACACCGAAGGAACCCAACTCACGCAGCTTGATCCGAAGACAGTTGACACACTTTTTGAAACTGCGAATCTGAACGGTTCGATCCAGCGCGTGATGTGCGCTATAAGCCCTCTCGAAGGAGGCTTTGACTCTTTCAATACTTACGACACTGGCTTCGTGTCGGTCGGCTTCATTCAATTCGCATCATTAGCCGAGGGTAAAGGTTCCTTGGGCGAACTCATGGGGGCGTATAAGACGCGCGACCCGTTCACTTTTGATTCTGATTTTCGGCGCTATGGGATTGATGTGACCTTCGACAATTATCTGTCCGTGGTCAATCTCGGCAGTGGAAAGATCGTCACCGGCTCCGAAGCCGCAATGGAAATTATTGAGGACAAACGACTTGCGGCTGTCTTTGTTCGCGCAGGCCGCTTGAGCAATAGCTTTAGAGTTTCGCAACTTCAGGTTGCGCGCAACAACTACTATCCCGCCGACGATAAGGTGAAGTTTGCTGGACGTTCAGTGGTTATTTCGGACATCATTCGTTCTGAGGCTGGGATGGCGACCCTTATGGATCGTAAGGTCAATACGGGCAATTTAAGCCTTTTGAGCCGGGTTTGCGCGGAGACTTTTGAGGCGAAGAAGCTGACGGATCCAATGGATCTGGGGGACTATGAAAGCCAGATCATTTCGCGGATGAAGTGGCGCAAGAGCTTCTTAGGGGACAAAGGTCTGTCTCAACCAGCGGCGAGCCAGTAAGCATAGGCGCTTAATAACCGGTCTATTCGCTGGTTTTCAGGGGTGCTGCTGTAGCAAGAGGTTGCGAAAAGACCTGATAAATTATAACCAGACTATTAGAAACGAAAGTCCTGCAGCGAGGTTACTCGATAGCAGTTCTCGAGCAGTCATGCCTACGATCAGAAATCGCCTGCGCTAAAGTTACTGGAAGGGGAGTGGCGTCGTTCCTACTTCGGTGGGAGCGGCGCCTTTTTGCTACTTGGCAATGAACGATTCAGGGGGAGCAAACGGCACCTTGCTAGCTTTCGCTTTTACAACCCACTCTTCAATACAGGGAGGGCAGCAGAAGATGTACTTCTTCCCTCCAACCCACCAACTAAATGCGGGGTTCGCCTTCGTGCTTGTGATCGGACAAATCGCTGAGCCTGGCTTGGGATGCATGTCGTGGGACGAGCGAATAGCTTTGAACTTTTCCTCGGGAGTCTGAATTCCATTGAGTGCGATGTCCGCTTTTGTATATTGGCCTGAAGGCGATGAAAAAACCGATGCCGCAACGTCACTGTCTAATTTTGCGGGCATCTCTGTTGATCCATGACCACCTTCATCATGGTGGTGCCCATCGTGGTCGTGTTCATCATGGTGATGTTCGTCGTTCTTGTTGAACTCGTTGTACTCTGGCCCGAGTGGTGCCGATATTTTCTCATGCGAATCCGATTCGTGCGAGTGAGAGTGGGAGTCTTCGCCAAGCGTTGTTTTGGATTTCGGCACGCTTACAGACAGAAGCACGAGGGCAACTACCCCCACTGCGACCCCCGCTACAATGCCTTTTGGAAACTGTTCATCCGCCATAACGAAATTATCGGCAATGAAAAATAATTTCATTACCGATAAATTGACTTCGTTATGGCTTACTTGCTGAACTCAAGTTCCCAGACGCGGAGCATTCGATCTAAACCTGCAGCGGCAAGCTTCGACCCATCCGGACTGAACGCAATCGCGGCCAGAGGCTGAGCGCTCGCGTTGATCTTGACGTGGTTTTGACCTTGCAAGACGTTCCAGAGTCCGACCGTGCCATCGCGCGAAACGCTACCGAGGAGCATTCCGTTCGGATGGAACGCCATCGCTTCAATCGGCTTTTCGTGACCGAAGAAGGTCTTGATGTGCGTGTAGTCCGACATTCGGAAGATCCGGATCGAAAGGTCAACGGCGGCGACCGCCATGTACTGCGCATCGGGGCTGAAAGCGATGCAAGAAACCGTCGAGCGAACAGCCTTGAAGGTCGTCAACTCTTGTCCGGTCACACCCGACCACAGCTTTACCGTTGCGTCGGCAGACCCGGTGGCGATGTAGCGGTTGTCATTGGACCACGTCACCGCAGTCACCGATTGGCTGTGAGTCGTTCCTGCGAAGACGGCATCCCCGCTCTTTGTGCGGCAAACTTGGAGTGTGTTGTAGACACTGCCCATGGCGACATTTCGGCCGTCACCGGAGACGCCCACGCAGCAGACCCATTCTAGCGGGTTGTTGCGCCAGGATTCGATGCGCTCACCATCCAGAGTCCAGACCGAAACCACGCTCTCGGAGCTACCGGCGGCGACGATTCGGTCGGCTTCGAGAGCCTGTACGGTCGAGACGACACCGCCTTCGAGCTTGAGCTTGCGGCTAGGTTCGAAAGTCACTGGATTCCACCAGATCACTTCGTTATCAAAGGAACTGGAGACCATTTGACCGCTGTCCGGAGCAAAGCTGACCGCGTAAATCGGGGTCTTGTGCGCTTTGAGCCGGTGCAGGAGGCGAATGTTAAGCTGGTTGGCGTCCTCAAACTGTCGCTCGTCCACGCGCGTGGAAGCAGGTGGGGCAGGGTCGCGCGCCTGGTCATATTCCTGGCGGCGGATCGGATCGATCAGGGTCTGATAAGCCGAGTTGATCTCGGCCATTTTCTCGTGCGCAGCGGGATCATCGTTGACGTCCGGGTGGCACTCGCGAGCCAATTTTCGGTAGGCGCTACGGACGACGGAGGGTTTTGCGGTTGGGTCTACGCCCAATATTTCATAGAGACTCATCACTGTGTACTGATTATGCGGGAAGGCACCTACAAAAGTCAACCTTTTTTCGAAGAAATATCGTTCCCGCTTAATTTTCTTGTTAGCGGCGAACGAAGCCGGTTTTTTCGAGCCACGCCTTGATGACTTCCCGACCGGACATGTATTTCTTCTCTAGCCGACGCAAACTCCGCTGCGACCATGTCACGGTCGGATCTTGACTTTGGCTTTTGTAGAACTTTGCCATTCTGGCATTGTATTCTTCTACGCCGATTTTCGCGTCGTATCGCTCTCGAAACCAGATTGCGTCCTGGTGGAGTCGCGGCTTGATCGCGGCATCGCACTGCTCGGCGGGATAGCCAAGGCAGAGACCGAAGACCCCAAAGACTCCGTCCGGAAAGCCAAGAAGGTCGGCGACAGCGGCGGGATTGTTCCGGAGAGCACCGATATAGCAGACGCCCAAGCCCATGGCTTCAGCGGTGACGGTCATTCGCTCAGCCGCGAGGGCGGCGTCGACGACCGCCATGAGAAAGTAGTCTTCGTAGTCTAAATTGTCTGCTTCTGAACCCGATGCAGCGAGCCGCAGACGAGAATGGTCGGCGCAGAACGCGAAAAACCATGGAGCGGTTGTGACTTGAGATTGATTGCTCGTGAATTCATTTAGCTTTGCACGCAAAGCCCGATCCTGAACGCTGACCATGGAGTAAAGCTGCAAATTGCTACTGGTGCTGGCACTTTGGGCGGCTCCCACCAAAGCTGAAATCAGCTCCTCGGAAACAGGTCGATCCGAAAAGGCGCGAACGCTGCGATGCCGCAAAAACGGTCCTAACTCGGGAAAATCAGCGGTGGGCGGCGCGCCGTAGCGTGCCGCCCATGCTTCCGCGAAGGACTCACCGAACACTATTTCTTGATCGGCTTCTTGACCGACTTCACACCCATCACGATCATGCTCTTGATCGTGTCGCCGGTCGCGATTTTGTCGATCACGTCCATGCCGCTTATAACCTGACCGAGGATCGCATAATTTCCGTCGAGGAAAGAACTGTCTTTGCGCACGACAAAAATTTGTGAATCGCCCCCAACTTTGCTGCCGGTGGAAGCCATTCCCACCGCTCCACGGAGGAACGAGATTTTGCCCGCCTCAAATTTTACGGGCTTACCAGATCCACCGTTGCCGATGTTACCGTTCAGGCCTTTCTTCGAAGCGGGATCGCCCCATTGAACTACCCAATCTTCGACGCGGTGGAACTTAATACCGTCATAGAACTTCTTCTTCACGAGTTCAACGATGTGCTTCGTGGTGAGGGGTGAACCTTTGGCGTCGGTTTGAATCACGAAAGACTTTCCGCTTGTGAAAGTGACTTGAATTTTGGGGCCGGTGAGCGTGCCGCTCCCGACCAGTGTTGCTGCGAGGACTACTGCGATCATCACTCGCAAGAATACCGAGAAAACGGGGCACAATATGGCAATGATTCTGAGCATCACGCTGAACCCGAGTGTCGACACCACTTTATTTGTTAAAAAACTGCTGGTCAGCGACACGAATCGAGTCACCCGGCAAGAGCATGATGCGGGCGGCAAGGGGATTAACTTATCGCGGATTGCGGTGGAAATCGGTGGTGAATCTACCGCAACGGGATTTCTGGGTGGGCATGACGGTCGAGTTGTGCTGAAAGCCGTGCTTGCGCAGGGGGTCGCGGCAGAATTTGTCCAAGTTGCGGAGGAGACTCGGAGGAATTTCAACGTGGAATCGGTAGAGGAACAAGTTCCGCCCACGACTCTTAACTCGCGAGGAGCGGCGATAACTCTAGCGGAGTGGAATGAACTGGTTGCTGTCGTGGAGCGATTGTCGCAAAACGCCAAATGGGTTGCGATGGGAGGGTCTCTCCCCCCCGGCGCCCCAGCGGATGCCTACGGCCAACTCATTACAATCGCCCAGAATAACGGGGCGAAAACCTTGCTGGACGCCGATGGCGAAGCGATGGTTGCTGGACTTGAGGCCAGGCCACATTTGATCAAGCCGAATTCGAAGGAAGCGGCGAGACTTTTGGGGTACGAAATTCCAGACCCGGAAACAGCCGCTTCCGCTGCTCACGAACTTTTGAGAAGACTTGCGCCGGGGGGCATGGCGCTAATCAGCCTAGGGGCGAAAGGGGCGGTGTTGGCGTGTCATGACGCTACCTACATTGGCTCATCTCCAAAAATTGTCGCTAAGAGCACAATTGGCAGTGGCGACTCACTGCTGGGTGCCTTCCTCATGAAACTCTCAGGCGGAGAATCTCCTGAAGTAGCGCTCCGCTGGGGACTTGCCGCAGGTGCCGCGACGGCAATGACGGACGGAACTCAGATTGGTCGGAAGGCGGTGATTGAAGGTCTGTTGCGTGAAGCCACTGTCAGGCTCATTTGACCGCATTGTGGGCGTGTTTCTGTAACCTCTTCGCGACCGATTCCTTAAGTCCTTGCGGGTGCCATTTCGGGTCACGATCCTCGCCAAAGACTGAATAATAGAGACCGCAAGCGGCCAAATATGTCCCGGCTACCGACGCATGATTCCCATCTTGCGACCACAACGCCAAACTTGGAAACTCTTGCAAAACTGGAGCCCAAGCCCTACCGACCGGACAAATGGGTACCTTGCTGACCTTGCTTGTTTCACGATATTGGTCAATAATCCACTCCGTTTCGTCCCACCCTTTGCGGGGCCATTCTGCGAAAAGTAGTGCTTTGTCAGCATTCTCTTTTGCGACACCAGCTATAGTTTCTGCACCTTGGTGGTCGTACAGGTATTTGTGGGAACTGCTCAGTTTTAGCCCTTGAAGAACAATCGTGGACCATCTTTTAGACTTGATCTTACTTGCGGCACTGGCACTTGTGGCGAATCCCTCAAGAAACTCAGATTGGAGAGTCTCCGTAATGACCTTACGGTTGCTACCGTCCGATTCGGCGAGCTGCCGGACCATGCCGGGAAGATCATTGGACCATGTGTGACTATTGCCTAGAAACAGAACGGGAATCGGGTCGGCAAGGCAGGTTAAGAGCAAGGTTGCGATCACCATTAAAGGACGCCGAGACGATGTCCACTCGTTACAACCTGTTTTTGTGTCAACAATAGGGACTAAGTTCGCGTCATAATTGAACCGATGGACTTTGCTCAAGCTTGGCAAGAAGTGCTCCCCGAAATTCGTAACGGGGTTACGGGTATGGGCGTTTGGACCGCCCTCAACCTCAGCCAGCCTGTCGCCGTGGAAGATGGGCAGTTCGTCTTGGGTCTCCCGAATGAGTCCACCGATCTTAGCGGCCACCTCAAAATGCACTCGACCAAGATTCTAATCGAGCGTGCAATGGCCTCAAAGCTCGGGATACCGATCATCGCCCGAATCATCGACGGGGTTACCGTTGCCGATTGGGAAATGGCAAAACGCAAGGACGTCGAAGTTCGACGGCTCCAACAACAAGCCATTGACCGCGCGAAAGCGGAGATGAAGTCCGAAACAAGCTGGGAGTCAGTTTACGAAGGGTTGACTCGCAAAAATGCAGGCATTCTTAACAAATCGCTTCCCCAGAATCGGGCGAAATTCTACATTGAGGCAGTTGAACTAGTTGCGGAAGCACTGCGGACGAGTCCCATTACCTCTGAGCTTGATGAGCGAAACTTTGCGCGAGTTCTTGAGCGAGTGGCGCAATACGCCGATGTTCCGAGTGTTCTTGTTGCGCAAGCAGTGCTCGAAAAAGCCGTAGAAATCTAAAAACGCGGCAATCTCTGCTGGCGTAGAATGAGCTTGACCTCATGGAATCAGACTGTCGCCAAAAGGAAGTGCTTGCGGAACTCGCTACTGTTGCGGGGGACGCTCCTTTTTTGGCATTAGGCCAGACCATTTTTTGGGATGAGCCGATGAAAGCAGGAGTGGCTCACCGAGCGTCTCAGCTCGGATTTGCTCGCCCCTTAGTCGCTGGGGTTCACGATACCGACTACTTTGCAAAACTGCCTGGATTGTCGGATGATGCACGGGGTGGCTATAAGGCCTTTCCCCACAACGATACAACAACCAGAGAGTTGTGGAGCGCCGCCGCTGAGTTTTCGTCGATATTCGGCTCCGAAACCGTCGTAACACGAGATCTCCTTCAAGCCCACGGAGCTAAGCTCGCCAAAGTTTCCCGCGAACGCCCCAACTTTCTGAATGGCATCACCGAGGCTTTCGGATGGCGCGGCGTGGTTTCCCTCAGTCATCGGCAGGTGATCACATCGGAAACGAAGCTCAGCGGACTTTTTGAAGAACTCTTCAAGACATTCGAGCACTCCGTGAAGGAAACGGTCTCGGTGGCGTCGGGGACAACTTTGGCACCCGCAGAAGACGCCGCGCGCCGGCTACTAGATCAAGCCTGTGATTCAAGCCAACAATCATCCAAGATTTCTCTTGCAGACTA
This sequence comes from Armatimonadota bacterium, assembly GCA_021413725.1. Classification (GTDB taxonomy): domain Bacteria; phylum Armatimonadota; class Fimbriimonadia; order Fimbriimonadales; family Fimbriimonadaceae; genus JAEURQ01. The sequence continues at coordinate 2,567 of JAIOPU010000070.1, read as the reverse complement.
CTACACTTCCTTGCTTCCCAACATCCAAGAAAGTCTCACTCATGCAGAAACGCCGGTTTCTATTACGAAGACCACAGAATTACTAAATTTTAACATCAAAACTTGCACGTTGCCAAGATTTGAAATTGTTGCAAAGTTTATCAGCGATCGAGTTCAGTCTTGCGATGCCTATAACTCAGTTGTCACGGGCACGGAAGTTTATCCTTTGACCCGGTTCGGCACTTGGGCGATACCCTTTGAACTTGTTATTCCCGGTCAAGGGCGCGGCACAATTCGCCTGGCACCCAAGGCCGTCGTCATCATGACTCCTGTCCCCCAGTTCATCACGCTGAAAAAGCCGATCACTTCGATCGAAGAATTGGCGGCGGCGGTCGAGCGGAAATTTGGCACCGAATGCACACTCATTGGGAAAGCGGTGACGCTGATTGGAATGTTGGCGAGGGAGTTCGTTTTTGTGTTTCACGAGGGCGCCAGTTCCTATGTAAAACTCTCCCGACGGCTCCACATCGCCCTGCAAGCAAACGGGTGGAACGCCAAGATTAATCCAATTTTGCGAGTGAAATATTCCACTTGGGATTCATTATCTTGCACAAATTTATGGTTTAAATTGCCGCCCCCGCTTGCAAGGGCTTTTGGCACCGAAGAGCTATGCGCCCCAAGCTTCGCGGCAAGATGGCGAGAAGTTGCAACTGCCCAGAGCGCATTCCTCGAAAGGCTACGAGGAATGGCGAGCCCACTGGAGTTCATCCGATTTTTGCGGGAGCGAGAGGCGGGATCTTGGGTCGTTCTCGAAGAACAGTACAAAGCAGCGCAAACGGAATTGCACGTTTTGCACGAGGCTATCCAAAAGGCTCGTGATGAACGGGCTGTCATTTGGAAGCAGATCAAAGAGCTTAAAGCCAAACGCAACAAACTCGAGCACGCGAAAGGCATTCACTGGCGCGAAAAGGTCTTCGAAAAGACGACTTCAGCGTCAGAGATGGCACGTCGGGAGGAGTTTATCCAGGAAGAATCCTCCATCAGCCACCAAATTAAGTTCAAACTCTCTCAATGGCACGATGTCCTTCGCGAGCAAGAGGCCCGAGTTTCGGACCCCGCGGTCGTAGAAGCCCACGCCACCTACGGGAACATTGAGGTCGAAGCGGAACTCAAACGGCTCAGTATGATCCGCGATGCAGTGATTGCCACGACCGGCTTGGAGAAGGCAGGAAAGCGACCGAGTGCTTGGTGGTTCTCCGTTCTTTCACCAAATGGTGACTGGTTCCGGCGAACGATGGAGACTGCCGAGTACTATCTCGAACCGTTGCAATGAACGTCCCCTTTTTCAAGTATCAGTCTATTGGAAATGACTTCGTCCTCTTTGAGGCAGAGTCGGTATTCGACTATGATCTGCCTACTCTGGCGATCGAGGCTTGCGAACGAAAGTTCGGGATCGGCGCAGATGGGATGCTCGTTATTGACCGGCTTACCCCGAACCGTCTCGAACTCAAAATGTACAACGGCGATGGCACCGAAGACTTTTGCGGCAATGGGCTGAGGTGCTCAATCCAACACGCCCATAGCCACATGGGCGCAGACAGCAACGTAGATGTTGAACATCTGGGGCGATTGGTTAAGGGATTTGTCCACGACACGGGATCAATTTCAACCGTCCTACCCGCCGCGAGTTTTGATCCGGCCGATGTTCCTGCAGACTACTCGCAAGAAATATTTGAGCAAAGCCTGACGGTGGAGGGTACCGAACTTCACATCACGAGTGTCTCGACGGGAAGCACCCACACGATCATTTTCGTCAAGGAGCTTCCGGACGACGACTTCTTTTTTCCAATTAGCAAAGCTCTGGAAGTCCATCCGCTCTTCCCCGAACGCACAAGTGTGATCTGGACGAGAGTAGATTCTGCGCGCAAGCTCACCCTCAGAATTTGGGAAAGAGGCGTCGGCGAGACCCTGGGCTGCGGGACAGGCTCTACCGCTGCGGCAGTTGTCACGATGCGCCGGGACAACCACGGCGGTCCCATTGAAGTCGTCAATCCCGGTGGAACCTTAATCGTTGAAGCAGAATCTTGGGCAAAGGATATGCTCGTCACAGGCGAGGCAAAACTGGTTTATGGCGGCGCGAAAATTCTACGGCTAGCCCCAGAACAAGTTACTTTCCCCTCTCCCGTTGGCGTGTAAACCGGTCGGGGCGCTTTCGTTTCTCGGTACCAATCCTACCGTCGCTCACTCCCATAATTTCACGTAAACGCTTGATTTCGTCTCGAACTCCGGCTGCCTTTTCGAATTCCATCGCCTTAGCGAAGTCCTTCATGTCCTTCTCAAGGCTGCCAATCAGAAGCGGAATATCTTCGATTCGAACAGGCTGGCCATCCTTTCCAATCGCCTCCATGGTCGCCGCGTCATATTGGGCGGCGACTTCGGCAACGGCGTCGTAGGACCGCACGGTCTCATAAACGCGCTTATCGATGGTCCTTGGCGAAACACCATTTTCCTCGTTGTACTTTTGCTGAATCTCGCGCCGTCGAGCAGTCTCATCAATCGCGTTCTGCATGGAGTCCGTCACTCGGTCG
>JAIOPU010000226.1 GCA_021413725.1 Armatimonadota bacterium | reverse complement strand
TGCGAAGGAGGAGGAGAGCAAGAATTGCCGCCGAGAAATGTCACGATCTTGTGGGTCTTTATTGTCTTTCATAATGGTCAAAGATCGACCTGTGCCGGTTCAACGTTCCTCCACGAAGATTGGTGGAGGTAAGGGGACTCGAACCCCTGACCTGTTCATTGCGAACGAACCGCTCACCCAACTGAGCTATACCCCCACGCTTTCTTGAATTCTACTCTGTCGACGCGAGTTGTGTGGCTACGGTTTTGAATGCGGCGATGGCCTGTGGGATGGCAGAGTCATCGATTTGATGGTGCAAGACCAAACGTAACCGGTTCGGCGCGGCGGCGAGGCAGGAGACGCCTTTGTCGCGGAGGGGTTGGAGCCAATCTGCCGCTGGGCGGGCGGTGTGGACCATGACAAAATTCGTGACGGTTTCTTCGGGAATGACTGTGGTCCCTGGGATGTTCTGCAGCCCCTGATTGATTTCTGTGGCTCGCCTGTGGTCGTCGGCTAATTTGTGGCGGATCACGTTGAGGGAAATGATGCCACAAGCAGCGAGAATTCCAGACTGCCGCATTCCACCGCCGAAACATTTGCGCACTCGTCGGGCTTCCTCGATGAATTGTTTTGAACCCAAAAGCACAGACCCAACCGGGGCGCCGAGCCCTTTGGAGAGGCAAATACTCACGGCATCGCACATGGAAGTGATTTCGCGAACATCGCAACCGAGGGCTGTGGCGGCGTTGAAGACGCGGGCACCATCAAGGTACAGCTTGATCCCTTTACCGTCAGCAAATTCTCGATACCTGCGCATTTGCTCCAAATCAATGACTGAGCCACCGGCACGGTTATTTGTGTTTTCGATGCAAAGGAGGGTAGTCCCGGGGGTCATCAACGATCGCGTCATGAATCTGCGTTCGAGATCATCAATCGCCATCACACCGTTTTTGCTCGGAACCGTCTGGGTGATGACCTGGGAAAAAACGGCCGGACCCCCACCCTCATAAAAAACCATGTGGCATTCTTCGTCGAACAGGACGGCATCTCCAGGGCGTGTGAGGACTTTGAGGGCGACCTGATTGGTCATAGTGCCGCTGGGACAGAAGAGTCCGGCTTCGTGTCCGCAAATGTCTGCAGCAAGAGTTTCAAGTTCAATTACGGTCGGGTCGTCGTTGAAAACGTCGTCCCCGAGTGGGGCGTTCGCCATCGCTACGTACATCTCGGGGGTGGGTTGGGTGACGGTATCGCTACGGAGATCAATCATTTTTGGAACCATTTTAGGACGCTACGCCTTTCTACTACGTACATTATGAATATGAAACTTGGAATATTGGCGATTGTGGCGGCGGCAGGCATTTACGGTGCGACCGCACTGATCCCTCAACAGGTCAAGGCTCAAGGAGCCGGGGCAGGAAAGCAAAAGAAAGAAATGATTGGAAACTTTACAGTATTGGATTCAAGCCCGAAAAGGGAAGATAAGGTCGTCAAGACCGAGGACGAATGGAAAAAGCTCCTGACGCCCGCGCAGTTTAAGATTTTGCGGAGCCACGGAACTGAGCCAGCGTTCTGCGGCATTTTCCACGACAACCACAAGGACGGTATCTACAACTGCGCGGGTTGCAAGTTGCCACTCTTTAAGAGTGACGCGAAATTTGATTCCGGAACCGGATGGCCGAGCTTTTTCCAACCGGTGGAGGAGAAGAATGTTTGGCTTCGCAAAGATACAAGCTACGGAATGATCCGATACGAGGCCCTTTGCGCTCGTTGCGACGGGCACCTTGGGCACGTATTTGACGATGGCCCGAAGCCAACCGGACTTCGATTCTGCATTAACTCCGATGGGTTAGTCTTCGAAGAAAAGAAGAAGTGATTCAGCCCAGAAGGGCTTCAAATGCGACGACTGCGGCGGCCACATGAACATTCAGTGACCGCCCTTTTCCTGACATCGGGATAAAGACGGCCGCTTTGCATGACTTCAAAACGGCTTGGTAGACTCCCTTTCCCTCGTTGCCGAGGACGAGGCAAGTCCGCTCGGGATATTCGTACTCCATGTAGTTCTGGGCGTCTGTTGCGAGTTCGACGGCGACTAGGGTCCAGCCCTCTTCAATGAGCGTTTCACAGGCCTCAGCGTGGGCTTGAATGTGTCGCCAGTGAACGCGTCGGTGCTGACCCAAACTTGTGACGCCAATTTGCGGGTGAGGCGGGATCGGCGTGTGGCCGGTCATGATGAGTTCGGTCGCCCCGCAAGCATCCGCGATTCGGAACATCCCACCGACGTTGTAGGCGTCATCCCAATCTTGCAACAGGAAGGCAAGCTCAATTTTGGGCTGATGGGTGCCCTTTTGAAATTCTCTCAACTCCACTTTCCGTTTGATCGTGCGCACGCTCTATTTTGACCGCGTGACAGAAGTTAAAGTAATTTCTCAACTTTTTGATCTCCTGCCCCTAATGAAATCGCGGCGAATGCCAATAACCAAACTGATGGCGCCGAATACGCATAAAAAATTAGCACAGAGGGAGTCGAGAAATGTCTGATATCTTGAGTCAGGCAGAAATTGAGGCTCTTCTGTCCTCGCTTTCGGATAATCCTGAAGGAGGAACCGAGGTTGCACAGCCCAACGCAGGCAGCAGCATCATCAGTAACGGCCCTCAGTCATTTGGTGGCGGATCGTTGCGCAAGAATAGGGCGCCAGTTTCGTACGAACTCTATGACTTTCGCCGGTCTGATAAATTCAGCAAAGACCAGCTTAAAACTTTACAAATTCTTCACGAAACGTTTGCCCGTCTGGGCGGGACGGGACTTTCAGGTTATCTCCGTACTCCGGTCACGGTTGAGCTAGTTTCTCTTGAGCAAATTCCTTACGAAGAGTACATTCGTAGCATCAACCAGTCCGTTTTTACCGTCCTCAGCATTCCTCCGCTTACCGGTCAAGCTGTGATGGAGATTGAGTTCAACCTCGTCTTTACCATGATTGACAAACTTCTCGGCGGCACCGGAAAAGGAATTTCACGTCGCTCACTGACCGATATTGAAAAGCCCCTCGTGCGGCAAATGGTTGAAAAGCTCTTTGTCGCCCTAAAAAATGCCTGGGAAGGCGTTGTTATTGTCAATCCCGGAATTGAGGCGATGGAGACTAGCTCGCAATTCGTCCAAATCTGCCCTCCAAGCGATGTCGTTGTCACGCTTCTATTCGAAGTTAAAATTGGTGCGTCACGCGGCGCAATGAGCATCTGTATTCCTTACTTGCTACTCAAACCGATTACCACAAAGCTGAGCGCTCAAAAGTGGTTTGTCAACACTAGCCGCAAGAATAACTCGACATCAAAGCGGCTGCTATCGCTTCAGGTTGGACGATCCGACATCGAATGTACCGTGAAACTCGGTAACTCCGAGCTTTCAATCTTAGAATTTCTCAATCTCAAAGTGGGAGACGTTCTCGAACTTGACCAGAAGAAGGATGAAAACCTTGTTCTCAATGTCGGCGAAATTCCAAAATTCGAAGGGAAACCTGGGCTTCGAGGGAAGCGGGTTACCTTCACCGTTCTTAATACAGTAGATCCCGAATAATCATGGCACACATACCAATTGAAGTAACTGATAAACTTAGCTCGATCCAGCAACAGATTTGGCAGACCGTCTCCCTGAAGGTGAGCGAAGCTTCCGACAATGTTGTAGGATTCATCTCTCCGCTAACATTATCCACGGCAGTTTCCGATATCTTTTCGGAACTTGCAACGCCGCACCTGGTCATCCAATTCAGCTTGGCCGATTCTCCTGAGCACCCCAGTGTTCTCTTGCTTGATGCAGACACCTATGCGAGCCTCGCAAGTTATCTCAAAGGCGAGAAAATTTACGATGTCGACGACAATTTGATAGCCGACATCAGGCCAGCCCTTGAGGCAATGGTTCAGGGTATTTGTCTTGCGATCGGCAGCATCAAGAATGAGCCAGTGGTTGCCACCGGTCTCGCGATTCGTTATCAGATTTTTAATGCGCCTCAAAATATGCAAAAGGCTACAGAACTCGTGCGAACGAATGTTGCCTTGTCTGCAGATGAGTTAAGCGGTACCGTCGTCTGGCTGGTGGATGCTGAAACAGCACACAGCCTGGTCGGAATTCCCTACGTGGACGAGGATGCGGAAGCTGACTATGAAGCAATCGGGTCAGCATCTTCTTTGCGCGGAGGAGCCAAGTCCGGGCCCGAGGACACAAACAGTCTCGAGCTCCTCATGGATATTCCGTTGGAGATCAGTGTTGAACTCGGAAGGATAAAGATGATGGTCAAGGATGTGGTTGACCTTGGCACCGGCTCCATTATCGAAATTGATAAAGCAGCGGGTGAGCCAGTGGATGTTCTCGTGAATGGCAGACTCGTTGCACGTGGAGAAGTTGTCGTGATCGAAGATAACTTTGGAGTCAGGATTACGGAAATTCTTACGCCACAAGAACGTCTACAACGACTCAACGAGGCGGCATAATGCTGGTAAGGATTTTGACAACAGTGACGCTCATTGTCCTAAGCGCAGGTGCGTTTGCTCAGGATGTATATAAGGCCACTAAGTCCGATATGGTGACTTCTGGTCCGACTGGTGGCAGCTCGGGACCGGGATTGATGCCCATAGTCCAATTGGTCGTTGCGATGGTTATTGTGGTTGCCATTCTAAAGGTCGCCTTGCCAAAGTTGATCCCCAATTTGAAGACGAAGTTTAACGGGTCGCTCAGTGGGACGATCAAGATAGAAGAATCGGCGACTTTTTCTGGAGGCCAGCTACTGGTCGTCAATGTTCAAGGCCGAAAGTTGTTGCTGGGTTCAACCCCGCAGAATTTGACCTGCCTCGCCGATCTTACATCGACGAAGAAAGAGGACCCTGCCTTCTTTGAGCTCGTTGACTCTGCCAACGGTGAATTGCCAAAGGTCGCGGTGACCGAGATTCCTTCCAAAATCTCAAGGCAAGAGCAGTTAGATCGCCTAGAAAGACTCTTAGGGTAAGCCATGCAATTCCTGATCAATCAGACCAAAGCTATGTGGAATTCTCCGGCGAGAAGACGGCTCATTCTGATTACCTGTCTCTTTGGGCTACTTACAGTGGCATCTGCTCAAACGCAAATTCCGATACCAAACATCAGCTTGAATCCGGGCGGTTCATCGAAGCCTGGCGATGTCAGCAGTTCGCTGCAGATTCTTGCCTTGCTGACGATTCTCAGCCTTGCCCCGGCCCTGATGATGCTGACGACCGCGTTTACGCGGATTGTCATTATCATGAGTTTGACCCGAACGGCAATCGGTGCACAAAACATCCCGCCCAATCAAGTGATTGTCGGCTTGAGTCTATTTCTGACGTTTTACGTCATGGCACCCACTTACGAGCGAGTCAACAAAGATGCCCTGCAACCCTATTTCAAGAAGCAAATCACGACCGAAAAGGCAATAGAACGTGCCCAGAAGCCGATGCGAGAGTTTATGCTGAAGAACACTTACAAGAGTGATTTGAAGCTATTCGTCGATATGCGCAAAGAAGTGGCGACACAAGAAAATATCTCACTGACGACCTTGATTCCTGCATTCGTGATTAGCGAGCTCAAGACGGCCTTTCTTGTTGGATTCTATATTTTTATCCCATTCATCATCATCGACCTTATCGTCGCATCAATCTTGATGAGCCTTGGAATGATGATGATGCCCCCTGCGGTTGTCTCTCTTCCGGCGAAGTTGTTGGTCTTTATTCTTGCCGATGGTTGGTCGGTTCTGGTCAAAGCGATTTTATCGGGGTACATGTAAATGCAGTCAAGCGGAATTCTCGAATTGGTACGACAGGGAATGCTCACTGCAGTTCTGGTGAGTTTGCCGATCATGGCCGTGGCGCTGTTCGTCGGTCTCTTGGTTAGCGTCTTTCAGGCGATAACTCAAATCCAGGAAATGACCTTGACGTACGTTCCGAAGCTCATTGGCGCGGGACTGATGGTAGGAATTTTTGGAACGTGGATGCTCACAACCATGGTGCAATTCATGCGCCTTTGTCTCGAGCACGCTGCACAGGTGACCCATTGAGCCTCGACTCCCACCTATTTTGGACGTTTTTTTGTGTCTTCATTCGCACGGGCGCGATGATGCTCTCTTCCCCCTTATTTTCGGGTGCTGTCCCCGTGATGGTTCGCATTTGGCTCTCCGGAGTCGTAGCGATGGCGATGGTTTCGGTTGTGGGGCCGCACATTGGTCCGGTTCCGCAAGACCTTGGCGGGATGGTGCTTTCTATTGCTTATGAGGCAATGTTTGGGATTCTCATTGGTTTTTGCTTGCAAGCCCTTGTGGCCGCCATTCAGATGGCCGGGTCAGTCCTCGACTTGCAACTCGGTCTCAGCGGCTCTCAAATATTTGACCCGATCAGTGGAACTCCATCGTCGATCCTGAGCCAAGTCAAGATGTGGTGCGCCGTGGTTTTGATCTTTGCTATGAATGGACATCACATGATGTTGCAGGCGGTCGTTTCGAGCTATAACATGCCCGCACTCACCATGGAAGGGTTACCTCAGATCCAGAGTGGGCTCACTCACTTTTTGGGACAGCTTATGATGCTCTCCATGCAAATTGCTGCTCCCGTTGCGGCGGTGGCGTTCATTGTCGATGCGGCTTCTGCTCTCGTGAACAAGGCAGTTCCACAATTTCAAGTGTTTGCAATCATCACCCCGGCTAAAATTAGCTTAGGCTTAGTCGCCGTCATGGCTGCGCTTCCGGTCATGGCAACGGCGGTGACATCGGGGGTTCAGCACACATTTAAGTTTATTGAAGTCGTGGTCGGAGGGCAGTAGTGGCAGAAGATTCCGGATCAGAGAAGACAGAGGAACCTACGCAACGCCGGAAAGACGAGGCGCGCAAGAAGGGAACCGTTACCAAAAGCACTGACCTCGTGGGTGCTCTGGTCCTGTTTTCACTGGCTCTTGTTGTCCCGGCGGCATTCTCGAAAATGGGAAATGGGTTCTTAAGCGGATTCCGAATGACCGGATTTGCGGAGCCAACTCAGATTTCAACCGAGGTTATCTTCAGACTAACGATGTCGGTTTTGCAGCCTGTCCTCGGGGGTCTCATTATGATTGTGGGAACTGTGATGACGGTTGGAATCTTAGCGAATGTAGCGCAAGTGGGATTCCATTTGAGCGGTGAAGCCCTGACACCGAGCCTGAAAAAGCTGAACCCCCTTGAAGGATTTAAGAGAATTTTCTCAAAGAAGGCGGGATTCGAAGGACTGAAGGCATTCGCAAAAGCGACCCTCTTTGGCTTAATTGCCTACCGGGCGGTTTCCAGTCACTGGAATGAGATTGTCGGCTTTGGCTGGGTTGGGGCGGAGGCGTCTGTTGGCGCACTCGGAGCAATCCTACTCACAACCCTCAAGCAGATCGCGATGGTCTGGCTAGTGATGGCAATTATTGACTATGGCTTTCAGAAAAAGCAGACGAATCAGCAACTCAAAATGACGAAGGATGAACTCAAGCGCGAAATGAAAGAGCAGGAAGGGTCGCCTGAGGTCAAACAGGAGCGTTACAAGCGGTCGCGAAAACTCGCCCGAGGTCGCATGCAGCAGCAGGTGCAACAGGCAGACGTGATTATCACGAACCCAACTCACTTTGCAATTGCGATCAAATATGACCGCAGTGAAATGTACGCGCCGATGGTCGTTGCGAAGGGGCAGGATCTCCTCGCTTTCCGAATCCGAGAAATCGCGAAAGAAGCGAAAGTGGCCATTGTCGAAAACCCTCCGTTGGCGCGAGCTCTATACAAGCAGTGCGAAGTGGGCGATTTTGTGCCCAGGGACCTTTTCTTGGCGGTCGCAGAAGTGCTAGCCTACGTGTATAAAACTATTTCGAAGATTCGCTAAAAGTGTTGCGGCAAATGGTGCATGGCTCCTTACGACTGTTGCTTTGATGGTCGTGGCGAGGCTCCTTGTCGTCACGCTTCGGCCACCGATCTCTTTGAATCCGCACGGGTCCGATGACATTGTCATTGCTTCCTGGAACATTGGATTTGAGCCTCTTGAGTCTCGAATCGACGACCTAATCGATGCCTTCAAGCGCATCGACGCCGATTTGATTCTGGTCGTAGAGCTGACCCCTTACGACGCGGCAAAGAAATTACAACGTGAACTAGCCTCCGCAGGCATGCGGTATCAGTACTCGATTGCTGAAAAACGCGAACTTCAGAATCTGTGCGTACTCTATCGTGATCCGGTGAAGGTTTCGGATGTTCGCGCCTTTAAGGATGTGAACTTAGGTAGCACCAAGCTGCGCACTGCCTATACTGCACACGTCCAAGCTGGGAAATTCGACTTTGCTTTGATTGGAGTTCACAATAAATCCAAGCGAAAGGAGGGGCCAGGCCAAGATACTGAGGGAATGCGGATTCAACAATTGCAACTTCTTCGAGACGAAATCTCCAGAAAATTATCTGGTTCTGAGAAAGACTTGCTTCTTATCGGGGATTACAATATGATTCGTGGGGATGATCAGGAGCAATACGACATTCTAAACAGCAATGCGAACCTTGCCTTTCTTACGGAGAATAGCCCTAAAGATGCATTTACCTATATCTTCAAGGGCGGGCAGAAGACCAGCTTCATTGATGGATACGGCATTGCCAAGGGAAACACTGAGCGGGAATACGTAGCGGGTTCATTTCAAGTCGTCCCTCTGCACGAGCACTACTATGGACGTGGACTTGCCATGTTTCACAAGATTTCGGATCACCTGCCAACCTCGGCTCGATTCAAGATTACGGGGGATGACGATTAGTTTAGGTTCAAGTTGGAAGCTCATGGTCTTGAAATCCATGCCTCAGCCGGCCTGGCTAGGGCCAGATGCACCCGACCACGATGTGGTGATCAGCACTCGGGTGCGCGTCGCGCGAAACTTGATGGGTTATCGATTTCCGCACCATGCAACGACACAAGAACTAAAGCAGGTGTTGCAAGAAGTGGTTCAAGCGGGAAAGGATGCGGGTTTGGGCTTGGAAGGTATCTATCGGATGTCGGAAGCGGAACGCGAGTTCCTGCTCGGCACACACCTCATTTCTCCAGAGTTTGATATTTCTAGTCCCGGTCGAGGTGTACTCCTTGACACGGATCGCATGATAAGTATAATGGTCAACGAAGAAGACCACTTGCGGATACAAGTCTTAACGGCCGGGTGGTCAATCTTGACTGCTAAGCGCGCTTCGGATTTCGTGTTAGAAAAGCTTTCGCGTCATCTCGATTTTGCGACAACTTCCGAGCACGGTCATCTGACCGCGAGTGCTTCAAACTCGGGCGCCGGTCTGCGCACCTCTGCGTTGTTTCATCTCATCGGGCTGGCTCACAGCAAACGCCTCGGCAAGGTGCTCAGCTCGTTGGCAGAGAAAAATGTTGTGATTAGAGGAATCTATGGCGAAGCAAGTCGAGCAGTGGGTGCCTTTTTTCAAGTAAGTTCTACACAAGAGTTAAATTCTGATTTTGTAAGTTCTTGCGAAATTCTTATCGAGGAAGAACGGCGTGCACGGCGCGCTTTTTCCATAGAAGAATTTGAGAAATTAGTAGTCACAGCCGCAGATTTTGCTACTTCGTGCCAAAAGCTTTCACTCGCGGATGCCCTTCGTGTGATGGCATGGTTGCGTTGGGCGGGAAGTGTTGGGCTTGAGGGGTGGCCGTCCGACCGAGAGGTTGATTCATGGATCGCCTCAATGGAAGTCACCGGGGTGAGAGAGGATGACGCGATTGCTCGACATCGAGCGAGCGAACTCAGGGTTCTTCTGGGGCGGTAGATTCAGAAAAGCCCGGCAATCCAAATTTTCGTGCAAACCAAGGCGTGACTAAAACCGCGACTAACGTCCCCAAAATCGCACCACCAAGAACGTCTGTTGGGTAATGGACTCCGACGTAAATTCGGCTAATTCCAACCAAAATTGCCCATCCGATAGCGGCTTTGCCGAGCCATTCCCAGTCCGACCCTCTCAGGCAAAGCCACAGGCTGACCGCAAGCGTCATGGATCCCATAGTGTGTCCAGAGGGGAAGCTATTCGTGGAACTGAATGTCGGCTCCAAGGGATTCGCAAACTCAAAATTACTGGGGCGCATCCGTTCCGTTAGGGAAACAAATGGAAGTCGCACGATGCCGCCAACGAGTTGCGTTAGACCAACGGTAAGCGCAAAAGGGCGCAATTTTCGGCTTGGCAAGAGGAGCAGATAAATGGTGATATGGACCCCCGCGAGTCCTGACCACGTGATCAATAGCCAAAGGGGATCGAGCCAAGCGCGGTGCAGTTCAACGTGAATGAGCCGAAAGATGTCCCGATCCCATTGAAAAAGTGGATTCAAGCACTTATTCTATCGGATTCGCCGCCTCGAACGCGGCATGATAGTCGTAGAAAGCAAAATGATTCGGTGGCTGGCGAGAAAATTATGGGGGAGCATTTTGTGGTTGATGCGTCGGCCATGGATTCGGCGGCTCCAACGCGCGAGTTATGGCTGGCTTCCTGAGCCTGCTCGGGATCGGGCGCGGCTATCACTCGTAAGGCAGAACAAGTTCGCCCTCCGCTACGGCGAGAGAATGCTGGTGTGGCTGTTCAGCATCCTCTCGATTTGGCTTTTGACTCTGTTCTCGTTCGTTTTCGTCTCCGATATGATCAGCAACGGCACCTTCGACTTGAAGCATCGCTCGTAACTTTCGGGCAATTTTCCGCTGAATCGCGGGCATGGGAAGTGCTTCCAGGTCCCGAATTCGGACCCATGTTTCACTCGGATCACCATTGGCCTGAAAATCTACCATTGCGTGAACCTCAATCCGATGATTTGTGACGGCGTATTTCCAGCTGCCAAGCAAGTACCCGTCAATAGGCCCGGGTCGCATCTCTGAGAGTACACCACCAAACTCAAAGAGCCCCTCCCACCAGCGACCAGTGGGAATTTTCTGGACCCTCACGCTTTCTCCTGAAATCTGAACGAGGACCTGTTGATAGAGGCGCTTTGTAGCGGTAGGAACCTTTACTGCCGGGAAATTTAGAACGGTGCCTTGGGAGAACGCACGACACTCACATTGCAAAGGACATATGTGGCACGAGGGATTTTTGGGAGTGCAGATTGTCGCACCGAGTTCCATCATCGCCTGGTTCCAATCTCCCGGTCTCGTTTGATCCAAAATCTCCTGCGCCCAGTTCCAAGCCTCTCTCTCACCCGAGTTTGCTGCAGTGAATCGGGAGAAAACTCGTTTCACGTTTCCATCAACCACCGCTACGTGTTCGGAGAGGCAAATGGAGGCGATGGCGGCGGCAGTGTATTGACCAACGCCAGGAACCTTTCGCCAATCTTCGGCGGACACTGGGAACCCATTTTCAACCACAAAGACCGCCCCCGCCTGGAGCATTCTTGCTCGACGATAGTATCCCAGACCTTGCCAGTATTGCAAAATCTCTTCCTCGCTTGCCCTCGCTAGACTTTGAACGGTAGGGAAGCGTGCTATCCATCTTTCCCAGTAGGGAATAACGGTCGCGATCTGGG
>JAIOPU010000225.1 GCA_021413725.1 Armatimonadota bacterium | reverse complement strand
TTTGGTCAAGTTTAGGGGCAGCGGAAAGTCTGCCTACTTTGCGACAACCTTTACTTGCGACGAAAAACTTGCCCGATAGCCATTGGCTTCGTACTCCACATCTTTAAAACTCGCAACGCAGTTCGCGGCCGTCGGTGGTTGCCCTTGCTTCCAATTCGACTCTTGGAACCACTGAGTTTCCGCACCAACGCTCCAGGTGTGAGTTTTCCGTCGTCTCGGATCGGAAGGATTTGCAAGGTCAGGTAAACCGCCTGCACTTTTTCCGCTGAGGCATTCAGCGAAGAACCGGATCGAGCGCATCGCGTCGAGCGATTGGGCTTCCGAATATCCGTCGATGAGAGCGTTCGGAATGGAGAAGAAATGTGGCGCGTTGGGGACGCATTTGTACAGTTTTGGACTCTTGACCCGGTCCCAATAAAGGCCGGTTGAGTTCACGATTGAAAACTTGTCGTTCGTTGCGGAAATCGAAAGCACGGGCACTTCCACCTTGTCGAGCATCAGCCCGGGATCGATCATCGACATCATCTGTCGCCCTCGCGGCGCTTTAAATAGTGGAACGGGATCGAAGGTACTGAATTCAGGAATCATGGGTGTATATTGTCCCCAAGCGGCCTTTTGAGCCTCAAGTTGGGCCGCCATGTCGGCCATAACGTCCGCTACGACGGGTGCGATTCCGATGACTCGCTTGTCACCCGAGCATGCGACTAGCCAAGAAGTCGCGCCTCGCTTGCTAGTGCCGGTGACTATGAATTTCTTGAATTTTCCTTTCGACCACTCGCCAAGAGCGTCCATCGCGGCGATCGCGGATTTCGTCATGGGGAGTTGGAGGGGCCAAGTGTTATCGTTGGTGGTGAAGAATTTTCGCATGCCCTGGCTAATCAGTTGGTCCTCTCTCAGGCCGAACGCGGGTTGGTTGGGCACACCGTAAACTGTCGCAACCGGCAGCTTGCAGGTTTTCGAAAACAGGACGGTGAAGCGGTCCATTTTGTTTTCCAGGCGATCTCCGGTGAGATTGAGAATCACGGTGTCGGAGTCCAGTTTCGCCCCTCCCACCACGACTTCATGCCGCCACTGGTCCCCCTGCCAGGTCAGGCTATTGACTCTGAGTTCGCTTAGGTCCTTGTTCGAGGGACCTACGGACCAAGTTGGCTTTCCGGTGTCGAGCTTCAAATAATCGCTAAGGGAATTTACTTGCGCCGAAGCTTGTAAGAGTGATATAGCAACCATTAACATAGTAAAAATTATATCAGTAATTTTCACTGTTTGTATATTATATCGAAATATCTCGATACGTTGTGGTATACTCACCTTATGGCTGTAAGTGACGTCACGGCAATGTTCAAGGCTTTGGGAGACCCGACCCGGCAGGCGATCTTTGAGTTCCTGTGCGAACGGTGTTGCCCGGTTGCTGTAGAAGAAACCGGCGAAGTCCACCAAGTGCAAGGCGTTACCGTCGGTGAGGTTTGTTGCCACGTTACCGGAAGCGACAAGTTTAGTTCGACCGTTTCGTTCCACATCAAAGAACTGCGCCTCGCTGGTCTCATCAATGCCGAAAAGAACGGCAAGTTCATGATATGTAGCGTACGGCGCGAGGCGGTCGATGCGATGCTGGCTTACCTGAGCGCCCTGCCAAAATCTGACTCTTCGCTTTGCAATTAACTAAGAAAATTAAGGAAAGCAACTATGAAAACACTCCAAATCTATGACCCTGCAATGTGTTGTTCGACCGGCGTCTGCGGCCCTTGCGTGGACCCAAAGCTTCTCAAACTCTCGGCGGACGTGGGATTTCTCAAGAGTCGGGGAGTCACGGTTGAGCGCTTCAACCTGGGTCACCAGCCCGAAGCATTCACCGCGAACGCGATGGTGATGGCGGAGATGGGAGCGGGGGCGGAGAACCTTCCACTGTTCATCATTGACGGAAAAATCTGCGCCAAAGGCACCTATCCAAATCGGGCGGAACTTGCTTCGTGGTTCGGCCTCGACGCGGGCGTGCCGCTGGATAAACCTCGCACCGAGCTTAAGATGGCGTCCAAACCGTGTTGCGAATCGGACGAACCTGGGTGTTGCTAATGTGGACGCAGGGCTTGAATACGCGGCATCTTTTCTTTACGGGAAAAGGCGGAGTCGGTAAGACCTCCCTCGCCTGCGCGACCGCTTTGAGTCTTGCTGAAAGCGGCAAGCGGACGCTCATCGTGAGCACGGACCCGGCCAGCAATCTGGACGAAGTCTTTGCGACCAAACTTGGGACATTGCCAACGGCAATTCCAGCCATCCCCGGCCTCTTCGGAGCGAATCTTGACCCAGAAGCGGCCGCTGCCGCGTACCGAGAAAAGATGGTTGCGCCGTACCGGGGCAAACTGCCGGATGCGGTGATTCGGAACATGGAGGAGCAGTTTTCGGGAGCTTGCACGACCGAGATTGCCGCCTTCGACGAATTCGTCCGGCTCATGGCGGACCCTGACGCGACTAAGAACTTCGACCACATTGTCTTCGACACCGCGCCGACCGGGCACACTTTGAGGCTACTCAGCTTACCGAGTGCTTGGAGCGGATACCTGAACACGACCACGGCGGAATCCAGTTGCCTCGGCCCTCTCGCAGGGCTGAAAGATCAGAGGGCACTTTATGAATCTGCGTTCAAGCATCTCGCCGATCCGACCGACACGACGGTCGTTCTGGTTGCACGCGCTGAGCGGTCGAGTCTGAAAGAAGCCGCCCGGACGCAGGCCGAGCTCGCTGAACTTGACATCAAGAACCTCAGGCTGGTCATCAACGCGGTTTACGAACCCGGGGAGACAAGCGACCCGGTCGCAAATGCCTTTGCCAAGGTAGTGGCGGATGGTCTGGATTCAATGCCAAGTGCCTTGTCCGACGTGTCGCGAACGCTTGTCCCGCTTCTCCCCGGCAACGTGGTTGGGGTGGATGCCCTGCGCCAACTTTTGAATCCGGTGGATGTGCCGGTAGGAACGCCAGAAGTTCGCCTCCCTCAGGGCGGAGTTGAGTTCGACAGTTTTGTGAATGGACTCGCCGCCGACGGTCACGGCGTGATCATGACGATGGGGAAGGGCGGGGTTGGCAAAACCACCGTCGCGATTCGGATCGCCAAAGCCCTTGTTGAAAAGGGCCACTCCGTACTCCTCACCACGACCGACCCTGCCGGGAACGTCATGGACCTTGTCGGCGAACATGCCGGTAAATTGGAAGTCTCCAGAATCAGCGCGGAGGAAGAAGTCGCCAAATACACCGCCGTAGCTATCGCCAAAGCATCCGAATCGATGGACGAAGAGGGAATCGCTCTGCTTCGAGAAGACCTACGTTCGCCTTGTACGGAGGAGATCGCGGTTTTCCGTGCGTTTGCCGACACCGTTGCGCAGGGCGAGGATCGCTTTGTGGTGATTGACACTGCGCCGACGGGGCACACCATTTTGCTCATGGACGCCACGGAGGCTTATCACCGCGAGGTCGCGCGAACCCAGAGCGACGCGCCGGAATCCGTCCGTCAGCTCCTGCCGAGATTGCGCGAACCTGATTTCACCAAGGTCGTCTTGGTCGCCTTGCCCGAACCAACGCCGGTGCATGAGGCCATGAAACTTCAGCAGGACTTGTTGCGTGCTGGCATCAAGACTTATGGCTGGGTGATTAATCGCTCGCTTGCGTCGGCGGGTGTGACCGAACCTTTGCTTGCGGGCAAGGCAGCGCAGGAGTTTGGTCCGGTGCAGGAAGTGATTTCATCAGGGGACCTCATGACCGTGATTCCTTGGTCAGCTCTATCGCAGCGCAATGAACTAAGAGAGGTAACAGCATGACAATTCAGGAGGGAAAGAAACTTTCCTTTCTCGACCGGTACTTGACGATCTGGATATTCCTTGCCATGGGCTTGGGTGTGGTTTTTGGGCATTTTGTCCCCGGGACACAAGGATTCATCAGCCAGTTTCAAGTGGGAACGACGAACATTCCTCTGGCCATTGGCCTTATTCTTATGATGTATCCACCCCTTGCTAAGGTGCGTTATGAGTTCTTAGGCGATGTGTTCAAAAACAAGCGAATTCTGGGCGTCTCACTTCTTCAAAACTGGGTGGTTGGCCCGATCCTGATGTTCCTGTTGGCTATCACTTTTCTCCCTGACAACCCTGAGTACATGGCGGGTCGTATTTTGGTCGGTCTAGCCCGATGCATTGCCATGGTGCTGGTTTGGAACGATCTGGCGGATGGCGACACTGACTATGCGGCGGGCCTTGTCGCCTTTAACTCCATCTTTCAGGTGCTTTTTTTTGGCGTATATGCGTGGTTCTTCATTACGTTCCTCCCGCCACTCTTTGGCTTGGCTGGTGCAATAGTGCCGGTTTCGATCTCTGAAATATTTACGTCCGTGATGATCTACCTCGGCATTCCATTCTTTGCGGGGATGATCACGAGAGCTGTCGCTCTCATGACCAAGGGTAAGGAATGGTACGAGTCTCGCTTCTTGCCTAAGATCGGTCCCGTAACGCTCGTCGCGCTTCTCGCGACCATCGTCTTGATGTTCTCGTTCAAAGGCGACCTCATTGTAAAGCTCCCATTGGATGTCCTCCGCATTGCAATCCCGCTCGCCATTTACTTCGTCATCATGTTCCTCATGAGCTTCTGGCTTGGTAGATTGTCGGGGGCCGACTATCCAAAAACAGCGACTCTCGCCTTCACGGCTAGCGGGAACAATTTCGAGTTAGCTATTGCGGTGGCCATCTCTGTGTTCGGAATTGGGTCTGGGCAGGCACTCACTGCGGTGGTTGGGCCGCTTGTCGAGGTTCCAGCCCTCATCGGTTTGGTAGCGGTTTCGCTGGCCCTCGGCCGCAGGTTTTTCCCGTTCCATTTTCGGGAAAGTGATTTGAATTCCTTAGAGAGGACCTCCGTGGAGCCCCTGACTTGAAGTCAATGGAGATGATGCATGGAATGTTATTTTAGAAGTGCACGTGAGCGCTCTTACCGAGAGCACGGGTTGCCGTGGCGTTGCCTTAATTGCGCGGAAAGCGATGATTCGGGCACCGAATTAAATGGAGAATTGCAAGCATGAGAGTAGCGGTCTTTTCGGACGTTCATGCTAATCTTCCCGCGATGGAAGCCGTTCGCGATCATATCGCCGATCACAGTTACGACGCGGTCTACTGCCTCGGCGATCTTGGCGGCTATGCGAGCCAGCCCAATGAAGTCCAAGAGGTCATTATGGAGATGCGATGCCCAACCGTCCTGGGGAACTACGACGAGGGCGTGGGGTTCAACCGCGAGGATTGTGGTTGCCATTATGTCAAGCCTTTTGACATCGAGATGAGTCATGTCTCGTTCCATTGGACTCGCGAACATACCACGGAGGCAAACAAAGCGTGGCTACGTGAGTTGCCGCGTGAGATTCGTTTCGAGGCGAATGACTCTCGTGTTCTGCTCTGCCACGGCTCGCCGCGCTCGACCACGGAATATCTTTTTGCGGATCGGTCGGATGGTTTTCTCAGGCAGTTTACGAATGGTGGCTCAGACGAAGCTCAGGCCGATGTGATTGTTTTTGGACACACGCACGTCCCGTTTCATCGCGAAATCGACGGGGTGCATTTTGTCAACACCGGCTCGGTTGGCCGCCCGAAAGATGGCGACCCTCGAGCGGGGTTCACGGTCTTGACTATGGAAGGGAAGGCGATTCGCGTGGCGCAAGTTCGACTTGCATATGACGTTGAGCTTGCCGCTAGTCGGCTTGTGGAAGCTGGGTTGCCCGAGTACTTCGCGGAGTATCTGCGTTTGGCTGGGAAGGTTTAGGGATTGAATAATGGCAAAGCGGGTAGGTCCTCCAGCGAACTGTATCTGATGGTATCGCCCATCCAATCGCTGACGTCTCGCCACCAAAGTTTCTTGCTCATGATCCGTGTATCGGATTGAAATTCTTCATCTGGTGACTCCGACCATCGGAATCCGTTCTCAGACTTGACAATCCACATTCTGTATATGTCCGGGGAAAAACCTCTTAGGGGTGGAGCAATTGTGCAACTTATGACTTCACCAAACAAGAGCTCAATGGCGGAGGCGTTCTCCCATTGTCGTTGAATGAGGACTCGGATGTGGGTGTCGGGCTCACCACGCATGTCCCAGTTTGTGTCGACGAATTGCGCAGTCCAATAGTAAATTTCGCGAATGCAACTGTCGTGAAACCCACCAAATGCATTCATCAGACTTACAATATCTGCTTCGGTATCAACTTCGATCCAATTTCCATTGTTCATAGTTCCAACTTTCCTCTAATATTCAGCTCCAACCGAACGCCCACCAAGTCGCCAACGGCGACCTTCTCGGCTTTCTGCACCACGAATTTCACCGGCACCAGATAAATTCCGTTACGTGGGAAGAGGGAAGTCTTGGTTTCGGTTTCGCCGATTGTCGCCACCACCGGAATGCAGCCCCAGCCGTAGGTCAGCCTCGATGAAAGGGCTTTGATCTCGGCTGAAAGGTCTGGAGGAACTGGGACGAAGACGAATGGCGCGGGGCCGCGCCAACTAATCGCCTCGCCGCAGAACTCCAAAACCACGGAAACCCCTGACTACTCGCCGAAGAAGTTCAGGCATAGCTGCTTGACTTTGCCTGCCTTCGAGAGTTGCAGGATTTTTGACTCGATTCCCCAAGAATCTGACTTAGTCGTCACGAATTCGGTTACGCCATCGCCGTCAAAATCGCCTGCACCCACAAATTTGGTCCGAAATGGTCCGCGCAT
>JAIOPU010000224.1 GCA_021413725.1 Armatimonadota bacterium | reverse complement strand
AGATACTCGTTACCAGCATTTTTGGTGTCGAAATCAATCGGGAGGCGTGCTATGTGACGGAATTCAGCTTGTTGCTGACGCTCTTAAGTTACGTCACGCCACCACAACTCGAAGAGCACGACTCGTTTAAGTTTCCCGACCTGCATAACAACAACATATTCAACTGCGACTTTTTCGATCCAGACTCAAGCTTTACTAATCGCAGTGCGTCGTTTAGGTGGATCGTAGGCAACCCACCTTGGCAAGAGCTTGACCGAAATGATCCGCATTCAAAGCATTGCCGTGCGTATATCAACAAGCTTCCTTCTGGTTCCGTATTTGACCTCCGCATCCACGAGGCATTTGTTTGGAGAGCCCTAGAATTTGCGGATTATTCAAGTGCGATAGGCCTTATCATTCTTGCCACTTCTCTGGTGAATTCGGAAAGCGAACAATTTCGACGAAGGCTATTTTCATCGATATCGGTTTCGCGAATCACGAACTTCAGTAACTTCTCTTTCCGATTATTTCCAACAGCAGGACAACCTGCAACAGTTTAGGTCTATAGTCACGCTCCTCCGGAGCAAGGATCGGAGATCATTCACACTGCTCCATTTGTTGCAGAACAGCCGCAGCTGCAAAGACTTCCGACCAAGCACGGTGTCCCTTTTCTGACGCTATACACCCACAATTTTCGAGCGATAAAGCAAGAGGATGCGGCAAGTGGAGCCGCTAGGGTTTGGAAAGAGGCCATGTGGTGCACCTATCGAGATGAACAGGCACTGGGGTTCCTGCGCAATGCGTTTCCACAGACTCTGGGGGAGCTCTCGACGTCACGGCGGTGGGCGATTCAGCAGGGTTTGGAACTTCGACCAGAGAACGTAACCGAACCTATCCAACACGTTCCTGAGCTCCAAGGGATGCAGGTCCTTGATCATAAACTGCTTCGGGGCCGCAGCAATCCACTTCAAGTCCCAGGCCATAGCCTTTCGAAGCTAGATTCACAAGAGAATAACGTCAGGCGTGGAAGAACTGCTGGACTCAGGGTCATCCACGCGCCGCACGTCTTTTTCTCTACAAATGGGGCCATCTTTTCTGATGTGGATTTTGTACTTCGACACCCTCAAATTGGTATTTCTGCCCCCTCGGAAGATCGAATCATGCTCAAGGCGGTCGCCATGCTCCTCTGGTCAAGCCCTTTCCGATTTCTTACCTTTTTCGAGTCAACCTCCATCGGAATCAGTACGAGCACGATAACGGTGAGTCCAGTTCGCGCAATCCCGTTACCTTCGCTGAGTTCAGACCAAGCTTCGACGCTTGCCTTTCTTTACGACGAGCTGGCCGATGGTTTTGAGGGACAACTCTACGATGGCTCCGGAAATCAGTTTGGGCAGGCTGCTCAGGAGAAGTTGGATCAACTGGTCAACCAGCTGCTTGACTTGCCGCCGTTTGTGCGAATCGCCGCAAGCGACTTCGCCGCGATCAAGTCGCATCTAATTCGCGGTAAGCGGCCGCCTGAGTTCTGTAGGCCTACCTCCGATAGAGAGCTTTACGATTATGGTGAGGTTTTATCGCAGGAACTCACCGAGTTTGCGGGCGTGTCACACCGAGTTCGGTTGATACGGGACGCTGGCAGCGTCAATTGCTGGGTCGATGAAGGTGACTTTGGCGCATCCCAAATCGAGGTTTTAGCTAACCAGAATACTTCACCCGCATCTATCGACGAATATAGGAGAAGACGGACGCAGTGGGCCTACGTTGAAAGGAGCATCTATGTCGTCACTGATTCGTCGGCTCGCATATGGAAATCGGATCAGCGGGCCAACTGGACGCGCGGCCAGGCACTAGTCGATAGTGATCAGTTGATTGCCGACTTTATACAAGAGGCAGGCCTCGTCAAGTCATGAGTCTGGCGGCGCGTCATGCGGAAAGTTTCGTTCAACATGCGGTCAGATTGATTGCTATTGGGTTTGAAGATGCAAGGGCGACAATTGATGCACGCACGCACGAAGAAGTCATCACGAATCGAATTACGAAGGCTGCCCACCAAAGGCTCATAACCAACCGTGTCCCATCGCCGTTGCGCCGATTCTCTATATCGGGTGAGGCAATGGTAGAGAGCCCAGGGCGTGAAGGTAAGCAGCGGAGAAGAATTGATATTCGGGTTGAAGGGGTTACCCTTGCTAACAGGCCCAGGTTGGAAGTTGAAGCAAAGTGCCTTCGAACAGGGTCACATCCGATCAGTGGCTATACAGGTGCTAATGGCTTACAACTATTCGTAGAAGGTGAGTACGCGACGGAGCAACTGTTTGGGGCAATGCTCGGATACATTCAATCAAACGATTCTGAGTACTGGGCTGGCAAGCTGCTGGAAGGAATTCAAAGGGAAACATCTCTGGAGGGCAACTGCACGGCATTGACAGACTATGCTTTTGAGCACGGATACAAAAGTCATCATAGCCGTTCAGGCTTGGCAAGCATTGCTATTCATCATTTCCTATTGACCTGCTCGTGAGCCTTACTTCCTCAAGTTCGCCAATCCATTAGTCGGATTTCACGCATCAGTGGGGTACTGTGCGGGGTACAAACCTTTATTAGGCTCGCCAACCTGCTCCACTGGTCTCAAATGTCTACTGCCGTTTAGGTTCAAACAGGGTGAAGGTCCCATATCTGGGGGGTAAGAGGTCATGGGTTCAAATCCCGTCGCCCCGACCATAAAAATTAGCCAAGCGTTGAACATTGGGGCCACTTTGTAAGAGAATAAAACCTCACCCCAGTTCCCTTCGGTCACAGACCCTCTCCCTCACGGAGAGGGAAAGGCCGTCTAACACGCACCCTCAAAACACTCTTTTAATCCCGCACAGACTCCCAAGGATCGTAACTGAGGCCCTTTAGGTGCTCATACTGATCATTGAGGCCCCGAACATGGGAGGCAATCACTCGGGCTAGATTAGCGAGCATGATGAATCCCACCGCCTGGTTCTCGTACATGTGCTTCCGCAACATCGGACCGTCAAATCGGGCGAACGTCACCGGGCTGATACACACCACATCCGCAGACCTCGGCCGGTTATCGACGAGAGCGATTTCACCGACAACGGCTCCGGGTCCAAATTCGGCGAGCTTTTCACGCCCTTTCATCACTCCGACAGTTCCGCGCAAGATGACAATGAGATCAGAGGCCATTTCATCCTCGCGAAAAATCGTCTTCCCCGGAAGTGAATCCTCTATCGTGCAGAGCTTTGAGATTTCATCTTTCGCCTCCTGCTTCAAGCCGTAGATAAGGTAATTCTCGTTAAAGACCTTTCGGTCACCCTCTGACATTGAAATCAACTGCATTTTTTCTGTCTCCAATCGCGATCTCATTCTATCCGAAACGCCGCTTCGACTACCGTCGCAAGCAAAAAAATTCCCCCACCCGTGTCATGGTGAGGGAAATTTAGAGGTTTGGTTCAGGCTAGATGCCCTTTTTCTTCTTTTGAACTTCGGGAGCTTTCTGCTCCTCTACAGGTCTACTGCGCTTTTCGGCTTCCCGAGGTGCGGCTGCTCGCGCTCGATTTTCTGAGTTGACTTCCTTCACCGTGATGAAGAACACAACTTCCTTTCGAGCGTGGTTTTTAGTCTCACTTCTGAACAATCGTCCAATCAGGGGCAAGTCCTTCAGGAATGGAATGCCTCTCATGGACCGGACCTCAGAATCCGTGATGAGACCACCAAGGGCGATCGTGTCTCCTGAGTTAGCGATTACGGTACTCTGCAGAACGCGATCAACGGTCTGCGGCAATTGTCCACCACCGACAATGGCAGTGAAACTACTGAGTGACCGGATCACCGGGCGCAGTTCGAGTTGAATTTTTCCATCGTCACCAATTCGAGCTATCGTGGAAAGTCGAATTCCGACTCCAATGTCCTTTGTCGTTACGGTTACACCATTTTGCGTTGATTGGATGGATTCTACATACCGGATAGTTTCTCCGATGAAGACCTCTGTTTCGCGCCCGTCGATCGCTAACAGATTGGGACGAGCGAGAACCTTGCTTTGTCCGTCAAGGCTGTCAAGCAGAGCCGTAATCGATCCAGATGGACTGGTCAATTTTGCGCTCCCTGCGGCACCCGTAATTCCAGTCGATTGGCCGAGCACCAAATTCCGTGCAATTCCTCCTGTGGAGAGACCCCAATCGATGCCGAGTTTGGTCGCCTCATCCTTCGTCAATTCGACGACTCGCATGTCAATGGCGATTTGCTTCGGCTCAGTGTCTACCTTCGCGATGTATGCCAACGCTTTAGCGATCTGCTCATCCGTTCCACGCAAAATCAAGCGCATAGGTTGAGCTGTTTTTTCGAGATCGTTGTAAGGTTGGGATATATTGGTGTCGAAGTCTGTGCCTTCACCTTTTACCTTGACATCCTCGGCAGCCGTACCTGCACCGCCCGCACCGTCTCCCTTTTGCCCCTTGGTAACGTTGTCCGCGCCCAGCGCTCCGCTGTAGAGTCGCGGGCTACCGGCAGCACCTGGGCCAAAGCTGACTTGCAATCCGGGAACGTAGGCGATGACTTGGTCACGAACAGTTCTCGGATCGCTGTACTTCAGGTCGACAACCAGAATGTCGTCCCCGGCACCGTCAAATTCCGACAAGAGTCTCTTTGCCCTTGCAATTTCGCCACTTCGACCGACAATAATGACGCTCTGTCGTTCGCCCGTAACCGGCGACGCGTGCATCGCAACTTTAGGGAACGACTGGCCGATGCCTTGGACTTTGATGTTGTCAATCAAGGCGTTTGCCTTGAGAGTCTTGGACTTGATCAAATAAGTCTCTGTGGAAAGGGTCGCAGATTCGGAAACCTCAACGCCATAGGACGCGCAAATCTTCGCGTCCAAGTCTTTTACGTAGTCGGCCACACGATCCACCATCTCCGTGTTTCCAATCAGGATCACGTAGAGGTTATCCAGAGGAGCCATGGAAATTTTGCTTTGAGTTTCCTTGGAGGATGAGCCGCTTCCGCCGCCACCCTTGCCTGGATCAACTCCGGCGGCACCGCTACCGGCACCAGCGTCTCCGCCTTCCTTGCCGCCACCTTCCTTGCCGCCACCTTCTTGGCCGCCGCCACCGCCCTCCGCACCACCGCCCTGGGATGACGATGATGATTCAGACTTCTTATTCATGATCTCACTTGAGAGAATCATTTCAAAGGAACCGTTTGCGGTGCTCGGCTCGAAAGCTCGGCTCACCGTCTCTTTGATTTGCAAAATGTCGCCGCTAAAGATGGGGACGATTCGCGTTGTTGAAATTGACTGATCGCGACGAGAAAGGTCGTTGACGATTTCTCGCAACTTATCCTTCGGTGCGACAACGTAGGTGTTCCCACGAACCTTTTCCCATCGTAATCCTGCGGGGAAGGTGGTGTAATCCAGCGCACTTTCAATCGGCACTTGAGTCAGTGAAACCGTCACTCGACCATTCATGTTCGGTGCCGTGACAATATTGGCTCCAGATTGCGAAGCCAACGCCTTGAGAACGAGGTTCACATCCGTGGCAACGAAATCGAGTGAGATCATCTTCCCGCGCTCGACGGCTGTACCCATGACTTGGGTTTTGAATGGGGGTTTCTGGGGGGAAGATTGCTCCGGCTTGGTCGCCACTGGCTTCGTTTGCTCAGGCTTAGCCTGCGCAGGTTTGGTTTGCGCGGGCTTTGTTTGTGTCGGCTTAGCTTGATCTACAGGGTATGGATAGTTATCGACTGCAACAGGCTCTGGGTTGCGGGGCGACAAACTCATCCAGTCAGGGGTGTTAGAGTCCTTAGCCGGAACCAAGAGCGGGGTTGTATCTTCTCGCGCACCTGGTCGCGCCACCGGCAGAGGAAGTGAGTTAGTCGGCTTGGCCAAAACAGAATCCGAACCTGCCTTAGCTTGCCCGTTGATAGTAACCATCCAACCATTCTCGACTTGCGTCAAAACGGGGGTGATGTCGGGGTTAGTAAGGTGGACACTGACTCGAATCCTTGGCGGACGGGCGCTAAACCAGCCGTATTGAACTGTATCTGCTCCAGTTGAGCGGCGAGTCGCGATCTTCTTGGGTTTGATATTGCCGCCAAGCAACGCATCGAATTCGATCATGTACACGGAATTCCGCATAGTGCGAATCTCGCGCGGCCTCCCGAGCTCAATGCCCTTAACGTCAATCCTTAGCCCACCCTCGACGATATCGGTGGATACTTCGGTAATTTTGGCCTGGGCAAATGCCGACGGCGCGGCACTCACGAAGAATGCTACGCCCAAGCCGGCGAGGAATTTGCGTCCTCGACTAGTAGTTGCCCATGCTGAGAGTGTGATTTTGTCCTCCATACTCAATTACAACATGACGTTGTGAAACACTAATAAGCCGCGCATCGCCTGCACTTCCGCCAATTTTTAAGAAATATTGTTTTCCACCATCGTCTTCCAGGATTGCGACTGGAGTAACTCCGGCCACCGTTCCGACTACTCGATAAGGAGGTTCACCCGGTTCATGCTTGAGGCGTGGTGCGGGTTTAGTATTGTCTGTTTCAATTTGGCCGGAATCAGCGCTTGCAACAACCGATCCCTCAGGAAGTACTGCTGGCATCGGGGTATTCCCGGCAGCTACATTGTTTTTGTTCTTCTTAGCCTCGTATATCTCCTCTGAAAGCTCCCACCCCTAGGAACACGGTGAGTAAAACTCCAAGCATCACGGTTTGTTTTTTGTTCTTATCCATTGACGGCCTCCGATGTCGCTGTTTTTTTCGCTTCCGCAAAGAGGAAGCCTCTCAGCTGAATAGTTGCGTCGAGCGATCCCGTATTTTTTTGATTCTGTGTGTTGGTCCTTGGCGCGATGTCTACCGACTCAATTTGAACAATGAGGGGCATTTTTGTGAGCGCCGCGATGAAATCTCTGATTTGGCGGTACCCGCCGGAGCATTTCACTTCAGCCCACTTTTCCGTGTAAGGCTTCGGTCGCTCTCTCTTTCCATCCTCACCTTTTTCTACAACCGGCTTGGGAAAAGGACTTTGCTTCTCTTGGACACCGTTGACCTTCACTCCGGCTGAGAATCCCACTTGCTCTAAAGTCGAGGTTAGCAACCCGGCATAATCAACCGCGTCAACAACCGTTAGGTGCTTGACCGTGCCTTCGAACTTCGCGACGTCCTCATTGCTTGTCGTAAGCTCGCGCTGAACTGTGCTCTTGTCGCGCAATTGCGAGGCAAGGTCCTGGCGTTTCTTACTAGAGACGGCACGAGAGGACATCTGCAAGTAGGATCCGATCGCACTCGCGCCAAAAATGACTCCAGCACAGATCAACAAAAGCTTGGGCTTAGGTAGTGTTTTCATGTTTTTGATCCCTCCTTTTCCTTAGGCAAGGGTTCGGCTGTACCCGCCACTCGGGCGGTCAATTCAAACTTGATGCCGGAATGTGTAGTGGATACATCTTCGCTCGTGTAGTTCAAGGACACGCCGTCAAAATCTCGATTTGCCTGAAGGCGCGTGAGCGCTTCGGAAGCAAGTGCGTTATTGGAACTCATGCCGGTGAGTGTCATGTTGACTTGGTCCACCGGTGTGGGGCGTATGCTCCTCAGCTGCGTCAACCAAACGGTCGGCGGCGTATTCGTTGCAATGTAGTCCATGATTCGAGTCCAGCGCCGCGTCGCCTTTTCCGCACTGGTGAGAGTATCGACTTTGGGGCGAAGCACGGCAAGTTTGTTCATGTTCTCCTCAGTCGCTTTGACCAACGGGTCAATCTCCTTGTGCTGTTGAATCACCTTTGCGAGGTCTCCTTCAACCTGCTTGGTTTGAATGACCTGAAACCCGAAGAATCCCAGCGATATCGTGCTTGAAGCCATAAGCGCTATGAGCGATAGCTTTGTCTTGGTTTCAAGTTGTTTGGTCGCGATTCTCTGGTCGCGAATTAAGTTGATATTAGGCATAGTTTTTCTTAGGCAACCAAGGGGGCAATGGTCCTCATGGCAAGGCCGCTCGCAACGGCAAGGTCGAGCCCTGAACCAAGTTCTGAGCTGGCGCTGACGAAGCGCGGGTTGTCGAGAACGCCAATCGTCAAGACTTTGAGGTCAAGCTTCTTGGCAAGGTATTCCGCCATTCCAGTCATCATCGAACCACCGCCCGAAAGGACGAGGTGCGTTACCGGAGCCTGGGAAATATTTTCGTTGGCCTGCGCCTGGAAGTAGTTTAGCGAGCGACGAAGCTCTCGTAGCATTTCTTCAAGGTGCGGCTGAAGAACGCGAAGCGGCGGGTTGTCGGTGGTCTGTTCGCCGAGCAGATTGCTGAGGTCCAGTTGGCCCTTCCCGATTTCTGCGTCCGGCATCGGAATCTTGAAGAATGCGCTGAGTGCTTCGGAGAATGTGCTTCCACCCACCCCGATCGCGCGGGTCATCATAAACTTCCCGTTACTCACCACGCTAACTTTGGTCGAACGAGCACCGATGTCCACAAGTGCCAGAGTCTTTTCGCTCCAGCCGTACAATGTGTCCGATTCGATAACAGACCGGTAAGTAGCGAACGGCTCTAAGTCAACAGAATCCACTTCAAGCCCAGCAAGCTCGCATGCCGCGATTCGAGAGTTGACCAGATCGCGGGGTGCCGCGACAATCATGACTTCCATCTGATTGTCCGGAGCATCCTTGATGATCTCAAACTCGATGTAACTATCGTCGATGTTATTGGGGATGTATCGACCGACTTCAAATCGAATCGACTTCCGCAAGACTTCCTCGGACATCTTGGGCATCAACACCGTTCGCACGACAACTGTGCTAGACGAAACCGATATATCGGCGAGAGTTGCCGTGATTTTGTGATCTCGGAGTAACGCCTTGATAACATCGGCGATTGCGGCAGGATTGGTAACGACCCCTTCGGACATGGAGTCAGTCGGTGTAGCGGCCGTGACGGCATTGAGTATTTTCCAACCGAGCGGAGTCCGCTCCATCAGTATCACTTTGATCCGCGAATGTCCAATATCAAGCCCAATGTGAGGTGATTTCTTGCTAAAGTTAAGCTGCATTTCCTATCTCCGAGGACGTTTCGCACTGTGAATTCGATTCAATCCACTGGTCGATCGTCGCCTTCATAAACCGTATTTGACTGCCTACGGTAAAGCTTGGAATGATTCCATTTTCAGCCATTTCGTAGAGTTCTCCTGCCGTCAATCTTAAATAGTCGGCAGTTTCTCCCAAAGTCATTACTGAGCGTTGTGTGGTCATTGCCGTGCGGAACAGGCTAAGAGTCTGTTCGGGCGTCAAGTGCAGTTCCATCTTGACAACGTTCACTCGCGCATCTTCCTGAGTTCCCGAAGCTGAACTCGTTACCTCGATGCGAACACCATCATTGGCAAAAGTTGTTTCCGCTTGTTGCATCATTGGTTCCTCCAACACTGGTTCCGGCACTTCTGTCGCTTGATCCATTTCTGTCATGACCACGGCTTGGCAAATTGGCACCGTAACTTCGGGTGCCGCGACCGGTGTAAATTCCGTGGATGTCATGTGAGTCACCGTTTCGTCTGGCATCAGCATTGGTTCGCTTGGAGTTTCTGGCTCTGCGATTTCTGCATTGATGGATTGAAGTGGATTCTCCGTCGCCATCATCGTCATTTTCATGAGAGTCGGGATGTAGGGCGTCGCAGCAGGAGCAGTCATTTCTGGCTCGGCCGGCTTCGGAGGGGCCGTGTTCATAAGGGCGATGGTGAATTCCTCCGGAGTCGGGTCGAATTTTGGTGCAAATGCACGGGGCGGATTCTTGTTCGCTTCCAACTGAGGCATTGGATCCGTGGAAAGCTCATTCATTTCTTGAGTTAGTTTCTTGATTGCGTTGAGGAAGTTCATGCTACTAGTTCTCCTTGATATTGCGTGATCACGTCGGTAATCATAAAAGCGTCGATTTTCTTTTTTCGCTCGGTCTGAGCAAGGGTCATGGCGAGATCGGCAATTCGGCAAATTTCCGCCGGTTTTCCTCCCGCAGTGCGATGAATCATCCCGATTGCCTCGGGAGTGAAGGGGTACTCATAACCCAAAAATCCAGCAACCACTAAGCGATGCTGAATCAATGCTTGAGTTTCGTGGAGTTGAAGGGGGTGCAAAATAGTTTGGAAAGCAAGCCGCTGGTAGAGTGATGGCAGGTTGGTAACTTGAAGTTGAAGCGCAAGGTCACCGATAATCAACGGGCTCACAAGAAACTGATTGTCAATTCTCGAGTCCAACAAATTTTGGATTTCTTTCAGGGTTTGCTGAGACTTAATCTCCTGAGCATTATCAATAACCACCACAACCTTTTGTCCATGGTCATATCGCTCAAGTAGGTCGATGTGAAGTTCTTGACGCAAAACTTTGATATCGCTAGACGACATGTTTGCCCCCAAGTTATGCAGAAGCGCCGCCAGAAACTCAATTGGAGACATGGCAGATCCTCGAATAAAGACGCACTTGAATTTAGCTTGGTCCAGGATTTCCACCAGTTTCCAAGCCAATGTCGTCTTTCCCGTACCGTTTTCTCCCACGAGAAGTGCCGCCCCCTTATTGCGAGTGAGGGCAAAGTGAATCATCATGAGCGCATCCTCATGGCTGCGCCCGAGATACGCAAAACGGGGCTGAACGCCTTCCGAAAAGGCTTTCTCTTGCAGACCCCAATATGTTTCTGGATTGACCATCGTAATCACCGTCGCATCTCCCTAGTAATTCTTATTGGAAGAATTTGCAGAAACTTGAGGGGATGCTTGAGGTTTTCTTGATTTTCTTTATTCTGAGTACACTTACTCGCAAGAACCCATGCCGGAACTCCCCGACATTGAGCTGTATGTGAAGCGGATTGCAGAGCGAGTTGTGGGTAGGCAACTGGTGAGAATCGCAGTCTGGTCTCCCTTCGCACTGCGAACCTATTCGCCTGCAGTAGACGCGTTTTCGGGGCTCACTGTCAACCAAGTATCTCGCCTCGGGAAGCGGATCGTTTTGGAATGCAGTGGCGAGCACTTCCTCATGATCCATCTGATGATTGCGGGTCGCTTTCAATGGAGCGATGGGCCGGAAGAGCTGTCACGCCCCAAAAGCAAGGATGTCCTTCTTTCCCTCCAATTCGATTCAGGGAATCTCAACTTAGTCGAGCGTTCCAAGAAGAAGCGAGCTTCGCTTCACCTCTACTCATCCCGTGAAGATTTGTTTACTCAGGACCGAAGGGGCATCAATATCTTCGAAGCGACCGAAAGTGAGTTCGTAAAGAAGGTCAAAGAGGAAAATCGCACCCTGAAACGCGCTCTCACTGACCCCACGAAGTTCGATGGGATTGGCAATGCCTATTCCGATGAAATTCTATTTCACGCCCGCCTCAGTCCAGTAAAGCTCACCAGTAGTTTATCGGACCTTGAAATAATGCGCCTCCGCATGGCATGTCGCTCAACCCTAGAAATTTGGAGAACTAAACTCCTCGAAGAGATTTCAGGCTTTCCACAACCCCGGCAAATCACCGCGTTTAGGCCGGATTTTGCAACACATGGTAAGTTTGGCCAGCCTTGCCCCGAGTGCGGGAACCCAATTCAAAGAATCGTCTACGCGGAAAACGAGACGAATTATTGCGCCCGCTGTCAAAATGAGGGTCGCCTGTTGGCAGACCGAGGCCTCAGCCGACTCCTTCGAAGTGACTGGCCCAAGACGCTCGAAGAACTCTTGGGTGAATAGAAATTATGGTGGGCAGAGCAGGATTCGAACCTGCGTAGGCTCTCGCCGACAGATTTACAGTCTGTTCCCATTGGCCGCTCGGGCATCTGCCCAACAGGAACCAAGACTATACCACAGAACCTAATTTATGTCCCACAGATAGGCGGGAGCACTCAAAATATTTCCATGCCAGTTGGGGCGAACATCGCAACCGGCGCCGAGCTGTCGAATATCTTTGGACTTTACTGACCCGTCTAGAAAACCAACGTTGAGGCGCCCAGAGTGCCATGCCCAGACTCCCCCAAACTCAAAGCGTGGATCTTGTTTGCTCAGACTCCAGCCGAATTCAGATGATGTGCCATAGACGGGAGGAGGCGTTCCGAGCGTGTCAATCGGCGTCCCGTTTGAAACTCGGAAGCGACAGGGCGGAATCGCCAGATACGACCCACCACCCGTGGGAGAACCGTTCCTGACTTCCCAAGCCGTTTCTGCAAAAATCAGTGTAGTCGTAACGTCAGTCACAGAGGATATCGCGATCGGGTCCGTGATCCATTGTCCCCCGCTCAAGAAACTGGGCGACAGATTTAGAGCGTTATAGCCATAATTTGACCGCTGGGAAAATTGGTAAGTTTTCGATCCCGTTTCGCCGGGACCGATGTCCGGGTTAAATATTCCCTCACTGATTCCCCGGTCGGAGTGGTCGGAAGGGCACATCAAGACGCGGAAGGACCGAGTATAGGGAATCAAAATTTGGGGCCATCTGCGATCAAATGAAGCATCTCCCCCTTGCCCAGAATAGTACTGGGCGGGCATCATCCGTTCGTCGTACTCGCTGGAGTACATTTGGGTCGCCAGCAGAGTCTGCTTCAGGTTGCTGACGCAAACAGATTTAACTCCTTGAGCCCGTGCTGATCGAAAAACTGGGAACAACAGGGCACTCAGAATCCCGATGATCGCAAGGACCACCAGCATTTCCACCAGAGTGAAGCCTCGTGTTCGCATATATTTTTCTAGGTCTAAATGCCTAACCCATTATATAATAGCGGATATTTTTGATTTTCCGAGCGCTTTTAGTGAACTTATTTCAAAAGAACCCATTTTTTTATACCAGTTTTTCATTCCGAGCTCGGTTTGAAACACCAAGGGCTTGCATTTCGACTGTGCAATCTCTACGGCAAAGGCAAACAGTCCAGCTCCTAATCCACCTCGGCGATGCCCAGTGCTGACGCACAAATTGTACAAGCCGACCGCACTTTCGCTTTCCGAAAGCATCATTGCCGCGGTCGGGGCCTTTGCACGCAAGCTGGCATGGGATTGCCGGTTGAAAGCTCTTCTCGCAAGCCATCTGCGCCAGGGTAGCCTCTAATCTTAAGCCTATCTCCGCAAATCGCTCTAGCAAGTTCTCAGGCCGATCACCCTCAAAGAGAAAAGCACGAAATACTGAGATTGATTCGCTCTGCAATCGGAGCAAGAAGGTAGCCTGTCTCAGCTCCTCCTCGTCCGCAAAATCGAATCCGAGCGCCATATTGCAAAGCGTCAGCTTTACTGGCGAGGAGAGCAGTATGAACCCGGGCATTTCCTGCACGGTGGTGGCCGGAAGTGCTTTGGCCAAGCTTAAGTAGGTCCTTAACGTATTTTCTCGGCATGCCAGAACAAGCGAACTCAAAGAACACCGAAAACTTCGACGCCCGAGCTACTCCCAATGGTCCCGAAACGCAATGTCGGAGCTCGCAGGGAACTGGAAGTTCGATACGGACGGTTCGCAAATGCAGAGGCGAAGAAGTCGCTCTGCGAGCGCAAAATTGGGCTGGCGGCAAATACACCACCGATGTGACCGGTCGCAAGCCACTCCACAATTGGATTACCCAGGGCATGAATCAGCTTTTCCGTGGAGCCGTTCGGAACAATCGTGTCATATCGTGCGGCAATAACCAGTGCGGGGCGTTGTGGTGAAGCTGCCAGAAGCGGCTCAGGCTCAATCGTCTTAATTTCCTCCCGCAACGATGCTTCTGTGTAGCCCTTCTTTCTCAGGGCCTCGCGAACCTGTACAACACGACTCGAGTTCCAAAGAATGTGGGCAAGGTCAACCCCTCCAATCATATAGCATTGCGCGGATATCCTAGTGTCAATTCCGGAAACAAGCGCGGCGACGATGGCACCAAGACTCATCCCGGAAATTCCGATTTGGTCGCGCTTGAACTCAGGACGGGTCTGGATCCAGTCAATGGTTCGTCGAACGTCGAAAACACTTTGTGTCATGGTCCGAACAAGAAGGGCTGGATCAGGCTGGATCGCGAGTGCACCAGACGCAAATCCTCGAGGAGTTCGGGACAGAGTCGATACGGCGCTGGGAAACAACACCTCATATTCTTTCGAAACATCTCCGATTTGCACCTCCCGCCATTCATTAAAAGCAATTTTCGGCACTGAATCGACGACGGAGGGCAGTTGAGCAACGGCGACTTGCGTCATCATTAATGCCATAGTCCCTATGCTTAAGAAAATTCTAATTGCGGTTTTTAGTCTGTCCATGATCTGCGCGGATGCATCTAGTTTAGACACCGATTTCGATACCGTGCTGGGTCTAGCCGGGCTGGGTCGCGATTCTGCACGGTTTGACACAGACCTCATGGCGATCTTTCGGGACGCGGAGTTTCCGACTGCTGTGTATCAACAGACGATATCTAACCCCTGGAGAACTCCGTTTTTTATGCAAACCTTGCGAACCCAACTTGATGGTTCGATCACCTCCCCCCAGGATTCGGTCCAAGCAATCGCTCGAATGCTCGGAATTTCTTCTCGTCGATCTCTCTTGGGCTCACCGATAAAAGCAACTACCGTGGCATCCGCAAAAAAAGGATATCTCAAAGCAGTTCTAACAAAAATGAAGGAGGATCGACTTCTCGCCGAAATTCCCGATCTTACTGGAATCCCTGAGCCCGTCCAGCAAGCTGCCGCCATCATCCTCAAAGTTGCGAGCGACTCTGTGCCTTATCGACGCGCCTCTTTTGCGAAAATTGGAAATGTCACCGATGCGTTTAACCAAGCAGTCAAGACGG
>JAIOPU010000223.1 GCA_021413725.1 Armatimonadota bacterium | reverse complement strand
GCTCTTCCGGCGGCACTAATTCGGGTCTATCGAGGTGGACACGAGGTGATAACAACGATCATGATGAACAACATCGTAAAGCTGTTCACCGCCGCACTGGTCGCAGGGCCATTCAAGAGTGCCCTCGTCCAAGACCCACGAACGGCAAACCTCACGCCGAACACCATGCTTCCGGCAATCTACAAAAACGGCCCGCTGGAAATCTTTCCGAGTCTACTTATCGGTGTGGTGATGATCGTGGCTTTCAGTTATTGGATGAAGCGGTCGGTGGGGGGATTTGAGCTCAACGCGGTGGGCGCAAACCGCGTCGCGGCGACTTTCGCCGGAATTGACGCCAAGCGGGTGATGATGCGAGCATTTCTCAGTTCCGGGACCCTCGGAGGACTTGCGGGTGCTCTGATGGTTTTGGCTCACGAAGGTTGCTTCTACGACGGATTCTCGCCAGGATACGGGTTTGATTCTTTGGGAGTTGCGCTACTTTCCGGCGGTACTCCGATTGGCTTGTTGCCGGCGGGACTCGCCTTCGGCCTGCTGAACCAGGGGCAGAGTGCACTGAGTATTTTGGGAATAAGCAAGGGGTTGACCAGTGTGCTTTTGGGATGCCTAATCATTGTGCTGGCGGCGTATCGCTATCGACCGGTTAAGGTGGTGACCAATGGGTAGTGTGTTTTTAAAAGGCTTGGAACTTGCGGCTCCGCTGATCCTCGCCGGACTCGGCGGGCTGTTCAGTGAGCGGTCGGGGGTGATGAATATCGCTCTCGAAGGCAAAATGCTTGGGGCGGCGGTCACTGCGGCTCTCGTCAGCGTTGCCACCGGTAGTGCGGCGATGGGGCTTCTCGCAGGGATTCTAGCGGCGATCATCTTATCTCTTATTCACGGAGTTCTAACCCAAACTTACCGAATTGACCACATCGTGAGCGGAATGGCTATCAATGCCATTTCCTTCGGTGCGGCGAGATTTTGCTATGCGCAATTCACAGACCAGTCCCGCAACGGCGAGATTCCACATTTTTCAGAAGCCGTTTATTGGGGGCTAGCGGCATTGGCTCCGATTCTAGTGGCACTTTATCTCAAAACCACGAAAGGCGGATTGCGGTTGCTCGCTGTCGGAAATGACCCCGACAAGGCACGGGAAGCAGGAATAAATCCCGTCGTGATCCGGTACCAAAGCCTAGTGATTTGCGGAATTCTCTGCGGTATCGCCGGGGTGCTGATAGTGACCAAAACCGGACGCTATTCGGATGACCTCACCGCAGGAAAGGGCTTTATTGCCCTAGCGGCATTAGTTGTCGGCGGCTGGAGGCCGATTCCTACCCTCATCGCTTGCATCTTCTTCGCGATGTGCGAGGCGTTGCAATTCCAAATGCAAGGCGGAGCATCGTTCCTGAGCCAGGTTCCGGCGCAATATTGGAACGCATTGCCCTACATTGCAACCATCATCGCACTTGCCGTTCTCGGCGGGAAGTGGAAAGCCCCAAGCGGACTCGGCAAGCCCTGATCTAAACTTCCGGTATGCCGAGTTTTCGGAATCATTGGTCTTGGTACTACGGGTTGTCGTCCTACTGGTTTGCGACGAGCGCAAAGTGGTTTATTTTGCTACTCGTTCTGCTCCCCGGCAAGATCGAAACCCTTGTTCCGGGTGGCGAAAAGGGTGGGACATGGGGAACGGTGGTCGCAATCGGCGCGACTTGGGCGGTTATCGGGCCAGCTCTCTTTGGATTTCTTTCCGATCGACTGATGCGAAAACTCGGAGGGCGAGCGCGATTCCTTGGAATAGCCGCTGCCGTAACTTGCATTGCCCTCATGCTGCTCTGGAGAGCAAACACGGTACCGATGATTATCGTGGGCTATCTTCTTCTGCAAGTGTCGGACGACATGGCACAAGGACCCTATCAAGCGATGATTCCCACCTTGGTCCCGGAACAGTATCGGGGGAAGGCGAGCGCGGCCATGGGGCTTTTGCAGAACGGAGCGCAGCTATTCATTGCTCTGTTTGCTCTCGCCTTAGGCGGCGACGCAACGATGATTTTCATCTCGCTTGCGCTCCTTCATGTGATTTGTGTTGCCATCGTGAGCATCACGTTGAAAGATACCGTTGTGATCCAGGAGTACGAAGAGGACCCGGCTTTCGCCGGGATTGGTGGCTTTATCAAGTCCTGGCGCGAGCCGTGGAAGAGCCGGGATTTCTTTTGGGTTTGGTTTACTCGTTTCCTGAATGCGCTCGGATTTTATATCGTTTTGACCTATCTTCGCTACTTCCTGAGCGACGTTGTGATCGGGCCGCACTCTGTAGGCTTAACGGTTGAGGAGGTAGGAGTGAAGGCAAGTTCGCTCTCGAAATATCTGGGGCTAGTGATTTCTGCCACAGGAATCTTTGGTGCATTGGCGGCAAGCAAGTTTTGTGACTCTATTGGCCGCAAGCGCACGATTCGCATGTCAGGTCTGATAATGCTTGGCGCGATCCTGCCCTTTATTTTTGTCCCTCTTGTACCCGTGATTTATGGAGCAGCGACTGTTTTCGGCCTCGGTTACGGAATCTACTTGAGCGCGGACTGGGCGGTAGTGAGCGACATTCTCCCCAACCCCGAGCGCGCCGGGGCGGAGATGGGAGTTTGGAGCATGAGCACGGCGGTTACACAGATTTTCGCCGGTGGGGTTGGGCTTTTAATTGACGCCGGAAATCGTATGCAGGCCGGGCGCGGCTATTTGATCGCTTTTTCCCTTGCGGGGATTGCGTTTTTTCTCAGTACCGAACTGATCGTCAAAGTGAAGGGAAGTTCTTAGGCAAAAAAACAGCGGTCGGCATCGCCGACCGCTGATATCTTGCGGATGTCTTACGCTTTTCGGCGTCGGAAAGTCAGCAATGCGAGAGGCAATGCCAATCCAAGCATTGCGCCCGGTTCGGGCACCGCAGTGATGGCAACATCATAGTCGTATCGAACGCCACCCCGGTACTTGACGTCAGATCCTGAGGATCCTGGAGTTGTCTCAACAAGGATTTCCCAAGTCGTCACCCGGGCATTAGTTCCAACTGGGAGACCAAAACCGAGATTGGTTTCGAGATTGTAGGCGTAATCATCTCCGTTCTTGTGGTTAACTTCGTCGCTTTCTCCGTATCGGTAAAACCGGTCATTGGCGAAGATTGCAATTGCCTGTGAACCGTCGGCACTATTAAGTGACGTGAGCCAAACCCATCGGAGATTGTCAACAGACTCTGTCGTATTGAGTCGAAGCTGAATTTCTGAACCTAGGAATACGTTTGGTGCGGAGATGCCATAGTTATTCCCAGCGAGGCGATCGATGTCAATGTCCCCACTGACCTCGGTGCCGACTGAGGTTGTCCAAGTAGGCTCAAAACCGGTCACGATGCTATCAAGTCTCGTCAGAACCGGATCTGCTGAATCCATCTTTGCAATGGAGTTCATTGTGCTTGTGTTTCCGAAGGCATCTGTATACGTTCCAACATAGCCGTCACGATAAGACAAATTCAGGTTAAACGCGCTAGCACCAGTTGCAAACAATGCTCCGAGAAGAGTTACAGTAATTGTTTTATTTCCCATGCATTAAGTGTACAACGAAATCATGATTTTGGGACATGTTTTGTGTTGAATCTGGCAAAAATAACAGGTGATAATCACCGAACAAGAAAATCTCCGGATCTGATTGGCATGTGGATTCCCGTTTGAGTTTGAGTTGCGAGGGCGGGGGAATAGGGGAAGACTCTATGTGCAAGAAAGGCCATATGCCCGTCGCGGTCCTGGGTTTCTCCGAGCAAGGTGACATAGGGACTGCACACGATAGCGTGGCCATCTCGGCGATAGGTCGCATCAAAACAGGTTACATTCAGTAGGCCAGTTTCGTCCTCAAGATCGAAAAAGACAACTCGTTTCCCGCTTGGTGTGGGTGGAAAACGGAGCCGAATGGGATTGCCAACGACAATGCACTTGGTCTTCGCGGGACGTGATTTGACTTCGGAACCAGTAATCCCCCCCTTGCTTCTGACCCGCTCGCGCTCGTAGGCCATGAGGTGATGGGTGATATCAAGACCTAACAATTTACGCTGATGGAGTGCTCTTTCTGCCTCCGAGAAGTCTCTGATTTGAGCATCAATGGTCGGCTCTCGGAACTCCAGATTGAGGGTCGGTTGGACTTTGTTAGTATTGTTTTGAGCGAATTCTAAGGCATTGGGGATTGACCAGAGTAGGGCGCGGCGATTCGGATGCAGTTCGCCGAGGGCACCGCAAAGGATAAGAGTTTCGAGTTCGTCGCGATTAGGGTTGACTCGCCTTACGAAATCAAAGAACGATTTGAAAGGCCTTTCTTGGGTGACAAGGTGTCGTTGCAGGTTGAGGGACAGTCCATGAATTTGCATCAGCCCGACGCGAATTGCGGCGTTGGGGAGAATGAGTTTCGGGTCCATCGCGGACTGAATATCTTCTACAGTGAATTCAATTTCACTCTGGTTAACACTGGCGGGAAGAATGGGGACGCCTCGGTTTCTAGCTTCGTTGACCAGAGTGCAGGGGCCGTAATAACCTGCTGGCTGCGCGCTAAGGAGTGAGGCAAAATACTGGGCGGGGAAGTTTTGCTGACAGTAAATGGAGCGGATCGAAATTTCTGCGAACGCAAGAGCGTGGCCTTGGGCAAAGCCATAGCCCTTGAAACCCGCCACGAGTTCAAAAACGTGTTCGGCGACGACGGGACTGTACCCATTACCGAGGATTCGGTCGATAATCTGAGCTTTGATTTGCCGACCGTAGTCCTCACCGCGACGCTTATGAATGGCTTCGCGGGTGTCTTCGGCTTCGCCGGAGGAGTAGGCGGCGAACTTCTGGAGGAGTTGATCGACTTGCTCTTGGAAGACGATAATTCCGTAAGTGAGGCTCAAAATCTCCTCAAGGTCCGGGTGCTCGAAGGTGAATGGCTTACCTCTTCGGCGGGCAATGAGCTCGTTGATCTTGACCGCTCCCCCGACTCCGGGGCGAATTCCGGCTTGGACGAGGCTGGCGTCGTGAAGGTTTGCCGTCTTCAGCCGAATATGCGCCTGGCGCATAGCGGGTGAGGCGGATTGGGGAATCCCAATGAGTTCGCCAGAACGCATCGTGCGGTAGGTTTCTTCATCCTCAAGGCTGATTTTTTCGACATTGAAGCTAGGTTCGCTAACTCGGAGCCGTTTTTGGGTTCCGGAAAGAACGTCTTGACCTCTCAGGCAGAGAATATCAAACTTATCAAAGTAATGCTTTGCGCTCCGCTTGTCCCATTGGATGATGCGCAGATTGACGGGAAGTGCCTCCTCGGACTCGGCATCAGGGTCATCAACTTGGCTCGCCGACCACATCACAGGGACGGTCTCGGAGAGGGGACGGTCGGAGATGACGACTCCCGAGGAATGGCAGCGGATATTGCGGGGAATGTCCATCATGCGTTCGGCAAGTTCGAGCACCCACCGAAAACGCTCGCGCGGGATGCCGCTATTGGCGAGTTCTGGTCTGCTTTCGAGCGAAGCTTCCAGCCTGCGCGGGGAAATTCCGCCGTGGATTTTCTTTGCGAGAAAGCCGATGATCTCACTGGGCAATCCCATGACCTTACCGACCTCTCGGACGATACCCCTTGTCCGATAGGTTCCGATTGCGGCGACGGTGGCGACTCGGTCGATGCCGTATTTTTTGGTGAGATAGCCTCGAATTTCTTCTCTCCGATGGGCTTCAAAATCAATATCAATGTCAGGGCGTTTGCTCCCGTCCTCAGGGAGAAAACGGTCGAAATGGAGCTTATGAGCATGGGCATCTATCCTCGAAAACCCCATGCAGTGCGCAACAACCGAGTCCACTACGGAACCCCTCCCAGAGAACAGAATATTGTTCTCGCGAGCCCAATTGCAGGCATCCCACATCGTTAGAAAGTGATTGGCAAAATTCAGTCGACAGATTCGATCAAGCTCAAAATCAATACGCTTCTTCAAGGATGGTGTAATGTTTGTGTGGTGTTTCCATGCCCCGGCATATACGATTTCGCGAATCACGTGGTTCGGATTGTCATAGAGTTCAGGAAGTCGAGTGCGAGTGGGGAGGACGGAATCGTCGCACATATCCGCGACTCGGAGAGTGTTTTCGATCCACTCGGGGTGGTCAGCGTAGAGTACTGACATCTCTTTTTCGGTATGTAGATAACGCTCTGCATTGAGGGCACGCTCTGGAAATGGTGTGATTTGAACTTGAAGTTCATCTCGTGTGAGTTTACGTCCAATGATTTCGTCAATGGTACAGAGTGTGTCTGCACAGGTGATGACGTCCTGACAGATGAAATGCTCGGGCCGAGCGTGGGTGACGAGGCCACCGGCGACACAGAGGCAACTTTCGCATTCCGCGAGCACTCGCAGGCGGTTATTCACAGCGATCTCCCAGGGTAAATAGCTTCTCTCGATCTGAATAATGACAGTCAAATGTGTCTTTAGCTTTTGGAGGATATATTCGGCTCTAGCAAAATCTTCGCGAGCGAGTGCGATATTGATAGGGCCAAGGTGTCCACCGCTGAGGCAGAGGAGATCGTTGGAGAATTCGGCAAGCCGAGACCAATTGCACAAGGGGTAGTGAATGGGTTCATCAAGGTGGCAGGTGGTGATGAGTCGCGAGAGATTTTCGTATCCCCGCTTGCTCCTGGCGATGAGTACTATACGACCCCCTTCTTCAAGTTCAACCGTTGCTCCGATGAGGGGTTTGATGCCTGCTTTCTTGGAGGCTCGGTCGAATTCAACAGCTCCAGTGAGGGAGAAATGATCAACGAGCGCAGCAGCATGAATTCCGGCCTGAGCGGCAAGGATGGGGATTTCTTCCGTGAGCATGGTCCCCCGGCCGAAACTGTAGCCGCTGATGATTTGCAGAGCTGCGTAGCCCTTCGTGGGGTTGCGCTTTGCTATGAGTTCCGGAAAGTCAATGGGGTCCGGCGGCAGATATCCGACCGCCATCGCGACTTTCTCGTCGCGGCGCTTCTTGATTTTGAGGTCCCAGTCCTCCGTGTTTTCATCGGTTTCAGGTTCCAATGGGGCAGGAGGGCGGGTTTCGAGGGGGTTTAGCTCTTTGCATTTTTCACGTCGAATGCCCTCGTCATCAATAAAGCGTGTGAATTCGCGTTGTGGCTCGGAGTGCCACCATTCGCCAACCTCCCTCCATTTCGCAATGATGTTTTCGGAGCTATCGCCAGCCGGTTGCATTTTGCCATGCCCTCATGACTTTGACCCTTCGAAGTTGGGGGATTTCAGCGGCGACTTGGACGACCTGGTCACCGAATACCTTTTGAATTTTGCGTATCGCGATGTCGGCATTTGCTTTGGCGTCTCTTTTCTCGGGGAGTCCGTCGAGGCGTGCTTGCTTTCGCTCAACCTTTTTGAGACTGTGAAGTTCGATTCTGATTTTGTAGAGAGGTTCGGTTTCGTTGGCGAGGAGTCCTTTGATCGCTTGAAGGAGTTTGGTCGAGGTGGAAAGCGGCTTTGGGAAGGCCTTTTGAAGGACATTCTCCCGCGATTCGTATCTGATTTTGATTATGAGCTCACTACTACAGTCGTCTCGGAGTTTCAATTTTTCGAGTAGGGAAGTCGCGAGTTGGGTCAGGTTGTTGTCAAGGACATCAGTTTGATGGACTCCGTCGGCGACTTCGAACTCCGCGTAGATTTGGTTTTCAGGATAGGCGGCCTTGAGAGGGAGGATCGGGCCTCCGCGGGCGGCGGCGAGGATCGGCTCGGCGAGTTTTCCAAATTGCCTTCTCAGGGTTGCGATCGGAACCTCTTTGAGGCTGCCGATTGTCGTGTAGCCTAGGAAACTGAGTCGTTCTCGTTCGGCAAAACCGACTGGAGTCAGTTCGTGGATGCTGAGCTTCGCCAGAAATTCTCGCGTATGTTGGGAGCATTCTTGGTAAAGAAGCTCCCGAATGAGGTCAGAATCTAGATTTTGAGCAAGGCGAGCGGACAATTTCGCAACCCATTTGCTAGGACCGACGCCAATATCCGCCGTTGGGAGCTTTTGGCGCAGTTCACTGAGAATCGCATAGGGTTCGGGATGCGTACTGAGGTCGAGGTAGCATTCGTGAGGTAAATCAGGTTCTATGGTGTCTGAAACTTCGGCGCACAGGTCAAGCCACGCATCTCTTTGCTCGCGAAAATCATCTTCGGCTAGTTCGCGAAAGGCTCCGGAATTTCGAACGAGATTCTTTGCTTCTCGTTGGGACATACCTTCAAAAACGCCTTGCTTTCGCATAGCTTGGCATGCGTCAAGTACCTTGCCTTGGTGTACCAGGATCAGCGGCGAGCATTTGAGGACGCCGGAGTAGAAAGTCCGAAGTGAGACATAGACGAAATAGTGCATATACGTCTACTAGTATAAACTATTTTATTTTCGGGCGTGGGGTTCAGCGGAGCAGAAATTTCTGGTTGAAGATATGTTTACGTTTAGATATTCGGATTAGATTGGGTTAGTTGTCAACCTCGAATTTCCGCAAGCTACTCTGCGACCCCCTTGGGTTGGGGATTGGGTGATTTCTATCCGGGGGTCATCGACCGCCCTGCTAAGTGCTTTGACTCCCTCGGAGTCATCGTCCCCCGATTTCGATGGTTGAGTAGGAAATTTTGAGTTGGAGGCTCGATAGTTAGACCCGACGGGACGCCGGGAGTACCTTACGGCAAAAAGCCCCATGACATTTTGTCATGGGGCTGATTGGGAGAGTGAGAGTTTTGAGATTTAGGCTCGTCTTCGTCGCAGAACGAAGGCGAGGCCGAGGCCAAGAGCAGCAATACTAGTTGGCTCTGGAACCGTCGAGATGCTTTGATTGACAATAGCAATCGCAGCAAGATCAAGGTTTGGCGAATCAGGAGCATTCATGTCGAATCGCTTCACAACGTAGATCGCCTGAGTGGGAGCACTCAAAGAAATCGTGCCCGTGAAGTTCGGGTTCGAAGTTGAATTGAACGAGTGTGAAATTGTTCCAAGGCTCGCGCCGACCATCATTGTCCCAAGATCGTAAGCATAGACCGTCTCCAAGAACGCGACAGTGCCGGTTCCGAGAGTCGGGGCACCCACGCTCACGAAGGCATTGACGGCATTCATCATGACGCCGCTGTCTGCGATATAGGTAATGGTTAGACTGCCCGTTCGCGTC
Organism: Armatimonadota bacterium; assembly: GCA_021413725.1. GTDB lineage: Bacteria > Armatimonadota > Fimbriimonadia > Fimbriimonadales > Fimbriimonadaceae > JAEURQ01. The sequence goes on along the minus strand of JAIOPU010000223.1, from coordinate 8,967 downwards.
GGCGAGACGTCTCCAACGATTGCGTTTGGTGTTGTAAAGCTGATTGAATTTCCAGCCGTCGTGTAAGCTGCTCCTGTTGAAAGAGGAGGTGCGTTGAACGTTATGTTACTGAATGTAATTGCGGCGTGCGCCTGGCTAACCGCAAGGGCTCCAAGCGCAACTCCGACGAGTTGCGTGTATTTCATTTATTTCTCCGTTTCGAAAAAAACCCAGTTCTAGAATCAAACGTTCCAGAAAACCTTTGGAGCATTTCTGCTCATTGTTCTCCGGTCAAGATTGCTCTTGACCGGAGAAATTGACATCAGCGCGACTTTCGTCGCAGAACCATTGCAAGACCAAATCCGAGTGCAGCAAGTGAAGCTGGCTCAGGAACGAGTTCGATGCTCTGATTGTTGATAGCAACAGCGGCCAGATCAAATCCTTGCGTATCTGGCGCAGCCAGAATAAGGGCCTTCTTGACTCGAATGCAGTTGACTTGACGACTCAAAGTCATAAAGCCGCTCCAGTTGAAGGAAGTGCTTGCAGTGAATGTATGGCTAATCGAGCCGATGGCACCACCGACTTCGTTCCCAAGCGAGTCAATTTCAAACACTTGCTCAAGGAACACTACTTGGCTTTGCGAGCCAAGAACAGCCGTACCCAAATTGACATTGGCAGTGACGATTGCGGCTGCGTAAAGCTAATCGAGTTCCCAGCCGTTGTGTAGCTGCTACCCGTGCTCAATGGTGGGGATTGGATATTGACGTTGGTGAATAGGATGGCAGCTTGGCTAGCTGTACCTGCTACCGCCAATGTTGCGATTGTAAATAGTCTTGCGCGTTTCATAAGATCTCTCTCTTCCAAATGAGTTTGCCTAGGCATTCCCAGAACACACTTATTATAAAGCAAAAAAAGATCCAACGCCACAGTAAAAATACTGGATTCGTTGGATCTTTTCGATTTTGTGGCTAAAAAGCCTGTTTTTATCGCTTTCGTCGCAATAGAACAGCTGTACCGAGGGCCAAAGCGAGCAGGGAAGCTGGCTCAGGGACGATGGCTTGATTGTTGATGGCGATGCCTGCCATGTCAAGATCTTGCGTTTCAGCTGCGGCCAAAGTGAAAGTCTTCTTAACACGAACAAATCGCGTTGATCGGGACAAGTTCATGCTGCCACTCCAGTTGGGATTAGAAGCTGCGTTGAAGTTCTGGGCCAAAGAGCCGATCGCTCCGCCAACTTCGCTGCCATTCAGAGCAGTGATCTCAAAGGCTTGCTCTGTGAAGAAAACATTGCCCGACCCAAAAGCCACTACACCAAGGTTGGCAAGGATAGCTTGGACTGCACTTCCGGCACCAGCGTCTACATCGTATTCGATGTTCAAGATGCCAGCTCGTGTTGGTGATGCGTCACCGACCAAGGCGTTGGGCGTCATGAAGCTGATTGAGTTGCCGGTTGTCGTGAATGAAGCGCCGTTGCTCAGGGGAGCCGACGCAATCGTTCGAACGTTAAAAATGATTGCCTGAGCACCGACGGATGCCAGAACTGCAGCTGTTGCTAGGATTACTTTGTATTTCATTGTCTACCTCTCCAAATGGAAACATGATCAAACTGATCAATGACGCAATAATAGTATCCGATTTTCCGTGAGAATGACACGGTATTTATACTTGTATTTATAATTTTCGGTCACAAAATGCGGATTTTTAGGGCAATTACCTGGGAAATTGCCCGAATAGGTGAAACTGACTTTGGGATATTCTCTGGAATTATTGGATTTGGCTTGGACTCCAATCTATTCAGCCGCTCAGAGTTTTTTCGTTTGGCACCCCAAAATTTGCTCCGTTAAGGAGAAGTTCCGCAGATTTCGACGTGAGAATTTCTTTGTGAAATCTGAAAAGCAAATTGCATGTAGACGCCGCTCAGCGAAAGGAGCATACGATTCATAATAGCGCGAGTGAATCGGATCGGACTGTTTCTGTGGCTGGGCGCGTTGATTTTCGTCGGGCTCACGCTTTTCAAGGACTGGCAGTTATCCCACCTACGTTATTTTTTGCCCATCGGTTTGGGGGCGATGCTTGTTCCATCACTCATTTTGTTCCCAGAAAGTGACCGAAGAGTTGTCCCGCTCGCTTTGACGTTCTATGTCCCCTTTGTCACGTACTTTTGGATTCGATCGACTACCCAAACTGTGGTGCCACTCTCCTTGGCCGTCCCCCTAGCCTTGATGTCGCTGGCGTCCGTACCGGTTTTTGGTTATGACTCAGTGCGAAAGGCGCTACCTTGGCTCGTGGCCGCCGGAAGTTGCGGGTTATTGATCGCGAGTTTAAGTGGTTCCGGGGGCGGCCCGGATCCGATGCGAAATTGGTACATCGCTCACCTCAATCTCACTTTTGAGCAGGCATACGAATTGACCCACTACACGAGGAAGGTGATTCACTTCGCTTGCTATGGTTTGATTGCCTTCTTTGCGGCAAAGGGAAGATTGCGAGCGGATCGAGAGCTTAAGTTGGCTTTGTTGTTCGGCTTACTTTGGGCACTTCCGCACGCTATTTTTGATGAGTGGAGGCAGAGTTTTGAACTGTCTCGGACCGGCAGTGGCTGGGATGTGGCACTGGATTCCGCGGGAATGCTCTTTATGCTGACACTCCTAGCATGGAGACACAAAAAGACCCTCAAGCCTCAGGGAATTCAGGTGCCGTAATCAGAAGGTAGGCTTGGCCGTGATGGTAGGCAGGGTGGAATGAAAATCTCGCCATCGCCCCTTCCGCGGAAATCACTGGCCCGAGAGCGCTTTGCAACTGGATGGCTCGAATCTCAGGACTGTCTGCTTCGAAGAGCCGGATCGCAAACTTCCGAGCATTGTTGAGTGACTGCTCAACTAACTGTGTCGTAATGGCGACCGCAGAAATCGGGAAGGGAAGGTCGTTTACAACGCCCTCGGTTGCACATCGAGTCAAGAGAGTCTCACTCGGGTTCAATTCCAAGCCAAGAATTTGGCCGGAGAACCAAATCTCAACTCCAGCAAGATGGAGTGCCATCTCGCCTATGGTAAGTGAGCCAGGATGGCTACGCCAGTTAAGCTGAGAATTGGTAAGTGGAAATACAGCTTCGTCGAACCGGCCCCGCGAGAGGTTGTACGTTGTGTGAAAATCGTTCATACTTCATTATCCCATCTGCAGAGTCGGGGAATGAGGGCAGGGTCGGTATACTTTCGGCATGAGCTTTGGAACTTTCGATTACCCAATTCCAGTCAACGAACCGATTTTGATGTACGCCCCAGGGAGCAAAGAAAAGGCGACATTGAAGGCAACCCTAGCCCAACTAAAGTCGACAAAAGCGGACATCCCTATGTACATAGGTGGGGAAGAGGTAAGGACGGGCGTTACCGAGGATATTCATCCTCCCCATGAGAGGTCGCATACCCTAGGACACTTTCATCGTGGAAACGCTAGCCATGTGACCCAAGCGATCAACGCTGGCCTTGCCGCCAAAGAGGCGTGGGCGGCAATGAGTTGGGAAAGTCGAGCGAATATTTTTCTTCGAGCGGCGGATCTGCTCGCGACTAAGTACCGAAGTTTGATCAACGGCACCACGATGTTGGGACAGAGCAAGAATGCTTATCAGGCAGAAATTGACGCTGCCTGCGAGATCATTGATTTTCTCAGGTTCAACGTGCATTTTCTGAGTGAGATTTATCGGCAACAGCCGATCAGCGGTCCTGGCATGCACAACCGCATGGAGTACCGCGCTCTTGAGGGATTTGTATTGGCGGTGACTCCGTTTAACTTCACCGCAATCGGGGGAAACCTCCCAACTAGTGCCGCGATGTGCGGCAACGTTGTAGTCTGGAAGCCCGCGAACACACAAATATATAGTGCGCAAATGTTTATGCGCGTCCTAAAGGAAGCGGGTTTGCCGGACGGCGTGATCAACTTGATCTACGTTGATGGTCCGACGATTGGCGAGGTTTGCTTCGCTCACAAGGATTTTGCGGGAGTTCATTTTACGGGGTCGACGGGCGTGTTTAATCGCATGTGGAAGACCATTGGGGACAACATCGCAAATTACCGAACCTATCCGCGCATCGTAGGCGAAACAGGCGGAAAGGACTTTGTCATTGCGCACAAGAGCGCGATGCCGGATACAGTGGTCACTGCGTTGCTCAGAGGAGCGTTCGAGTACCAAGGCCAAAAGTGTTCGGCGGCTAGTCGTGCCTATATTCCGAGCAACATGGCGGCAGAAGTTCAAGAAAAGTTGATTGCTGGCGTGAAGTCCTTCAAGATGGGCACAGTTGAAGACTTTACAAACTTTGTCAACGCGGTCATTGATGAAAAGAGCTTCGATAATATCGCCAACTACATTGACCAGGCAAAGAAGGACGGGCAGAATATTATTGTCGGCGGCGTCTGCGATAAGACAAAGGGGTTTTTTGTCGAGCCCACGATCATAGTTGCCGACGATCCGAAGTACACGACCATGTGTGAGGAAATTTTCGGGCCAGTCTTGACCCTCTATGTCTATGACGCCGAGAAGTTCGAAGAGACGCTTGAGATTCTCGATGAGACCAGTCCGTACGCACTTACGGGAGCTGTCCTTGCCCAAGATCGATCCGCCGTTGAACTCGCGGTCAACCGTCTGCGGAACGCGGCCGGGAACTTCTACATCAATGATAAGCCGACCGGAGCCGTTGTGGGTCAGCAGCCCTTTGGTGGGGCAAGGTCAAGTGGAACCAACGACAAAGCCGGTTCACAACTGAATCTATACCGCTGGTTGAGTGCTCGAACCATTAAGGAAACTTTCAATCCTCCTACGGATTATCGTTATCCGTTCATGGAAGAGAAGTAAGATTGTCGGTTTTGCCCTTGAGATAGGGGTTTCTGGGCAATAGCTTGTAGGTGAAGCCGGCCGCTTCGAGGGCGCGTTGCGCCGAGGCGTTGTGTTCTTTGAGGATGACAGCCCCAACTCTTCCCCAAGGATTGAGACCAAGCCGAGTCAACATATTTCGTAGACGAATTTGCTTCATGAAACTCTTGTATCCCGCGGCTTCGGTGCTGTAGGATTCGGCGTATTCAGCAGGATTCTTCGTGTTGTGATCGTTGACGTGCCGGAAGGCAACCGCTTGATGGTGGAGACCTAGGGCCATCTTTTCGATCTCGCGTTCGGAAAAGGTGAATACGTAGTTTGCGGATTGGTTAAATGTATCGGGGTTCCTCTTGATGAGTTTGCAGAAGAATTTTTGGATAAAAAGAACCGCATTTTGTGGCAACGGAATCCTTGGATCGTACGGCTCGACCACGACAATTCCTAGTCGGGCAACGCGAAGCATTTCATACAGGACCACGTAGCCGCGCGGGCAGTGGCTTGCGCAGTCTTTGACGAATGCGAAGTCAAAAGATGCGTCCGCAAACGAGAGCCGTTCTGCATTTTCCACTGAGTAGGAACTGATGTATCCAACATCTTTCGCGGCTTTTAGGCGTTCTTCAGTGATATCGGTTGCCGTGATGGACTTCACGCCCTGAGTTGACAAGTAGTGGGCATCCCAGCCCCATTTTCCATCGCCCACCGTGACCCATGTTGCCTCCGGATAGGATTGAATTAGAGGGATTGCGAGGGATGCGAGACGGTGGTGACGCCAGAGGTCAACCGTGACCTTTCCGCCCTGCAACTCACGGGCATTCTTTGCGGCTTCGTCCGCATCAAATGCATGATGCTGCTTTTGGATTTCGTAGCTGAGTTCGGCGGAGTTTTCGGTCTTCATAGGATGGGGACATTATCGGCAACTTTTGGTCTGCGCATCAATAGACGACTGCACCCTCCTGAAGATGCAGAATTCTCGAATTTGCATCCATTTCCACAATGGTTCCAAGCGGCAGAATATGGTTGTCGGAAATATGACCAAAACTGAGCCCACTGTAAGCCGGAATCCCCAGTTGCTTGCTCCGCTCCAGGAGTACTTGCTCCATAGTAAAGGTGTGGTCCGGCTCGATGACCTCGGGAATTTGTCCTGGCTTGGGGCGTTTGCGGAAATTGCCAAAGACCAGTCCCCTTAGCTTAGATCCCGCCCCGGCTAGAGCTAGCTGGGTCAGCATACGGTCGACTCGATACGGTTCCTCGCCGATGTCTTCGCAGACGAGAATGGCACCGTCAAGCTTCGGCATGAACGGAGTTCCGAGCAGGGAGACAATGAGCGACAAGTTTCCTCCGATTAGTCGACCTCTCGCGGTCCCCGGAACCAGGGTCGTCAACTCCATGCCGCCATCGGGGTGTCGACACATCCCGAATGGAGTCGGATCAGAAAGGACGGGCCAAGTGCTTCGGGAAAAATCACTCCAGCTTGACTCTGCACATGGTCCGTGGAATGTAATTACGGCTGACTTTGCCAAAAATGCAAGGTGCAGAGCCGTAATGTCGCTAAATCCGATCAAAATTTTCGGGTCTCGGCGCATACTCCTGTAATCTACTTGTTCAAGAACCCGCATCGCACCGTAACCGCCCCGCAATGTAAAAAGGCCACGAATGGATGAGTCTCGCAGGGCTTGATTGAGATCGGCCGCACGTTCTTGATCTGTTCCCCCTAGGTATCCAAACCGTGCGAGAGCGTTGGGCATCACGACGGGCTCGAGCGCAAGGCTCCGAACCTTTTCACAAGCCTTCTCAATGTGTTCAGGCCCGTCTGCGGCTCCTGCTGGACATAATATGGCGACCCGGTCTTGCGGCTTTAGAGCCTTCGGACGCTTGAAGCTTGCGGCAGTAACCGAGTTGACGCTTGCGGCGGCAGGGGCAATAATCACGCTTGCGCTCACTCCGACCAGAAGGTCTCTGCGGGAAAGACTGGTAACTTTATCGAGAAACACGTACAAATTCTATCGCTAAATGGCTGATTTCGTTTTTTTTACAAATTCTTTCCTCAATCCTGGTAATCATTACAGTATGTAGAACCGCTTTTGAGGGTTAAAATTAATGGTAGTAGCCACTGAAGGCGAAAAGGCACTGATGGGGGTGTGGAGAACGGGCTAGTCCCGTTACGACCGCGAATCTGGGAAGTCAATGGTCTCTTTCCAACCCCCTTCAGTTCCAATTACTAGTCATCTGCAATAATTCGAACATGAAAGTCGAGTTTAAGGCAGTTGCCCCCGTCCTTTTAGTTCGTAGCGTTGCCCTCTCTGCTGAATTTTGGCGCGAGAAAGTTGGTTTCGAAGTCAAATTGTTTGGGGCACCGCCACACTTTGCGATTCTGAGTCGAGGTCCCGTTCACATGATGCTCGCCAAAGTGCCCACGATGGCCACAATTACTCCGAATTGGAAGGTTGCTGACAAGACCAATGATGCATACATTTGGGTGTCCGACGCGGCTGCCCTATTCGAGGAACTTTGCGCGAATGGGACACCGATAGATTACACGCTCTACGACACTCCTTGGGGTACGCGCGAGTTCGGGATCCAAGACCTTGACGACCACGACATCACGTTTGGCCAAGTGTTGGAGAATCGGGGCTGAGGTTCCCAAAGACCACTTGTACAAGAAGTGAGGTAACGTTTTGGGATGTTGCCCGATCTTTCCTCAGACTATTCGCTCACACCCGATCAAATCAGCAACTACCGGGCCGATGGCTTCATCCTGTTGCGAAATGTGGCTTCGTCGAGCGAACTTGCACCCTATCGCGATGTTATCAACGAGATGACGACCGAGTTCGCAAAGAACTACGCCCCGTTAGAACAGAGAGACACCTACGGCAAAGCGTTCATTCAATATTCCAATCAGTGGGAGCACTCAGAGGACGTGAAGCGATTTGTCTTTGCGCGTCGGTTTGCCAAGATCGCAGCCGAACTGATGGGAGTCGATGGAGTTCGGCTCTACCACGATCAAGCCCTGTATAAGGAACCCAATGGCGGACCGACGCCTTGGCATCAGGATCAGCAGTATTGGCCCTTACAGGGTTCAAAATGCGTTACTCTCTGGATGCCCCTGGTGGATGTCTCGGCAGAGATGGGAACGATGCGCTTTGCAACCGGATCCCAGGATATTGGCTATCTCGGACCCCTCAATATTTCTGATGAGTCCGAACAAATGCTCGCCGGATTGATTGACGAGCGAGGTTTTCCCGTGGCATTCGCCGGGGACATGAAGGCGGGTGATGCGACTTTTCATGATGGTTGGACAATCCACGGGGCACCGGGAAACGCGGACCCCGTGCGGACCCGCGAGGTGATGACCATCATCTACGTCGAGGACGGCGCGATCATATCCGAACCTGACAGTGAGAGCCGAGTGAACGACCTTGCACGATGGTTTCCCGACCTTATGCCAGGTGATGTTGCCGCGAGCAAGCTAAATCCTCTCGTGTATAAGCGTTGACCAAACTTCAATAAAATTTCCTGCAATTATTCGAACATGGAAATCAAATTCAAAGCAATTGCCTCCGCTAGCCGCCGAGGCTTAGCGCGAGAAGCGCGTATTCGAAGTCAAGCAATGCGTAAAGTTGGGGTAATGTTGCGCGATGGGATTTACGCTTTCGATGGGTCCGATATGTTACATGGACACTGGGCTTGACGGGGAGATTCGCGTTTTGATTGGACCAGACGAAACGCTAGTTGATGATGAACCTGCAGCTCCGGAAAACCCGCGGCAATTCCCATTTTTGATTGAACAGTTGGAACCCAGTGAGTGCGGTCCTTACACCTTAGACACCTGCATTATTCAGCATGAGGAAGCCGGTTGGAGTTGGTGGGATGATATGGTCGCCGAGATTCGAAGGACTGGAGGGGAAACCGCCGTTGAGGCATGTGCCCACATGCGAGCGTGGCGTGGATTGGCATTTCCGTTTGATTTGCCCAGTAGCATGATCGGAGATCAATTCAGTGAACCCGTAGCTCATACAATTACTTCTATTTTGCCGAGTCCATGGTATGAGTTTAAGTGGTTGAGGCGATTCATGAACAAGGTCAGACCGCAGAAAGGCACGGCATTCAAGGCACAGATGGACGCGATG
>JAIOPU010000075.1 GCA_021413725.1 Armatimonadota bacterium | reverse complement strand
GGATCACATCCTTCGCCGTCACACCGAATCCGAGTTGTCCGTCAATTTGGATCCCCAAAGATTTGGGCTTACCCGGCTGTCGCAGGGTTTGGGTCGCCAAAACGTGCTCGACTTCGGTCGTCCCGATACCAAAGGCGAGAGCGCCAAACGCGCCGTGGGTGGAAGTGTGGCTGTCGCCGCAGACAATGGTGAGGCCAGGAAGTGTGATGCCAAGTTGGGGGCCAATGATGTGGACAATTCCTTGCTTTGCCTCGCCATAGCCAAACAGAGGTACGCCGAATTCTGCGCAGTTTCGGCTCATTGCTGCGAGTTGCTGCCCACTGAGGCTGGTTTCATCAATTACTCGACCATCGGTTGGGACGTTGTGATCGACGGTGGCAAAGGTGAGGTCGGTCCGTCGCACTTTTCGCCCCATTTCGCGGAGGCCGTCGAACGCTTGGGGGGAAGTGACTTCGTGGATAAGGTGTCGGTCAATGTAGAGCAAGACCCCGCCGCCGGGGAGTTCAGTGATTGCGTGGGAGTCCCAAACTTTGTCAAAAAGCGTTTTTGCCATGTTTATAAGCTAGAATATACTTCATGGCTCCTTATCACTATTGAGGACAGCCATTTCAGCCGAATATTCTTGTGAGATCTAATCCAATGTTTGACAGCACGAACAAGCAATACACACGACGCGAGGCACTCGCGTTAACGGGCAAAGGAATTGTTGCCGCGACCGCTCTCCCCTTGCTTTCCGGATGCGGCGGAAGCGGTGCAACAATTACCGCGGCGAATCGGAGCGTCTCCTACCAATGGACAGGCAGGTTGCTCGAAGCAATCTCCGCCGTGAAACCGGGTCCACCGATGACGGCCCGCGCCATAGCAATGGTCGCGACGGCGGTATTTGATGCTTGGGCATGTTACGACGCGGTTGCCGTTGGAACTCGCCTAGGAAATCGCTTGCGCCGGCCTGTGAGCGAGAGGACAGACGCAAACAAGCAGAAGGCAATCAGTTTTGCGGCATATCGAGTACTGGTAGATCTGTATCCCACCGAACTCGCTCGGTTTCAAACTCAGATGACCGCTCTTGGCTACGATAGCAGCGATGTCTCGACCGATCCATCGACTCCAGCCGGGGTGGGGAATGCGGTCGCGGCGGCACTATTGGCGTTTCGACATAGCGACGGAAGTAATCAGCTCAACAATTACGCAGACACCACCGGTTACGTCCCTGTGAACACCCCGGACCTTGTCACCGACCCATCGAAGTGGCAACCATTAAGATTTGCGAACGGAAAGTCCCCAGGTTACATCGCCCCGCACTGGGGTCAAGTGATTCCATTTGGAATTTCATCGCCGTCGGCGGTGCGTCCTCCTGGACCTCCAGTGTACGGCACTCCTACTTATCTGGAGCAGGCGCGAGAAGTGATCGACATTACGGCAGCCTTGAATGACCGGTCCAAGGTCATTGCGGAGTATTGGGCGGATGGGCCGGGTTCGGTTCTCCCTCCGGGTCACTGGCAGCTTTTTGGACAATACGTTTCGGTTCGAGACAACCACTTCCTGGATGACGATGTTAAGTTGTTCTTTCTCCTTGGAAATGCGGTGATGGATGCCGGAATCGCCTGCTGGGATTGCAAGCGAGCCTTTAACACCTCGCGTCCAATTACGGCAATTCGAGCTCTATTTGCAGGACAACAAGTAGCAAGTTTTGCTGGACCCAACCTTGGAATTAAGATGGTGGATGGTTCGCAGTGGGCTCCCTACCAATCCGTGAACTTCGTAACTCCGCCCTTCCCCGAGTACAGCTCAGGCCACAGTACCTTTAGCGCGGCGGCGGCGGAAGTCCTTAAGCGGTTTACCGGTAGCGATGCTTTTGGAAATTCAGTGACAGTTTCCGAGGGGGCTTCCGCCTTTGAAACGAATGTACCTGCTGCACCTGTAACCCTATCGTGGGCGACGTTTAGCGAGGCTGCCGACCAAGCGGGAATCTCCAGGCTTTACGGTGGGATTCACTTTAGCGCGGGCAATAACGAGGCGAAGCGATGTGGCCGAATCGTCGGCGAAGCGGTTTGGAACGTGGGCATGAGTTACATCAACGGTACCGCCGCAGGTCGGGATTGACCCGCTCGCATTGGCGGTTGAATAAATCGGGCTAGAATAAAGTATGGCGACACTGGCAATGCACGAGACTCCCGGACGAATCACGCTTAGTGACGTGCGTGAGAATCCGAAGGTGAACGCGATGATCCTCGGGGCGAATGAGGTCATGAAGGCGATGGGTTACACCGAGCACGGACTGCGTCATGTCGGCGTTGTGAGTGGAATCACTCGCTACATTCTCGAAAACCTTGGCGTGGCAGGACGGGAAGCGGAACTGGGACAAATCGCCGCATACTTGCACGACATCGGGATATCCGTGAATCGTATCCAGCACCCTAGCACAGGCGGCGCGATAGCTTTTACCCTCTTGAACGAGATGGGTATGCCCGTGGAAGAGATTGTCCCCATTTTGAGCGCGATCGGAAATCACGAGGAACTCTCGGGAATGCCGATAAGCCGGATGTCAGCGGCCCTGATTATCGCCGACAAGAGCGACGTTCACTGGTCTCGCGTGCAGGAAGAAGACAAGACAAAATTTGATATTCACGACCGGGTCAACTACGCTGTCCAGAAGAGCCGTGTGGAGATGGACAAGGAGACCAAAGTAATCGTCCTTGACCTAGAAATTGACACTTCTTTCGCCACGGTCATGGAGTATTTCGAAATATTCCTATCTCGCATGGTCATGTGCCGGGTTTCAGCGAAGCTCTTTGACTACCGATTCACCTTGCGAGTTAACGGCACGACAGTCGAATAATGCAAGACTTCACCCTAATTTTCGGTCAAAATCGGCTGATAATTCGTAGTATATGGCGATGAGACAGAGTGCTTTACCTCCGGCCGTCCGTTCCTTTCCCGCGGTTTTCAGCATCATTGGGCTGACCTTCCTGGTTTTTCTCCTGGGATTCTTGCGTGCGGGAGATGTCCAGGGGAGTTTAGCTTTTGTATCAACCGACCCTGGTCGCCTCTGGACTTGGCTGACCTACCCCTTCGCCGTCAGCGGGAACGGACAGGAGTTCTTTTGGCTTCTGCTTGGTTCGCTGTGGATTTATATGTTTGGCACCCCGCTCGAATCTGAGGTGAGGTCGGCAAAATTTATCGCAATTTGGCTCGCGATTACGGGGTTGAGCGCAGTGTTGTTCCTCTTAGGCTGCATGGCGCTGGGGATCAAGGCAGGGCTATTCGGCAGTTTCATTCCTGCGTCTTGTTTGGTTGTTATTTGGAGTGCAAAACAGCCTTCGGCGGAAGTGCGATTTGCAATGATGTTTCCGATCGCGGCGAAATGGGTCGCCGTAATTAGTGCCGCACTAGTCTTCTTTAACTTGGGTGCATATCACCCTGCTCTTGGGCTGTTTGTCTTGCCCGTCTTGGCGTTCTGTTGGGCTTACGGATCCGGCCAATTTCAGTTCGGTAGGAAGAAGGGCTTTGGTCCATTTGACGCTGCCGCTCAGCGCAAAGAACGTGAATCCAGAAAGTACTTGGACAACGTAGCACAGCGCACAAAGGAGCGGGAAGAAATGGAGAGGCTCCGAGATCTGTTCGAACGTAGCCTCATTGAAGACCCTGACGGCCCGCTCTAACCCAGCGGTATTACCTGTTTTGACCTAGCACAAATAAGGAATAGTCTTAGCGGAAGGAGAGCATCTGATGCACCATCAGACTGCAATTCTGCGGGACTATGTCGACGAATTCTAAACTCAACCTTCGTATAAAGTCGGTTGCGAATCGTCTAGGAGAGGACAAAGCTGAATTTGTCTTTCCGGCCAATCTGAAAATGCAGTTTGCGTGTGGAGAACGTGGGCTGAAATTTAGTGGAGAATATTCGGTCCAAACGGTCCCTGGTGACCCCAACATGCAGCAGATTACGGTAACGGTAAAGTGGCGCAGGGTCACCGAAGGACTGAACTTTGATTCTGCTCCCTGGTCTGAGGTGACTCTCTCCACACTCGCGACGACTCAGCCGGTAGTAATTTCTTATACGGGCGTGATTGATCCGCCCCCGCCAACACCCCCGACGTCAGGTGGCACTACCGGTTACGTTGATCCAACAACGGGATCAACCGGATACGTAGACCCGACCACCGGCTCAACGGGGACAACAGGGAGTCCAGGATCGACCGGAGAAGCGACAACAGGAGAGGTCGGCGGTTGCACGTATACGTACGGGCCTTGTTAATCGGTGAATCCCATGAAAAAGAACTCTGCGTTCACAATGTCCGAACTCCTGATTGCGATGACCATTTCTGGATTTGCACTGACTGCATTGTTGTCTACCGTGGTTTTTTCGACTCGGGTTACGAACAAACTCGCAAACACGATTCCCACCTTGGGCAAGGCGCACACCGCTTACGAAACGCTCAACAGTGACATTCAAGCTGCCGACCGAGTACTTACCGCCTATCCACTCGCGTCGCCAACTTTTCAAACGAATAAGACTAACACGCTCATCTTGAGAATTCCTGCGAACTCCGGTGGAACAACCACCGCAGGGTCTTATGATATTGTCATCTATTATCTCGCGGCGCAGACCGGAGAGAGTGGTCCGTTTGTTCTAAAGCGTTACACCGCAACTTCCGTGGGAGGAGTGGAAAGCACCCCAGCATTGAATGGAACAATTTGCTCCAATATCAAGAGTCTCAACTACAATTATATTGCCCATGAGACATTCAGCGGCTACAATAGCTATCGAAAATTCGCGCTGAAATCGCCACCCCTCGCGAATGACACAGAATTTGACGACAACAAAGTCATCGTTGATGGGGTCGATTGTATTGCAGACGGCTCTTGCTCATTTAACGACCTCAATCAACTTGAATTTGATGCACCTTTGCCTTGGTACCACCTGGCGGATTGCTATTATTCGATAGATCCGACCGTAGCCGTTACCGATGGAAATGGCAACAATGCTTATGAAGTCAGTACGACCTTTAATGTGAGGGTGCGATATCAGGGAAGCACATCGGCGGATATTACAAGATATGTCGAGCTCACTAATCGTTCGGCGTTGAGGAATAGATAGAAATGAAACAGTTAAAGAGATTTAAGAAGAATGCTGGTATTGGACTCACCACTTCACTTATTCTTGTGGGTGGGATGCTCCTTGTTGGTTCTGCTGTTTCGGCATTGAGTATTTCCTCGGAAAAGAACACCTTTCGGTCGAATGCCAAGGTGAGTGCAACTGAGTTAGCGTACGCTGCGATATCTATGCACTATAACAAGATCAGAGTCGGGCTTGCGACAACCAAGACTTACCCAACCCAACTTAATCCCACCACTCTCACGTATACGACCACTCAGGGCACCGGAACCGCCGGGGTCTACTCCTCACGGATTGTTCCGGACACCAAAGTCCTTGACCAAATCCTTGCTGATGGTAGCGGAAACAACGTCCTTCGCAAGACTTATACCTTTGAGCTGGAAGGTATTGGCGCTGGAACAGGTGGGGTGGAAAGCGTCGTTCGGGCAACTTTTACTGGAACCCAAGACGAATCGGACGGTACGTACGTCGTTGTTCACTCTGGGTCCAAGTATTCGGGGAATGGCGTGGATTTTGCCGTTTGTCCCGGCGCGATGAGTTCAAACGCTGCGATCCGCATAAAGACCAACCAAGGATTCAGAACTTATAGCGCCGATAACAAAGCCGATGTCGTCGCCAACAAGGGCATTACTTGGGAGCCGGCAACAGGTACGAAATCAAGCTTCACAAATCCAAATGTCCTAGACATTCAAGGGCAATTCCAGGTGCCGGGGAACGCAGAGTATGCCTACATCTACGATCAGACCGTGGGACCCTCCGGACTGGGAAACTATGGCAACGTAAAAAATTACCGAAGTCCATTTTTTGCTGCGAACGGTTCGAATCCTGCCCTTGATGCAGATACAGTTGCCCGCCGTGCCTACCCTCGACCCTTTCCAAGTCCAACCATGTTCAATGATTGGCAGACGGAATGGACGAACATGGGTAACACCGGGACTAAGTTTGCCGCAACCGTGAACTCCAGTAATATGCCGGGCCGGTCCGGCGATGGTTGGAAGGTTCTCAAAGCCCCGTCCGTGATTGATGGTGATCTGCTTGTTGCGGGAGGCGAACAGCTACGGTTGATGCCGACCTCGCCCAATCCTTGGGAAAATATCGTCTACGTCAAGGGCGATGTCAAAAACGTCGGTCAGTTAATGAATCTGGGTGTCACACTCGTCTTTGAAGGCAAGTATTCCGATGCGCCGGGGGCCGAGTACAAACTTGACACACAGGAAAGTCCGTACACGACGATTGACTCGGTCATGGACTGCGCGAATTTGATTTCGCTCGACCCCGGGGCAGATGCCATCAAGTTCACGACAAGTTCGTCGTCAACTACGGGGCTGGTCTATTCCGCTCGTGGAGGCATTTTGATTGAAGGGTCCAATGCTGAATTCACCGGGAAACTTTGCGCGGCGGGTGACCAGGACATCAACATCGCGCCCGGGGGTGGGGCTTCGTTCGTGCTGCACTACAATCCGCATTCGGGTGGCAACCGAAACATCGTAGGGTCTGCGCGAACAAGTTGGAGCGAAACCCTGCCCGCCGGAACCATCCTCCGCGCGTTTGATGCCGGTCGGCTTGAAAAGTGGGTCACCGTTAAATAATTCCTTAGGCAAAAGTTCATGAAAAGCCGGGATTCCGAATATGGAATCCCGGCTTCGTGTATCATCAAGGTACATCCGGCCTCGTAGCTCAGTGGATAGAGCGCCTCCGTCCTAAGGAGGGCGTCGGGGGTTCGATTCCCTCCGGGGCCGCCAACCTATTGTTCCATCCGTGGAAGAGGGCCAGAGGCCATGAGTCCAATTGAAAAAACCCGAGTTAGTAAGAGGTATATCGCTCGAATCCAAATCTCAGGAGCTGTGGAAGCACTGTTGCAAGAAAGCTGGATTTGTTCGATTACGCTCGCGGGAGCTGCGGAAGAGATTTGCGGAAAGATTGCTAAATCCAAGGTTGGCTGGAATATGGCCGAATCATTTGCTCAATATGACCTCAAAATTCAAGAATTTATGGGTTGGCCACGGGCCGTCATGCCCGTGCAAATCAACACAAACAACCGGGCAAGAAATGAATTGAAGCATAACTCAAGGGGTCTGAATCACCACGTGGAATTCGACTTTAAGTACGAGGCAGAAGAAATCCTAATGCGTGCCATCAAGAACTACCTTCTTGCCTTTGACTGCCTACCGAGGGACCCCCTTGTGCGGGCTTGGTACGATGATTTCACCAGATAATTGGCATTGCCTTGAGTCTGGTAAAACGGAGAGACCATGTTACTTGCGGCCGTGATTGCACTTTGCGCGACAAAACCCGCGCTTGACCATCGCTGGGTTTACGTCCAGACAAACCTCCAGGTGGCGGCAAACGCCGACAATCTCTGCGATCTCATTCTGCGCTCGAAAAAGGCCGGCTACAACGGCATCGTCATCTCCGATTCGAAGATGCAGCGTTTGGCTGATGTCCCCGAGCACTACTTTACCAACGCGCGAAAAGTGGTCGCCGAGGCAAAAAAGGAAGGCATCGAGATCGTCCCCGCGGTCTGGCCCGTCGGCTATGCCAGTTCGATGTTGTGGCATGACGTGAATTTTATTGAGGGGCTACCCGTAAAGAAAGCCCGGTTCGTGGTGCGCGGCTCTGAAGCCGTTCCACTCGATGGCGGAGATAACCTTCTCACAAACGGCAATCTGGAACGCTCCGAGGGAGATAAAGTTGCGGGATTAAGTTTTCAGGATGGAGTGGGAGTCAGCACCCATGTGGATCGGAGTACGAAACACGAAGGGGCGTCGTCCGTTCGCCAAGACAACTTCAAAACCGGCAATGAAAGCGGCAACGCCCGAATCGTCTGGGCGCCGAAACTGCAGCCATTCCATCAGTATGTATTGTCCGGCTGGACGAAGCGAGACGGCCTCAAGGGCTTGGTTCAGGCGATGGCGCTGGATGGCAAGGGCAGGGGGTTAGTGATCAACGAACTTCCCGGCGAACCGACCCAACCTTGGACGCACTTCAGTTTCTCGTTCAATTCTCTGGATTCTCCCGACGTCCACGTGTATGCTGGAGTTTGGGGAGGTACCGGTGGGACGATCTGGTGGGACGACTTGGCGGTCACGGATGCGGGCCTTCTGAACGTTGTTCGACGCCCCGGTTGCCCTTTGACCGTAACCCACAATGGCTCCCCGTTGGTGGAGGGGAAGGACTTTGAAAAAGTCGTTGATCTGGGCCTCGGAGCCAAGCCTTGGAAAGGGGAGTACGACGCCGACCACAGTGCTCCCTCGATAAAGCTCATCGGAAACAAACTCAAGGACGGAGCCGAACTCGAAGTCAGCTTTTTTCATTCGAAAACGGGCATTGGCAACCAAGCCTCCATTTGCTTGAGCGAGCCCAAGACCTTAGAAATTATTGCGGATGAAGCGAAGCGAGTCGCTGACCTTTTTCATCCGAAAGGGCTCTTTTGGAGCCACGATGAGATCCGAATCGGAGGTTGGTGCGATGCGTGCATGAACCGAATACTCACCCCAGGCCAAATCTTGGCTCAAAACGCGAGGGATTGCGATAAAATTCAGCAGAAGCTCATGCCC
This sequence comes from Armatimonadota bacterium, assembly GCA_021413725.1. Classification (GTDB taxonomy): domain Bacteria; phylum Armatimonadota; class Fimbriimonadia; order Fimbriimonadales; family Fimbriimonadaceae; genus JAEURQ01. The sequence continues at coordinate 1,259 of JAIOPU010000075.1, read as the reverse complement.
GGTTCGGCCACCTATGTTTGGTCGGACATGTTCGATCCCGCGCATAACGCGGTTGACAAGTACTACTTGACGAATGGAACGCTCGCAGGGTCGTGGGAAGGCCTGCCAAAAAATGCGGTGATTGTCAACTGGAATTCAGGCGCACAATCGAAGAGTCTGAGCTTTTTCGCCGGACGTGGTCACCGGCAGATTCTCGCGGGGTACTACGACGGTCCGGTGGAGAGCATCAAGCCTTGGATGGCTGAGGCTTCCAAGACCGGCAAGCTGGCGGGTGTGATGTACACCACTTGGGTCGGCGATTACAGCCATCTTGAGGATTTTGCCAAGGCTGCTTGGGGCGAATAATAACTTGGGCTTAGCAATTTGTCATTGCTAAGCCCAAACAGGTGCCGGCGTTTTTGCCTTAGCCTTTGCCGCCCTTAATCACGTTCGGGAACGGAGGTACCTTCATTGCCGGACGACCCTTCTTGATCTCGGCGAGCATGAGTTCAACCGCCTTTTCCAATTGCGGATCTTGGCCCTTGGCGACCAGATCGGGGCGAGCGTCTACTTCGATGTCGGGGTCAACACCACGGCTCTCCGCAATCCACTCCCCACGAACGTGGTCGAAGATTCCAAAGCTGGGGACGCTCAGGAACCCGCCGTCGACGATGGGTTGGGAGCCTTGGATTCCTACGAGTCCACCCCACGTGCGCTTACCGATAACCTTACCGATCTTGTTGTTCTTGTAGAGCCAAGGGAGCATGTCTCCACCCGACCCTGCGTACTCGTTAACCAGCATACAGGTGGGTGAGGTCATGCTCTGCGCGGGAAATCCGATAACTCCCCCCGTTCTGCCCTTAAAGCCAGCCTCGATCTTGCGCATCAAACGCTCTTGGAAGAACGTGGGAATGAACCCACCTCCGTTGAAGCGCTCGTCAAGGATCACAGCTTCTTTGTCGTTCTGTGAATAGTAGCCCTTGAGGAAGCCGATCATGCCCGGCTGGGAGGTATCCGGAATGTGAAGATATCCAATCTTGCCCCCGGACATCTTGAGAACTTTCTGGCGATTGCTCTCGACCCAGTCTTGATAACGAATATCCTTCTCGTCGGCGATGGGTCGAACCGTGACTTTCTTGGATCCTTCCAGGGATGGCTTGTCGTTAATGGTCAGCGTTACCAACTTCCCAACCTTATTCTGCAGGAATGTGGAGGGTGGATTTGAGGCACTGACGGCTTTCCCGTCAATGGCGAGAATGTAGTTTCCTTGATCAACACCA
>JAIOPU010000074.1 GCA_021413725.1 Armatimonadota bacterium | reverse complement strand
CTGGATGCGCTCGCGCAGAATTGGCACGGTCACGTCTTTTGCAATCCACCATATACCAAGCTGCTCACCTGGGTATTGAAGGCGTTCGAGGAAGTGAAAGCGGGTCGCTGCGAGAAAGCAGTACTCCTGTTGCCTGCCCACACTTCGACTGAATGGTTCCACGACTACGCACTTCCGCATGGGGAGATCTACTGGATTCGAGGCAAGAGGAAGTTTGGCGGTCAAAAGAAGTCCGCGCTGATGCCGAGCGTCGCCATTTGCTTCCGGGACTTGGAGGAACCAGCGTGACAGAAGAATCGATCGCAGTGAGCAAAACCAAAGCCGCTCGCATGTTGGGGGTTCACACTTCGGTCGTCGCGACCCTCGTCGAGACCGGCTATTTAACACCCCTTCCTTACCTCGGATCGTTCGCAACAGAGGACATCCGTCAACTTGTCGAAAAGCTCCGTGCTGAGGCAAAACGAAAGAATGCAACCAGAACCGACATTGAATCCGCCGACCCACAGGGGCATCTCGATCAGAATCCGCAAGCACCCGAAGAGAGACCTTTGGGAAGCTCGGCTGACCTTAAAGAAGGAGCGAAAAAGCGTCTACGGGGAAACCTACGAGCAAGCTGAGGACAATGCAAAGGCGCTCATTGACGCAACCCTCGACATCGAGACCGAGCAGGCGACCAAAGAGGCGTCCCAGACCTTCGCCATGTTCCTCGCCGACGAGCTGGGCGGACTCTACAGCGAGCGGTGCAAGAACACGCGTGACCAGGCGAACTGGGCAATCAACATCCTCATCGATGAGCTGGGCGAATTCAAGACTCGCGATTTGCGCTTGAATCACGTCTCCAACGCCTGGCGACGCATCAGGGCAAAGTATCCCAAGGGAGGCTCCCAGAAGGTCATCCGCAAGTACCTCAGTCGCGCCCTGCGCCTCGCTGTGCGCTATGAACTCCTGACCTGGAACTATGCCGAGGAGATCGAATGCACCCCCGTCACTAAGCGGGAGTACGTGCCAACCGTCGAGGACTTCCGCAAGCTCTGGCTCTTCCATCGCGACCACCATCTGTGGGGTCCCAAGTTCTTCTTGGAAGGTGTCCTTGGCGTTCGCGACGAGGAAGCCAACGCTATCACTGCAGACTGCATCGGAGAGAACACGCTGTTCGTTCCCGGCACCAAGAATTTCAACGCCGAGCGCACCATCGCCCTGCCAGAACGGACCAAGGAGATACTCCAGACCTATGCCGAAGGTGGCCGCTCTTTGATTCGGAACGTCTACGGCGAGTCCCTCCGCGAGACCCAGAACCGAGACCTCAAAAGAGCTTACGAACTGGCCGGAGTTCCCTATGCCGCAAACCATGGCCTTCGCCACTTCTTCGGACAGATAGAGGCCGCTATCGGTTGCCCACGGTCCATTCGGTTAAGCGTCTTGGGGCATAGTGCGACCGGCGACGTCGGCGACCTGTACGTCCACCCGACCCCCGAAAATGTACGGGTTTGGATGACAAAGTGGGAGGATCATCTGTTGTTAGGTGATCAAAACTGTCTACCAATGGCGCGGGGTACACGTGGGGTACGGTCCAGAAAGTTGATCCCAAAAGGGTAAGTTCAATTGAACTTGGTCGGGGCGACGGGATTTGAACCCATGACCTCTTACCCCCCAGATAAGCGCGCTACCAAGCTGCGCCACGCCCCGACAGAACCTTAAGCATACCCCGTGACATAATGTCCATTGAAGGTCTGTCCTATGAATAAAATTCTCACACTCGCTGCACTCGCAACCGCCGTAGCAACAATTGCCCCGGCTCAGCAACCTATCACGATCAAACTTGACCTTTCCCCGCGCGGGGTGGACATGGATTTTCTCAAGAAGAATCAGATGGGATATATGCCTTCTGGCGTAACGCTGATCACCGAAAAACCCAAAGCGATCACCAAAACACCGGACTTCAAAGGCAAAGTGCAATACGGCGCGGTGCGATTTGGAAATGGTCCGCAGAGCGTCACCTTTTTCGCCGTGGACGAAACTAAGGAAGCTCCCGGCCAGATTTACTTTGACTTCAACCAAAATGGCGACCTGACCGACGAAGGCTCCGGCAAATGGGACGAAGCCAAAGAGTACGACGGCGTCATGTCCTACACCAGCATCGCGACCTTCCACGCCTCATGGGGTACTCCGATTGCCGAGGAAGAGGGCGGTAGCTATAGCCTCATGATCTACAAGCGACACGGGGACACCCGGGTCGGCTTTACCAAAGTCACGGCCCGAACCGGAAAATTCACCCTCGCGAACAAGACCTATACCGTGATGCTCACCGAGAACGGCAGTGACGGAATTTTCACCGTTGCCAAATCCGGCGACCGAACCCGTCGCCCGGTCCAGCTGATGATTGACCTTGATGGAGACGGCCTCTACAAGGGCGCGGAACTCACCATCGACGGCAAGAAGATGCGGAGCACCGAATCTTTCATGATTGATCAGCCGTTCCAAGTGAACGGTCAATGGTGGGACGCGATGCCTTCGATAAGTGGGTCTGAACTGACCCTAGTCCCCACAGTGGAACCTGGCAAGCCGAAGCCTCAGGCGGCTCCCGTCGAAGACAAACCGTTGCTAAAGGTCGGCACAACCGCCCCCAACTTCACCGCCCAAACTCCCGATGGCAAGCCAATCCAGCTCAGTTCGTTCAAGGGGAAGGTGGTTCTCCTAGACTTCTGGGCAACCTGGTGCGGACCGTGCATGCAATCCATGCCGGGTCTGCAGAAAATCTATGACGGTGTCAAAGGTCAGGGCGTGGTGGTGTTCAGCGTCAACGTTTTTGACGCCAAGGACCCGTTCGATGCTTGGATCAAGAAGACGGCCTACAACTTCACATTCGCATTCGACCCTGCCGGGCGCGACCAGAAGACCAGCATCGCGGCTTCCAAGTACAACGTCTCGGGAATTCCGACCATGTACGTGATTGACCGGACGGGCAAGATAAGCGCGGTCCTCGTCGGTTCTGGCGAGGAAAAGGCGATCGAAAAAGCTCTCACCGACCTCAAAATCAAGGTGAAAGAGTAAATTAACGTCAGCCAAATCAAAGACTACGCGATCATCGCGGGCGGCATCGTCGCCTTTATCACCCTCTGGGTGGGACTCGCGCAGTACGCCAAACAAGCTCACGCACTGAGGGTAACTCAGTTCGTGAGCATGCGTCGCCGGTTCCTTGAAGACACAAATTTCAAGGAGCTCTTGAATCTCATTATCCAAGGGTCACCCGAGGTCGCGGAGTGCTGCATGCAAGATCGCCGCAACCTCGCCGGGTTCTTCGAAGAGCTGGCGCTCATGATGAACTCGGGACTTCTCCGGCCGAAAGTGGTCTATCTCATGTTCGGTCACTACGCCCTGCTCATTGACCAATGCGACGCATTCTGGATGGGATTGGAGAGGGAGAGCAAGTACTGGATCGTGTTTCGGGGATTTATCCAAGAGATGGAGCGAGTGGGGCGGCAGGTCGAGCGAAGCGACAAGCCGATCACCATTTAGTCAGACTGCAAAGCTAGATTTTCCCGCTCCTGAAAGGGGGGACAATGACAGAAGGGAATTGAGGGGGGAAATTAATCTCGCGCTAGATTCACACTCGAAGTCGCTACACCCTACTGGAGACCATACCGCAGATGGTTCAGTGGGGTGTCGGGCGCGTCTCCAAAGACGATCACGGACACCCAACTCGGGTCGTCGCGAAAAGCCGGAGTCTCTCTAGAATCGTCCAGCGCGCTCACCCCCAGTTTCTCTGCGGGTTGGAGCATCACTGAACACCCATCCTTCCGCTCCCAGTTCTCCCAGCTGTAGGTTTTGCCATTTGCGACTTCTCGAACAAAGCCTTTGGCGTGCAACTCAGTCGCCGCGCGCGCTCGGAATGCCTGATAATTCTCCGGCCAGGAATAAACCGCAATGGCATCGAACATATTCCCACTGCTTTGCGCAGCGGTTGAAATCAAAAAAGATCACCCCAAACGCGCCCATGCCCAGCAGGACTTTCTTGCAGGCCTTCAAAGCCTCACCACTAAGTCATCGGATTCCTTGTCCTCTTGCTTGGTCTTCCCTTCACTATCCTTGTGATCAATGCCGATGGACCAGATTCGAGCGTGTTCTCCGTCTATCCGGTAGCAAAGTTCTCCCGAACCAAATGGATCGCGGCGGTCCACGGGGAGAGTTGCGGGCCAGTGGCCGAGCTTTTGGCGTTCGTCGAGGACGTCGAGCGAAGCGAGGAGGACTTCGCGGTTGGCAATGTCTTGCACGAGGTGGGAGAATGCTTGGGTGAAATCGGGCATGAAGATTGCGCTTAGCAGATTACTCAGCCCGCTTTGGAATTCTTCAAAATATTGGTCCGACTGAAGAGCGGCGCCATGCGCCAGCAGTGGATCGCCGAGCGAATTCTTCAAAATCTTGTTCATTACCCGGCAATACTGAAGGGAGCGCATCCTCCAAGACCGGGTGACTCCAGGAACATACACCGCCGGTATCAATGCCCGGCCCCAGAACGAGTGATCGTCCATTGTCTCCCCCTTTTTCATGTACTCCAGTATGTGACTGGACAAGTTCCAGTTATCGGATAACTCAAATGCAATAGCCCGACGAGGGTCCATTGGGCCGCCCCAACCGGTCAAAGCTTTCCGCAGTTCGATGCGCAGCGCCGCGTCTTTCGGTGCTTCCGAAGCTGCTTCGGACATCTGTCGAAAAGCAAGCGCATCAATCGCAATTCGGACCAGTGCTGCAATCAAAATCGGAGCATCTCCTGCCAATTTGCCGATGTGCAGAGCCAGCTTAAATTTCGCGCCCGACTCCGCGGTTCTGCCTTCTTGAGCGAGAAGTCTCCCTCGAATCGTAAGGATTCTCGCGAAGAGTTTCATATCCGTGAACTGAGGCAGCAATAAGTATGGGCCATCCTCCCAGCGGTAGTGGAAATCGCATTTTGGCTTACTAAGACAAGCCTCAATTCCTACCATCGTGGTCTCGATTTTCTCCAGCGCCTCGATTGGCGTCAGAGTGCTCTTGGATTTCAGAGGAGCCCTGGGTTTTGAACTCCAAAGCAGACCAAGCGTTGCAACCTGGTCCATCAATTGGTCCCTCTCATCCTTCGGGATTTTTGCCAGATTGGCCATCACTCTATTCAGTACGGGGGCCGCGTTCTCCTCGTCCGTCGCCCCATACCGCTTCCTCAGATCATCCGCCGAGATAATCGCGCCCTCAGCTTTCGCCGCCGCATAGACGGAGTTGTAATTCCAATTAGCCTCAATCACGTCCCGCATAAAGAATGCCCCCACGGCTACGCAGATTACGATAAGCCGCGAAAAAATTTTCTGCTTTCGACCCAATTTCGGTAGTTTCACAACCTCACGACCAAGTCATCGGATTCCTTGTCCTCTTTCTTAGTCTTCCCTTCGCTATCCTTGTGATCCTTCCCAATCGACCAAATCCGGACGTGCTCCCCGTCAACCCGAAACCGAAGTTTTCCCGAACCAAACGGGTCGCGGCGGTCGACTGGCAAAGTTGCGGGCCAGTGGCCGAGCCTTTGCCGCTCGTCGAGGACGTCAAGCGAAGCGAGAAGGACTTCGCGATTGGCGATATCTTGGACGAACGAAGAAAATCCTTGCGTGAATACCGGCAGGAGCATTACACCGAGATAGCTGCTGAGTCCAGATTCGTAGTCAGCGAGGTACGAATCAACCTGCATAGCCGCGCCGCTTGCGAGGACGGGATCGCCGTGCGTTCTATCCAAAATTCTCTTCATCAAGCGGCAATATTGGAGTGAGCGCGTTCGCCAAGCCCGCGCAACACCGGGAATGTATGAGACGCCCGTCATAAATCCGTTATCAAAGTCTTCCAAGTACTCACGAATGTGCGAACTAACGTCCCAGTTTAAAAATAACTCCGATTCAAAAGCCCGCCGCGGATCAATCGGTTTGTCCCAGGCCAGCACTGCAGTGCGAACTAGAGATCGAAGTTCAGAGTCAGTGGGTCTCGCCGCAATCACGGCTTCCATCTCGCGAAACACGAATGCGCTTGACGAAACTCGCACCAAAGCCGCGATGAGCACTGGGGAATCCCCCGTCAGTCTGGATAGATGCAGAGCAAGTTTGAACTTCTCGGCCGCTTCCCTGGGCTTGCCCGCGAGCGCAAAGAGCCGTCCCCGGATTGCTATGGTCCTGATCGCTTGCCTGAAGTAGCCAAATTCGGGAAACCCCAAATTGATGCCCTTCTCCCACTCGTAATGGAAGTCACACTTCGGTTTTGCCAAACAACTTTCAATCCCCACGAGGGAATTCTCAACAACGGTCAAGGATTCCTCTAACGTCGGGTCGCCATCTTTCGCTGGGATTGGCGCAGTAGCTCTCTCTGAAGCCTCTCGATCAATAACCCGCAACTGCTTTTTATTTTTAGGATCTTTGCTCAAAGCCTCCAGCCGCGCAAAAATTGGCTTCAAGATCGGGGCGGCATTCTCCTCATCTGTCGCACCGTATCTGGCTCGCAGGTCACCCGCTGTAACGATAGCACCCTCGGCTTTCGCCGCCTCATAGACCGAATTGTAGTTCCAGTTCGCCTCAATCACGTCGCGCATGAAGAATGCTCCTGCAGCCACGCCAAGACCGAGAATCCAGAGGCCAATTCGCTTCTTGCGGCTTTGCCGAGGTTTGTCCATGGTACTTACCGGACGCCATGAGGGCTGGAATTGGTTCTTGCGGCGACGCGGCAGGCTTGATCTTAGCTACAATCGAACGTGGCTCGAATTGTGATTGCGTTTGGGGCGAATTTAGATGAGCCGGAAATGCGGATTCAGGAGGCAGTGCGCCTGCTCCGCACCCGAATCCCAGACCTCGTGCTCTCCAGCCTCTACACGTCGGCCCCGATGTACGTCGAGCAGCAGCCAGAATTCGTCAACGCCGTCGGAGTCGCGACAACCGACCTTGGTCCGAACGAGCTTTTTGTCGTGCTGAAGAGTGCTGAGTACCAGATCGGGCGGAGGCCGGGACCTCCCAACGGGCCGCGCACGATTGACCTCGACCTCATCGCCTATGGCTCGCTGAGCTATTCTTTTTACTTTGAAGACGGAGCCGGGCTCCTGATCCCGCATCCGCGACTCGGGGAGCGGAGGTTCGTCTTGGAACCGCTCCAGGAAATCGCGCCTGAACTCATCATCCCCGGTCATCCGTCCTTGTCCGTGATGGTCGAAAAAGTGCGGGGTCAGGAGTTGAGGAAAATGGCACATGCCCGCATTTAGATACAGCGCGCGAGACGCCCAAAACGCCCCGCGCCAAGGCGAAATCCAGGCGACCAGCGCCAATGACGCGATCTCGCTTTTGTCCCGCCAGGGACTCAAGATCGAGAAACTGGAAGCCGCCCCGTTCGTGAATCCCGGTGCGCCGACGGTGCTCAGCACGCCACCCCGTGCAGTTCAAAGGGCAGGGCAATCAACCCCCGTGGTCGCAACCCCGGTCCAAACCGGAGCCCCCCGAGTCCGGCGGTTGAAATACAAAGAGATGCACCTCCTCTTCGCCCAGCTCGCCGACCGAATCGGAGCCGGAATCTCGCCCGCGGATGCCTTTTTTGCCCAGGCCGATATGGAGCTAGACCCCAAGGTATCTGCCGCACTCCGGTACGTCGCCAAAGAAACCGCCCAGGGCCGCAAGCCCAGCGAGTGCCTCGCTGAACTGGGGCTCTTCGTGCCGACCTACGTCTGCGGAATGCTCCGCGCGGGCGAGTACGGGGGCTATATGGCGGAGTCTTACGGACGCGTTTCGGCGCAAACCGGGGACGCGAACAAGTTCCAACGCTACTTCTGGTTCTTTTGGTTTATCTTCATCAACGGCATCATCATCATCCCCGCCGCAATCTTGATGATGCGCGGATTCGTGAAGGCGTATGACGTTTACGAAAAGACCAATGGAAGCGGTGGTTCGCCGACGGACCTGGTTTTCAAGTCGATGGGCGCGTTCTTTGCCTGGCCCTATGGCCCCTTGATCGTGCTTCTTCTCGGCCTGCTCTTTGGCGGAGTGAAGTGCTGGAATATGCCTTTTGCAACCCGATTAAGGCACAAAATCGGCTTCTGGCACCCCTACATGGTGGCGCGCGCGAAGCACGAGAATATCGCGATTTTCACCTGGGCTCTGGACGGATTGACGCGGGGTGGGGTTTCGCCCTACAGCGCCTGGAACCTCGCCGCCGAGGCCGCGCCCAACCTCGTCATGCGCGAACGGCTGACCGATGTAGGGCGTCGTTTGCGGGAAGGTTCGCGCCTTTCGGAGATCGTTCGATCGAGCAATGTCCTTCCGCCCGAATACGCGAATCTGATTGCCACCGGCGAAGACACGGGTACGGCGGCGGACGCTTTGAGGCGGATTTCAGACATGAGCTACAACGATTTTCAAACTTCTTCAGTTGCGGCGAAGGGAATCTGGACCATGTCGGGGTGCCTCATGTTTGCGATTTTTGGTCTCATCGCGTTCACGATCGTGATGTACTTCTGGTACAAGGTCTTTTATGGGAGGGTATTAGAAGGGATGGATGCCTCGCTGATCTGGAAAGTTTGGTAAAGTCGTTCACAATAGAGGGGTGAAGAGCCGACTCGATGACCTGCGTGACCTGCGATACGCAACCATCGACAGTGCCATCGCGAATGCTTTCGTTTCGCTCGTCTCCGGAACCATCCTGGTTTCCTTCATCACGCATATCGCCGGCGGTGCTCGGGCGGCGGACCTCTGGATCGGCCTGATTACCGCCCTGCCAAGCGTGATTGGCCTGATCGGCATCCCCGGCGCGATCGTCGGACGCCGATTCTCTTACTACAAGAAATTCATCGCACCCGGGGGCTGGGCGTGGCGGCTGATGTACATTCCGCTGATCGCGCTTCCGCTTCTTGCGTGGTCTTCGTCGGTCAAACTGCCCGTTATCTTGGTGTGCGTTCTGATCGCCGCCGCCTCGGTGCAGTTCATCAGCCCGATCTACAACGAGTGGCTCGCCGAACTCGTTCCTGATAACTCGCGGGGTTGGTACTTTGGACGCAGAAACGCGATCATCTCCGCCGTGGGGGCGATCGTCGGCCTAATCGGTGGAAAGGCGTTGGACATGTTCCGCTCGGCGAACAACCTTGACATTGGGTTCTCTATAATCTTCGGGGTCGGTGTGCTTTTGGCAATCATCAGCATGACCTTCTTCACGCGGATGAGCGAAATGGTGCGCGAAAATCCCGTGCGGACTTCGCTCCGAGAAGGAGTCATTGCCACGACTCGTCCTTTCCGCGATCCTGCTTTTAAGAAAGTCATTCTCTTTCTCGGGGTCTTCGTTTTGGGGCAAGGCATCGCGGGTTCGTTGTTTACCCCGTACGCCATGGAAATTCTGAAGATGCCGTTGGCGTCCATCCAACTCTGCGGCTTGGCGCAGGCGGTTGGAATTGTGATGTCGGCGGGAGTCTGGGGTTTTCTTTCGGACAAGTACGGCAACAAGCCGATGCTCGCGCTGATCTGCGTGGGAATTGGGCTGACCCCGGTCATGTGGATGATGTGTTCGACGGGCAATCCTTATAACCTGCTGATCTTGCTTCCGGGGCACGTTTTTAGTGGCTTTGTTTGGGCGGGGGTTGGCGTTTGTCAGTTCAATTTGCTGCTTGCGACCGCCAAAGTCGAGGATCGCGACAATTACATGGGGGCGGCGATGGCGGTGCAAGCTCTGGTCGGCGGTGCGGCCCCGATGGCAGGCATGGCGCTTTTCCATGGCTTGGCGAATTCGATCCCCGCATTGACCAGCTACCAAGTTCTCTTCTCTCTTTGCATTGTTCTTCGAATCGGTACAGTTGCCTTTTTGGGTGGGGTGAAGGAGGAAGGCGCGACGACCATCGGCACCGCCTTGGCTCAGCTCAAAACCATCACACCAGGCGGGTACCGGTCGCTGAAACAGTTATCTCGAAGCCCCGATGTTGCCGAGCGCGAGATCGCGATGGAGGATGTGGCGACCCGTCAATTCCAAGTGGCGTCGGACGAACTTGTGCAAGCTCTGCATGATCCTTCACCGCGTTTACGACGGAAAGCCGCGCAGGTTCTAAGTCGAGTGGGGGACGCCACAGCGGTTCGAGCTTTGATTCACCAACTTGAGGAGCATCCTGACTTGGTCGAGGATGAGACGATTGAGGCGTTGGGGCAAATGGGTGACCCGTTGGCGGCACCAGTCCTGGTCCGGTTCTTGTCCAGTCCACGTCCACAGCTTAGACGTGCAGCGGCAAAGGCTCTCGGCGAACTCGGAACGACTGATGTCGTCCCCGCTTTGATTACCGCCGCACGGGACGAAAACGATCCAGACTTGCGCCGCGCTGCTTTGCAGGGCCTTCGTTTGAATCCGAGTGATTTGTCTCACGAGACGTTCGCTTCTGCGATGCTTGATGAACGTCCGAGCGTCAGGATTGCGGCGGCGGAGGGCATTTCGGAGCACCTGATTTTATCGGCAGCACCGCGCCTACGGGAGTCGCTCACGCTTTTCAGTGACGAGGCGACCAGCGAGGCAGCCTATGCTCTTGGGTGCGTTGGTGAACTGTCCGACATTCCTCAAATATTGCAGACCGCGAGTACGTGCGTCTCGATGATCACCCGTCGCCGATGCCTCCTCGGGGTGGCCGCGATCCTTGGCGTTGAGCGTGAAACTTATCGTTTGATTTTGCTAGAAGGGATGTCCCGCGATAGCGCCATGCTCTCGCATTTGAAGCAGAATCGTCGCCGAAACGCTGATTTTGGTCCGGCTCTGGAGCAGTTCTCGCGAGGGGATGAGCGGAAGGCGATCAAGACCCTTTGTAAGATCTCCGGGGACAAGAGGCTCGAGTTGCTGGTGGATCCGGCAGTCAGCGAGTGCTTCTTGGTCGCGATTTTGGCGGCGACAAAATAGGTGTGCTAACCTTTTGGGTGGTACTAAATCATGGTCACATCAATGTTCCTAGCGCCACTCTGCTACGTTCTTTGCACGCCAAATTTGCCGAGTCAAATGCGTGATGCAACTTCTGCCGAAATTCGGACGGGTCTTGCCATTGCGAATAGATCTCTCAAAAATTTGGGACTTCAACCCTTGACAGAGAAGAACGTACGATTTAATCAGATTCTAAAATTTCAGCCGATTCTGGTCATCAGTGACGATCGTGCGCACCTAACCATTTGCATTGACATGCGAACACAGAAATGCCGCCAACTGATGCACGTTCCGGACGATCTGGGTTACAACCCGAAGCCGAGAATGTCAGGACCCAAGTTGCAAACTCTGGCAACTGCAGTTGTGAGCAAACTAAAGCTGCATGAGTTCCGATTTGATCACTACACTTACCCTCCCGAGCCTACAGCCGCGCAAATCGCGAGCAAGAAATTCCACGAATCGCCCACGTTCACCGCTTTCTATAGGCAGTTTCCAAATGGGTATCCAATTGTTCCGGACATCACCTCAAATTTTCTCCAAATCACTCTCGATAAGTACAGCGGAGATTTCCGTACTCTCGCAGTGGTCCCGCAAATTTTTGAAAAACCGATTGTGAAAGCAACGGCCTCGTCCGCTATTGCGATAGCCAGGAAAGGGGTGACCTGTGAAGTAACACAGAGATACTCTCCTGGGGTTGAGAAATTCATTGCAAACCGTATTAGGCCCATTCTTGCAAAATTTCCAAAGGGCAAATTGACCTTCTTAGGCTATATCTGTAACATGGACATCTTCTCTCAACAAAAGAACCCTCACCGAGATCATTACAGGCTGGTTTTCTTGGTGAAAGTGGGTCAAGTCATTGGCCTGGTTGACACCTCAACCGGCGAATATCTCGGACGGTACTAAAATTTTCCGGAATCCCTTGCATTTTTTTGAAAATACTACTATAATGATGTCTACTACTATGGATTTGGGTACAATCTTGTTGAAAACGGCTTCCCTGTTCCTCCTGTTGCGTGGAACCTAGCCTTTTGAGACAGCCCATAGGGAGCAAAATATAGTGACTAAATACGAAGCATTTTATCTGGTGAGCCCTGCGCTCGGTGACACTGAAGTTCAAGCGATTGCAGACAAGTTCAAGGCAATCGTCGAAAAAGAGGGCGGTACAGTCGAGTCTGCTGGAAAGTGGGACAAGCGAAAGCTAGCCTACGAGATCGGCGGCTTGAAAGAAGCCACCTACATTCTGATGAATTTTGAAGCCGGACCAAAGGTTCCCGCCGAACTCCGTCGCCAAATGCGCAATAGCGACGAAATAGTGCGCCATATGGTGCTTTTGCGCGACAATGTACCCGCATAAGGAAAATCAACCATGTCGATCAATCGAGTTGTTCTGATTGGCCGGTTAGTCCGCGATCCCGAACTCCGGGTTACCGGCACTGGCAAGAGTGTTTGCGATTTCAGCATCGCAGTGGACAAGAGAATCAAGCCCACGGACGGAAGTCCAACTGCAGATTTTTTTCGTTGCAGTTGTTGGGAGAAAACGGCTGAGTATGTTTCCAACTATTTGACCAAGGGTCGACTCGTCGGCATCGAAGGTCGCTTGACTTCGCGAAAGTACACTGCCAGCGATGGAAGCAACCGCGAGGTAGTAGAAATCACTGCGGATAACGTCCAAGGTCTCGATCGACCACGTGACGACGCCGGTGGAGAAGGTGGCGGAAATTACAGCAAGGCGGCAACCGAGGCCCCTGCAACCGCAGGTGCGAAGGCTCCAGTCGCGAGTTCGCCGGTTCCCAATGCCGACGAATTCGATCCTTTCGCGGACGAATAGCCTAAATCTACTGAACATGCCCTGGATGATTGACCTCGTGTCGATCTGCCGGGGCATGGCTATTCATTCCTGTACGTAGAATCCTCCAACGGTAAACTAAAACTCATGCTCCAAAAGCTCAATGACATCGAAAAGCGCTTCGAATCCATCGAAGAGCAACTCATGGACCCGTCAATCAATACGCGGCCCAGCGAGTTGCAACGCCTGGGCAAAGCCCGAGCTGAGCTTGACGAACTCGTGGGAGCAATCCGAAACTCCACGAAGACCCTCCAAGCCCTGGAGGAGACCCAAGAACTTCTCGAAGACCCCGAGATGAAGGAGATGGCCCAAGAAGAACTCCCCGGCCTCAAAACTCTCGCCGAGTCGTTGGAAAATGATCTAAAAGCGATGCTTATTCCGAAGGATCCCAACGACGGCAAGCCCATCATTGTTGAAATCCGGCCTGCTGCGGGGGGTGATGAAGCCGGACTGTTCGCGAGCGAGATTTTCCGAATGTACACCCGATACTGTGAGCGAAATCGCTGGAAGTACGAGGTTCTGGACCATGAAGAAACTGGTCTCGGCTCGTTGAGTCGCGTGGTGTTCACCATTACAGCACCTGGTGCTTATGGCCTTCTAAAATTCGAGTCGGGCGTCCATCGCGTCCAACGCGTCCCGGCTACTGAAAGCGGAGGAAGAATCCACACTTCGACCATTACCGTCGCGATTATGCCCGAGGTAGAGGAGGCGGAGATTGATATTAAGGCCGAAGATATCGAGGTTTCGACCTTCTGCTCAAGCTCGGCTGGTGGCCAGCA
>JAIOPU010000108.1 GCA_021413725.1 Armatimonadota bacterium | reverse complement strand
GTCTTTGGGCGACTTTGGCAGTTTTGGGGTCGAAGTTCTGGAGGGCAAAGTCTCGGTCAGTCATGAAAATGGGCACCACCTCGTCAAGTGCGAGTTCGATCTTGAACCCGGTCAAGAGAGGGAGATTACGTTCATATTGGCCTGGCGATTCCCAAACAAGCCCGGCTCTCTGCCGGGGAAAACCCACTGGTACGCCACAAAATGGGATTCCATCGAAGCAATCATCGCGGACATCCGAAATAACTGGTCGCAACTGCGAGCCAAGACCAGACTCTGGAACAAAACTTGGTACGATTCCACCCTTCCCTATTGGTTCTTGGACCGAACTTTTGCCAACACGTCAACCTTGGCAACAACGACCTGTCATCGCTTAGACTCCGAAGGTCGATTTTATTTTTGGGAGGGCGTCGGTTGTTGCGCGGGAACGTGTACTCACGTTTGGGGATACGCCCAGGCTATCGCGCGGATTTTTCCAGAGGTCGAACAGTTTCTTCGCGAAGAGATCGACTTTGGTCAATTTTTCAACTCCAACGGCGCTATAGACTACCGAGGCGAATTCGGTCGTAGCGTTGCCCACGACGGACAACTTTCGTGTGTGCTGAGGTTCTACAGAGAGCACTTGATGAGCAAAGACGACCAGTTCCTCAAACGAAATTGGACGAATGTCAAGAAGGCGATCGAACTGATGATCAGCGAAGATAAGAATCAAGACGGTCTGTTGGAGGGCGCCCAATACAATACGTTAGATGCTGCGTGGTATGGACAAATCGCGTGGATTTCCTCACTCTACATCGCTTGTCTGCTCGCCGGCGAGCAAATGGCCACCGCTACCGGCGATGTGGAATTTGCAACTCAATGCAATCAACTGGCTAAGCGAGGCTCTCAGCACATGGTTGAAAGCCTCTATAACGGGGAGTACTTCATCAACGCGCCCGACCCCCAGCACCTAGAGGCGAACAACACGAATATCGGTTGCCATATCGACCAGCTTTACGGACAGTTTTGGGCTTCTCAGCTAGGTCTTCCACGAGTTGTACCGAAGAAGGAGGGCAAATCCGCAATGGCTGCACTCTTCAAACACAATTTTTATGATGACGTTTGGGAGTACCGCCGCAAGGTCAGAGGGATCCAAGGGGGCAGATGGTACGCGATGCCGGGGGAAGGGGGTCTCATCATGTGTACTTTCCCCCGAGGCGGAGCCGAAAACGCCGCAGGAAAAGGAAAGGACTCATGGGCGGCAGCCTACTTTAATGAGTGCATGAGCGGCTTTGAGTACCAGGCGGCGGCGAATATGATCGCAGAAGGGCTTGTCGAACAAGGTCTATCCGTAGTGAAGCGAATTCATGAGCGCTACAGTGCAAGGAACCGAAATCCCTACAACGAAGTCGAATGCAGCGACCACTATGGTCGCGCTATGGCTTCCTTCGGAGCCTACATCGCGCTTACGGGAATGCAGATCGACAGTCCAAATCACATAGTGCAAATCGCGCCTAAGATTAACGGGGGCAAAGCCAGATGCGCATTTGTAGACGCCCACGGCTGGGGAACAATCGACAACCGTTCGGGCAAGACGGTGCGCAAGTACTTGCATATGGTCTAAATTCCTTCGGGCATTGCGATCAAGTTCTCGGGCTTTATATATCCACAACTCTCCCGATCACCTGGAGTTCGTTTGCACCCTCTTTATTTGAATCGCACGCAAGTTGATCGGCTTCCAGCCGTCAGCAACCGCCCGGACAACGAGGGTGTTTTTCCCTGATACAACCGGAAAAGTGCCCAAGTCCACACCCCGATATGAATCGTAAGAACCCGTGTTTGGTGAAGTGAATGAACTCGTCTTGCCGCCGAGCGAAACGCTGATAGCACTTGGAGCGGGGGCCGCGATCTCTGTGCTTAAGGTCACCGTACCTGCTTCGGCTGCGGTGAACTTCCACTCTGCATAATCCTTGGGGTCTAA
>JAIOPU010000107.1 GCA_021413725.1 Armatimonadota bacterium | reverse complement strand
TACACCTTAATTGTACCTATCGTCTCAGTTTTCGGGGCTGAGGCTTGAGAGGGCGAATCTCCGCTAAAATAGGAGGATGTCTCGCATCATTGTCCCCGAAGCCGAAGCTCTGCTAGAGCAGGAATTACCCTGCCTGGACAAAGGATTTGTCCGGTTGGTGGACTACATGGGCGGCGATGAGCGGATCGTTCAGGCTGCCCGCGTGAGCTACGGTTCAGGAACCAAGAGCTATCGGCAAGACCGCGCGCTCATTCATTATTTGCTGAAGAACGAGCACACTTCGCCGTTCGAGCAGGTGGTTTTGACCTTTCACGCGAAGATGCCGATGTTCGTGGCCCGACAATGGGTGCGGCACCGGACGGCAAGATTGAACGAGATCAGCGGTCGCTACTCGATCATGAAGGACGAATTCTACGTCCCCGAGCCGAACAAGATGAATTTTCAGAGTGCGTCCAATAAGCAGGCGCGAGCGGACGAAAACTTGGATTCTGATTTGGCGGCGCAGATGATTGCCGAGATGGAAGCCGATCAACGACAGATCTACGATCACTACACTGGGATGATCGAGGGGGGCTTGGCGAGAGAGGTTGCCCGGGCGAATCTTCCGCTTTCGACCTATACCGAGTGGTATTGGCAAATTGATTTGCACAACCTCTTCCGATTCCTTTGGCTTCGGCTAGACGCGCACGCGCAGTATGAAATAAGAGTCTTTGCGGAGGCGATGGCGAAGTGCGCCCAGGCGGTTGCGCCCCTGGCTTATGAGGCATTTCAAGAGCATTTGGTCGGTTGCGTGAAGCTGAGCCGTTCAGAATGCGTGGCAATGACCGCTTTGCTTGCGGGTGGAGATTCTGGTCTCGTCGGGCGGCCGTTAGAACAGTTCTTGGAGAAACTTGAGAAGATCAAGGCGACTCAGCCGGTGGAGCGCGTTGAGGAATTTACTGCGGCAGGTTAGATGGTCATCCTCGGCATTGATCCCGGTTTGGAGCGGATGGGTTATGCCTTTGTCAGCAAGATCGGCTCCAAGTTCCAAGCTCTCGATTACGGCTTAATCTTGACCCCGAGGATCCTGTTGCCGGACCGCTTGCGGATCATTGAAGAGCAGTTGGAGGAGCTTTTGAAGAAACAGAAGCCCGATGTCGTTGCGACCGAGCGGCTGCTTTTCACCGTCAACAAAACGACGGCAATGGATGTGGCGAAGGCACTTGGAGTGGCGCTGTTGGTCACCAGCAAGCACGGATTGCCGTGGACGGAGTATTCGCCCCCCGAGATCAAGCAGAGCGTCGTCGGAAACGGCAACGCCGACAAGAAACAGGTGCAGTTCATGGTTCAGCGGCTACTGAGCTTGCCTGAACCTCCCAAGCCCGATGATGTTGCCGACGCGCTGGCGATTGCAATCACGCACGGGCTGAGACATCTCCCCGCAATTTCAAAGCTATGAGTGCTCACTAAATCCGAGTCATAACCCGCACCGGAACCAACCCTCGTTCCGAGAATCCAAGATGCTGATACATACCGCGCGCACCCACGTTCTCTGATTCTGTGTGTAGAAAGGGTATGTTCCCGCTTGCAAGGATCTGCTGGACCAAGCACCTCATCAGGCGACCAGCGTAGCCCTTACCTTGAAAGTATGGATGCACACAAACTGCGCTGATCTCTTGGAATCCGGGCATTGACATTCGAATCCCCGCCATGGCACACAAAGCCCTATCTTGCCTTATTGCCAGGTAGTCACCCAACTCCGCAGTTCCTGTGCGGAAGTAAGCGGGATAGACAAGGGCGGTAAGATCCAGCATCGCGGGCACATCGGCGGAGTTAAGCTTTTGAATCTCCGTACCCTCACTAATCTTAGGACTTGATCCGAGCCATACCATCTGCACGCCCATAAATTCGTCGTCCACACGCCAGTTTGAACCCAAAGTTGGTAACACGCCCACCATTGCTGCTTTTCCGCCAACGGGAATGAGTTCTAGCAGTTGTGCTTCTGCTTCTGGTGAGGCATCTTGCATCGCGGCGAATGGTGCCACATCTTCGCGATACCGCCGCACCCGCCCTTCACCCAGCGCAAAGCCTTGGTGATGACTCACTAACGACGACCAGACCGGGTTATCCAACGGGTGGCTCATGCCCCACGATTATGACCCATGAGTTTCGGCACTCTTCGGGGCAAATACTTAACTATTCAACAACTGCCTCAACACATAGCGCAAAATTCCGCCGTGCTGGAAGTATTCAATCTCCTTCGGAGTGTCGATTCGGCAGATTGCGGAGAAGGTCTTCACGCTTCCATCGGCCAGTTTGGCTTGCACTGGGAGAAGCTTGCCGTTTTCGAAGCAAGTTTTTGCTGCTTCGCCAAGGCCGATTACCGTGAACTCCTCTTGGCCCGTAAGTTTGTGATAAGCAACGCTCTCGCCCGGGACGAACTGCATCGGCAGGATGCCCATGCCGACCAAGTTGGATCTATGGATTCGCTCGAAGCTCTCCGCCAAGACCATCTTCACACCTTGCAAAGCCGGCCCCTTCGCCGCCCAGTCACGGCTGGAGCCAGAGCCATATTCCTTGCCCGCGAGCACAACCAGGCCGATTCCGGCGGCGATGTACTTCTCGGCGGCATCGTAAATGCTCATCACTTCACCCGTCGGGAGGTAGGTCGTGACGCCACCCTCGGTGCCGGGCGCGAGTTGGTTCTTGATTCGGATATTCGCAAATGTTCCGCGAACCATCACTTCGTGGTTCCCTCTCCTCGACCCGTAAGAGTTGAAGAGATGGGGGCGAACACCGTGCTGAACCAAGTATTCACCCGCCGGTCCGGTCGCCTTGATGGAGCCTGCCGGAGAAATGTGATCGGTTGTGATGGAGTCGGCAAAGATCGCCAGTACTTTAAGGTTCGACGGGCTCGAAATCGCCGGGGCCGGCTCACGCTCCATATCGTCAAAGTAGGGCGCTTGCTTCACATAAGTCGAAGATTCTGCCCAATTGAACCGCTCCCCGCCGCTGATCTGGATCGCCTGCCACTTCTCGTCGCCGTCGAAAACTCCGGCGTAGGTTCGAGAGAACATTTCTCGCGTGATGTGCTGTTCAATGGTATCGGCAACCTCTTTTTGCGTAGGCCAGATGTCCTTCAGGTAGACCGGATTACCCTGCGTGTCGTTTCCGAGTGAATCCTTGGAGAGGTCGATATGAATAGTTCCCGCGATCGAGTACGCCACGACGAGTGGCGGCGACATCAGGTAGTTTGCCTTGACGTCTGCGTTCACCCGGCCTTCAAAGTTGCGGTTTCCTGAGAGAACGCTCACGGCAACCAGGTTCTTGTCGTTGACTTCTTTGCTGATATCTTCAGGAAGGGGGCCCGAGTTTCCGATACAGGTTGTGCAACCGTAGCCCACGACGTTGTAGCCGAGGGCGTCGAGGTCTGTCAAAAGCCCGGATGAACTGAGGTATTCAGTAACAACTTTTGAGCCGGGAGCCAGTGAAGTCTTCACCCATGGCTTGGGTTTCAATCCAAGCGCGTGAGCTTTTCGGGCGACAAGACCTGCCGCAACCATCACGCTCGGGTTGCTCGTGTTGGTGCAACTCGTGATCGCCGCGATGACAATGCTTCCGTGAGTAAGAGAATCTCCGACCGGAAGCGCGGTTGGGAATGTTCCAAGGAACGAAGCCTTCGCTTGACTCAGGGTTGAGCGATCCTGAGGACGCTTCGGACCCGCAACGCTCGGCTCGACGCTGTTGAGGTCGAGGCTTAAGTAGCTAGAATACTCAGCTTCGGGATATCCCTGAGAGTGCATCATGCCCTGCTCAGTGTAATAATCCTCGGTCAGTTGGATGAGACTTTCCTCTCGACCGGAAACTCTAAGGTAACGGAGGGTTTCCTTGTCCACAGGGAAGAAGCCGCAAGTGGCGCCATACTCCGGCGCCATGTTCGCGATCGTAGCGCGATCGGCAAGAGGCATACTGCTGATGCCATCGCCGTAGAACTCGACGAATTTCCCGACGACGCCGTGCTTGCGGAGCATTTCGGTGACGGTGAGAACTAGGTCGGTCGCGGTGACGCCTTCCTTCATTTGCCCGATAAGTTTGAACCCGACAACCTGCGGGAGAAGCATGGAACTCGGTTGACCGAGCATCGCCGCTTCGGCCTCAATTCCGCCCACACCCCAACCAAGAACGCCGAGGCCGTTGATCATCGTCGTATGCGAGTCGGTTCCAACGAGCGTGTCCGGGTAGGCAAAACCGTCGTTGTTTGTGAAAACAACTCGGGCAAGGTATTCGAGGTTGACTTGGTGGACAATGCCAGTGTTGGGAGGAACTACCTTGAAGTTATCAAACGCGGTCTGACCCCAGCGCAAGAACTCGTATCGCTCTTGGTTGCGTGAGTATTCAAGATCGCGGTTGATTTGGAGGGCGGCGTCGCTGCCGTAGGCATCAACTTGGACGGAGTGGTCGATGACCAGTTCGACCGGCTGAAGGGGATTGATCTTCTTCGGATCGCCTCCAAATTTCGCCATCGCATCGCGCATCGAAGCGAGGTCCACAACGCAGGGAACCCCGGTGAAATCTTGTAGCAAGACCCGCGCCGGAGTGAATGCGATTTCAGCGTCAGGCTCCGCCGTCGGGTTCCAAGTGAGGACCTTTTCGATGGCCTCACTGTCCACCGAAACGCCGTCCTCGGTTCGGAGCAACATCTCAAGAAGAATCCGAAGAGTGATCGGAAGTCGGTTGAGATTGTGGCCTTGCTCGGTAAGCGTTTTGAGCGAGTGAATCTTGTAGCTTGTGCCACCGGAGGTCAAAGTGGTGAGCGTTCCGAAGCTGTTCATTCTAGCCAGTATACCGGCTACCCGCCAGCGACCAAGTCCAAAATTGTCACCTCAGGTGTGCAGAAAAGCCGACTCGGCGGTCCGGTTGTGCCGAGTCCGCGACTGACGTAGAGCGGGGTCGGCGCGTCTGGGAAAAAGCCTCGGAGATAGACCGAGCCATTCTTGGAGGTGATCGGTGCCCAACCCCAAGGAGTTGTGAACTGCCCGCCGTGCGTGTGACCGCTAAGCATCAGGGCTGCGCCCTCCGGAACCCAGCCGACTAAATCGGGTTCGTGCCAGAGCACGATGGTTGGGAGGTCTTTGTTCGCCTTCTCCAAGGTACCGATGGGGTCGGCTTGCTTTCCGTTAAGAGAGTCAATTCCGGCGATATTGATGCAATGGAACTCGGCAACCTCGTTGCGCAGGAGCCTGATTCCGTACTCTTCAAAAACCGGAATCAGCAATTCAGGAAAGCCACAAAGATAGTCTCGGTTCCCGGGGACAGCGAAAATCCGCCCCGCCATCGGCTGCAAAAGGCTGAAAACTTCGTCCAGCATGTCAAGAGAGTCCTCCTTCCATCGGCTCACAAAGTCCCCTCCCAGCAAAATCAAATCCGGCTCATGGGCGAGAACCTGCGCAATCGCACGTTTGGCAAGGCTCACCGTTTGCCCATCGCGAAGATGAAAGTCGGCGAGAAGCGCGATCCTGATTCCGTTGAGATCACTCGGCCAGTTTGGAAGGTGCAATGTATGGCGCTCAACGCGAAGCTTATTGACCTCAACGATCGCCCCGTACACAAGCAACCCGGCCCCCGCCCCCGCAACTCCCCAAAAAAGGTTCTTAAATTTCATCTCCATTGATTGTACGCCTGGACGGAATGATTCTGTCGGGGAAGATGATTGGGGCATTTTTGTCGTACTATAGTAAAGTTATGAAATCATTATTCGCCTCAGTGGCACTAGCAATGTCGTTTTTTGCCCACGCGGAACTTGTCACCAAAACGGTCGACTACAGTTACAATGGCAAAGCCCTTGAAGGCTATGTAGCCTACGACTCAAGTTGGAAAGGTACGCGGCCCGTCGTCGTTATTGTCCACGACTGGGATGGAATCACGGATCACGAGCGAACTCAGGCCAAGAAGCTCGCCAAGTTGGGTTACGTCGCCTTTTGCGCGGACATTTACGGCAAAGATGTTCGTCCAAAGACCTCTGCGGAGAACGCCGCCGCCGCTGGCACTTTCTACAAGGATCCTGAACTTTTCCACAATCGCCTGATGTCGGCCTACAAGACGGCCACTGGGCAACCCAAAGCCGACGAAACTAAGATGGCCGCGATTGGCTATTGCTTCGGTGGCACGGGTGTTCTTGAAATGGCCCGCGAGGGCATGCCGCTCAAAGGCGTGGTCAGTTTTCACGGTGGATTGAATTCGCTTTCCAAAGGCGACTCGAAGCCGGCGGCTCGAATTCTCGTCCTGCACGGGGACGCCGACAAGATGGTAAATCCCCAGGTTGATCCCTTCATCAAGGAGATGAAGACTCGAGGCGCGGACTTCCGCATTGTGCCGTACCCAGGCGCAGATCACGCGTTCTCTGTCGAAGGCTCCGGACGATATCAGAAGGCCGCCGCGGATAAGTCATGGGAAGACATGAAACTATTCCTGACGGAACTCTTTAAGTAGCGTCAGGAATTATCCAGGTAGTGCCCCGCATGGGCGGGGGACTACCTTCTAGGCTGCAGACAACTGCCGACCGCGAACATTTCGGCTCAGATCCCAGACCGCCCGAGCGATGTGGACATAGTCCTCTGCCGCCGCACTATCTGGTGAAAGTAGAACGACCGGCTTTCGCGCTCTGGTTGCCTGGGCTGCCTTCGGGTCTTGGCGAACGTGCCCCAGATACTCGAGTTCTCGATCCAAAAAGCGCTTGCAAACCGAATTCAGGTGACCGAACAAGGCATAGCCTTCTTCCGCGCATGCAACCATGTTCACAACGACCCGTATCGTCGCCTCAGGATTCTTCTTAAAGAGAACCTTTGCGGTGGCATAAGCGTCCGTGATCGCGGTCGGGTCGGGGGTTGTGACGAGAATCGTTTCTTCTGAATTCTTGAGGAAGGTTGTGACGCGGTTTTCCAGTCCAGCCGCCGTGTCGTAGATCAAGAAGTCGGTCGAATCCTGCAACGATGCGATCTGATCGAAGAACTGCCCGAGGCGCTTGGGTCCCGCCGTCATTAGTGTTCCAATGGCGCTACCCCCCACGGCAACCCGAATGCCACCCGGACCGGGGGTCAGGGCGTCTTTGAGCGACACTTCGCCACTTACAACATCGCGGAGAGTTTTCTCGGCACGAATCCCGAGAGCAACGTCTACGTTTGCGAGCTGAAGATCAGCGTCGAAAAGCACCACGTTTTGCCCGAAGTGGGAGAGCGCGATGGAGAGATTTGTACTCAAACAGGTCTTTCCGACGCCGCCCTTTCCGCTGGTGATTGCGATGGTTTTCATATTCCTAACCCCTGTCTGTCCAAGAACTCATAGGCATTGTCAAGCGCGAAAAGCAGAGCCTGGCGATCTTCTTGCGTGTGCTGGCTCTTCTTTCGTCCCGGTCTTGTGGCTCCGGTGACGAATCCCGCCTCTGCTTTGAGCGGCACGTTCATTCCATAACTCACTATGATGCTGTTGTAAAGTTCGGTGGGAGCCGCCATCCAGGTCACGATTCGCCGGTGAAGCGCCACGCTGAGTTCGTCCGTCAGCACCACGTCGAGCGGGTCGGAGATCACGCAGTAAAGCACATCCCCATCCACCTTCACGGGCAGAATAAGGTTCGAGAGCGCGTGAAATGGATCGACCAGATTCAAGGCGTTGGGCTCGGAATGGACCTCACTCAGGGATGCTCGCGGCATGTTGTATTGCCGTGCGAGGCAATCGGTCACCTGATCTTCCGTCGCGAGTCCCATCGCGACGAGAAGTTCTCCCAGTCGGGCCCGACTCTTCTTTTGGGTCGCGGTCACGCGGTCCAGAGATTCTTTTGTGACTATGCCTTCGCCCAAAAGCATGTCGCCAATTCGTTGATATTCCATGACATTAATCCCCCATCAGAAACTTCGCCTCGGCTAGGTTTCGCCACAGTATTTGTTCCATGCACGGGGTTATTTTATGAGCCCGGTTTTGGCAAACTCGTATTGTTAACAGCCGGTGGAATTGTGGTCTCGCAAAAAGACCTGGGTGGCGATAATGGTTTGTCCGAATTGGGCAGAAATGAATGCCGCCGTGGGAATTTTTGAATCTGGGAAG
>JAIOPU010000106.1 GCA_021413725.1 Armatimonadota bacterium | reverse complement strand
ACGTGTTCGCTCAAACAAAAAGTGCTCATCGATCTCCACGACCGGCTTGTCGTCCTTCTTCTCGGGCTTCTCGTCTATCTTGTCGAGGTCGTCTTCGGTAAATGTCGGGTCTGCCGGAACCAGATCCACCATAAACAAATCTTCCCCCAGATCCCCATCCGCGGTAAAGAAAATTCCCTTCCCGTTCGGCAACCACTTCGGATTCGTCCCGCCCCGCGCTGTTGTCGCGACCATCACCCGGCGCCCAGTTTCCAAGTTCAGCGCATCAATCGTAGAGCCCCGCTCTTTCGGCACATCGAAAACGATCCACTTGCTGTCGGGACTCCAATCAAAGTTCGGCCCGCTCTGCAAAATCCAGAGAGCTGGACTCTTCACCAAAGTCTTCATCGCGCCTCCCGCAACCGGCACGCTACCAATCTCTTGGTCGCCAAGGTTAAAGGCAACTGTCTTTCCATCCGGACTCAACCTCGGATTTACAGCGTCTAGGGTCGGATGCTGATAAAAAGGTTTCTCGACACCCTGGATGTCCACCGTCCAAAACTCGCGCTTATGATTCCGTCCCGTGACAAACAACAAGGTCTTCGGACCAATCCAAATCGGGTCAGAATCTCGAGCCATGCTCGAAGTCAACCGCCGAGTCGTGCCTCCTTTTTCTGGAATGAGATAGATGTCGCCGCGCACTTCAATCGCGGAACGCTTGCCATCGGGCGAAACCGCAAGGTCCGAAGCCCCCGTCGTCAGAGTCAAATCTAGCGTCGGCGAGACCCGGCTATCCGCCGGAACATCGAACTCCAGTTTGGTCACCGCGCCCGACTTCGTATTATAAGTGTATATTTCGCTGTCAAATTCGAAGGAAATCACGGTCCCGCCCGCGTTCATGGTCGGATAACGAACCGTCCCGAAACTGAAGTTCGTCAGCTTCTTCGCCCCCGAACCATCGCTGTTCATGCGCCAAAGGTTCGGCCAACCCGAGCGATTCGAGACAAAGAAAATAGAGTTGTCCGGCGACATCATCGGGAAGATGTCCGCGAATTCGTTCTTGGTCAGGTTCTTGGCCGCTGAAAACGGCACCGAGTTATTCGCAATCCAAATTTCGCCGGAATTTGTACCCTTATACTCCGCCTGGCGCCAGTTGCTGACCCGGCCCCCGTTGTTATAGGCAACCATCAATCCGCTCGCGCTCGGACTCGGGCAGTACTGCGCCTCCAACGGATGCCCCGTGAGCCGCACAATATCGCCACCGCTCGATGAAACCTTAAAGCAATTCGACGACCCCCAAGCGTTCGTATACCCATAAATCCAAGCCCCATCCGCAGAGATCGCATAGGGAGTCTCGGTAAAACTGTCAAAAGTAATCCGCTTCAGGTCGGTCCCGTCGTGCTTGATCGAAAAAAGGTCGACACTTCCCATCCTGTCCGAGGCAAAAACAATCCGGCTACCATCGGGCATCCATTTCGAAAAAGTGTCGCTCGCTGGATGCACCGTGATCCGTCGTGCGTCGCCCCCTGAAATAGAACTCGTCCATAGGTCACCCTGCCAACTGAAGACAAGAGATTTCCCATCCGGTGATGGGGAAGGATAAGTCACTCGTTTGAGCGTAGCAGCGTTTCCGAACGAGGCAAGAGCAAGGAGACCGAGAACCAAAGTGCGTTGAATCATAGCGATTCCAGAATGCTACTCTCTTTTGCGGCTCCGCGTCAAAACCATCGGACTGCGCGAACCCCAGATCCTTGGTCTAAAGGACTGAATTTCAACTCGCATAGGGCTTTTGCCAATCCGAAGTTGGATGCATTCCTCTTCAAGGCGCACCAAAGGTGCAAAACCATACCAACCTATGGCAACCGCCATAGGGAACGCTAACCCGAAAACCTAAGGGCTGAAGGCCCGGACTATTCCTCAGGCGACAAAATCTCTCGCCCATCCCAAGCCCCGACCCCCGTCACCCTACCAGCATTTGAAAAACCCGGTAAAAGTGCGTGAATACAGGTAATTATACCTGGATTATCCCCGCAATATTGCGGAATGTTACTTACGAGACCGGAAGAAAAACACTCCGCCAGGAAGGCAGAAGGGAGTGCCGGTACAAGGAAGAAAATCATGTCTTATCGCGTAAATACAAATCTCTTGTCAATGGGTACGTTGAGAAATCTCAACAACAACAACGATCTGTTCGGTAACTCAGTCACACGACTGTCTACCGGACTCAGAATTAACTCCGGAGCCGACGATCCTGCCGGTCTCCAAATTTCGGAAGGTTTCCGAGCGCAAATAGGCGCTCTCGATCAAGCACTTCGCAATAACAGCGACGCGACCAACTTCGCCAAAACGGCTGAGGGAGCGCTAAATGAAGTAAGCCGCCTACTTCGTGATGCCCGAGCCCTCGCAGTCGCAAATGGCAACGACGCAACCCTTTCGCCTGATCAAAAGCAGGCGAACCAGAACCAACTCAATTCGATTTTGGACTCCATTGACCGAATTTCGAACCAGACCACGTACGGCACAAAGCGACTCCTTGATGGAAGCGCTGGCGTAAAACCCGCCGTAACTCATGCATCGGTCGCATCTTTGACCCTTGGGGGAACTCTCGGCACAAGTGCGATTCTCTCGAGTGGAGACATCACCATCGGTGGTCTCGCCACTCTGCCCGTCCAAGCAAGTTTCCTGGGAAGCCGAGCCATCGCTGCGGCTAACCAAGGAGCCGCTGAAGCACTCACCGTTGGAACGCCCGGTGCCGTGACCATTAACGGGGTAACCGTCAACGTCACCACCGGAATGACGAACGCTCAGCTACGAGATTCGATCAACCAGAGATCGACTGAAATGGGCGTCACCGCCGCAATCGTCGATGTCGGTGGCGGTAACTTCAAGTTCAAGGTGACCGCGAACAAATTCGGCCTGGTCGGTAACGCTCTCAGTGTCAGCGACACCGGTTCCATCATCGGAGCCGCAGGTACAAATCCCCTCGCTGGAGGCGTCAATGCCGGAGGAGCCGGTGGAGTCGCCGTGACGATCACACCAGCCGGTGGCGGTCCCGCCATTAGCTCGACCTTCACCGTTCGAGGCCAAGATGACGGTCTGACCCTCACCGATGCCGCCGGCAACAAGATGAAGTTCATCGCAAGTGTCGCCGCCATCGCTGGTGGAACCAGCATCGGATATGCTTACGCCGGAGCCGCACAGTTCCAAATTGGAGCCAACGCCGGACAAACGACCCAACTTGCCATCGGCAGCACCTCAAATGCCGCCCTCGGCCTGACGGGAATCGATATCACCACCGCAACTGGGGCAAACTCAGCGATGGCAACGATCGAAACTGCAATCACGAATATCTCCGCAACCCGAGGAACGATCGGAAACTTTATGCGAAACATTCTCGACTCGAACAACCGCGCCCTGAGCGTCGCCAAGGAAAACTTGACCGCCTCAGAATCCGCGATCCGAGACGTGGATATCGCCGAAGAAATGTCGATGTTCACCAAGTACCAAATCCTGCAGCAAGCCGGTCTCTCGGTACTAGCGCAAGCAAACCAAGCCCCGCAGTCTGTCCTCAGCCTGCTCCAAGGGTAAGTGACTTATAACCTACGCGAAAAAGACCCCCCGTTCGAAAGAGCGGGGTTTTTCGCTGTATGAATCTGTCGCACTTCATCCGCGTTCGATTTCAATGGAATAGAGGGCGCCATTTTGGTTTGGTGCCTGCGAGTGATAAGTCAATCGCTTCAACGAAATCTTGCCTAATCTTTGGGCGGACAGAAAGTATGAATTGGTCTTTCTCGGGAACCGTCCAGTTGTACGTGCAGGCATAGAACCAAAATATCGTCCCTGAGATTTCAAGTGGAACACTTTGCATCGTTTGCAGAAATGCCCGTTGATCTTGTTCGGACGGGACATACTCAGCAAGCAAGACTCCGACAAATAGGCCGTCAGCAAATCCCGTTTGACCATTGGAGATGGCACTGCAGAACTTTGGCACGCGTTCTGAAAATGTCTCATTTCGAATGGATAGTCGGCCATGAGCATAGCCAAGTCCGGTATACACACTAAACTCCTGGTCCGCGTTCGCGGTGATGAGCGGCATTAACATCCTCTCACTATAAGAACTGCCGTGTCGACCGACCACTGCAAGCAGGAGCCAAATTAGCTCCCAGTCGTCGTCCCATTCAAAATTCTTAAGGATATAGTCAACAACTTCGACTTCAGCCATTTCGAAAAGTCCGTCCTTCCGCAGACGCTTGGCAATCCGCATCCGGTCATTTCGTTTCTTATGCTGTTCCAGTAAGTTCATCTATTTTCCTTCCGGTCCTAACAAATTCAAATCTAAATCAAACTATATCTCCGAACATTTTCAACTATCGGGAGGACAAAACGGGCAGTCCCGCCAATCCTAATGAAGGTTCAAATCGAAGATAAACGATTTCATTCACCTTACGAGCAGCGATGATGATGATCAACTTTAGGCTCAATCACCCCTAGGAGCGCTGGACGTCTCGTCCGCATCGCGGACCACGGGCGTCCCGCCCATTTTTCCTTTCCCAATAGGCACAACCACAAAGTTGACGAATTCAACCTCCACCGCCCCAAAAATCATATCTCCCTAAACCCGGACCCCGCCCCCGACCTAACGGGAACGCTCCCGCGGGAGGAGGCAACTTTCGGTCAGGCATCGCCCGAATGAGAGGCGCTTGGGCGGGTTCGCATCTTTGCCCAGTTGCGGAGTTCGTCGATCTCTTCCGACATCATCCGGCTGAGGGGGACCTGGGTCTTGGCTTCGGTCATGAGGTCTTCCTGGCTCAGCTCGCGTTCTTTGTCAAAGGCAGAGAACAACGCCGCAATCACGATTTGCTCGATCTCCGCGCCGCTAAAACCAATTGTGGCGATGGCGAGTTCGGTCAGATCAAAGGTTGAAGGGTCGCGCTTGCGCTTGTTGAGGTGAATCTTGAAAATTTCGATCCGCTCCGCTCGGTCCGGGAGGTCAATAAAGAATATCTCGTCGAACCGACCCTTTCGCAAGAGTTCCGGGGGAAGATTCGAAACATCGTTCGCCGTCGCGATCAGGAAAACCGACTTGGTTTTTTCCTGCATCCACGTCAAGAAAGTAGAAAAGACCCGCGCCGAGGTGCCACTATCGCCCCCGCCGCCGCTCCCGACTCCAGCAAAGCCCTTCTCAAGTTCGTCCGCCCACAAAATACAAGGCGCGACCGACTCCGCAACCGCAATCGCCCGCCGAATATTTTCCTCGCTCTGGCCCACCAGGCTGCCGAATATCCGCCCGACATCCAGCTTTAGCATCGGCAAATTCCAACTCGCCGCAATCGCCTTTGCCACCAAAGACTTTCCGCAACCTTGAACACCTAAAAGAAGAACGCCCTTAGGTGGCGGAATCCCAAACTCGCGAGCCTTATCCGTAAAGCTCATCCGACGCTTCGCCAGCCAATCCTTCAAAAGATCATGCCCACCGACATCGGCAATATTCGAAACCGGCGGATAGTATTCGAGAAGGCCCGACTTCCGGACAATCTGCTTTTTCTCTTCGAGAATCATGCCCACATCCAACTTTTTTAGTTCGACAAAGCTCCTCGCGAAGCTCGACTCGATCTCATCCAAAGTAAGCCCCTGCGCCGACTTGACAATAATTTCCCGATTCTCCGGAGTCAGCTCGGTATCAATCGCCGGGTTCGACTTCACCGCGGATATAATCTCGTCCAACCGCTTCTCAATATCCCCCCGAACCGGCAGCGGAAACTCAAGCACAGAAATATCCTTCTCCAACTCGCTCGGCAGGACCAAAGTGGGCGACATCAAAATCAAAGTCTGGCTCTTCCCCCGCAAACGCTGAGCCAAATCGCGAAGCAACCGAACCACTCGCGAATCGCGCAAATAAGGGTGAAAGTCCTTCAACAAGACCACCGTAAATTCCGAAGCCTCGTGCACTTGAGCCAAAGCCTCAAGCTCCGAGGGAAGTGCTGCCCCTTTGGGCGCGCCGGAACCGACGTTCAAAGGCGGCTGAAAACCCTGAGTCACCGACCACTGATACAAGGTTCGGTTGAGTTTCTTGCAAATCTCCTGCAAGGTCTCCTCAACCCGCCCCTCTTCCCAGGATTGAATAAAGAGAATCGGGTACTTTGCCCGAATCATCACCTCAATTTCATGCGCCGCGTCCATCCTAAAACTATAGCGAATTCCCCGGCCCCGGTGTTTTGGGCCCAGGACCATAGAAAAGATACGGAGTGTCCACCAAGACAAAATCTCTAAGTGACATCATAAACCGACTGCAAGGAG
The DNA here is from genome assembly GCA_021413725.1 of Armatimonadota bacterium. Classification (GTDB taxonomy): domain Bacteria; phylum Armatimonadota; class Fimbriimonadia; order Fimbriimonadales; family Fimbriimonadaceae; genus JAEURQ01. Next base: position 3,788 of record JAIOPU010000106.1, on the reverse strand, counting down.
CTAAGCCCACAGCCCATCAGTTCTAGGGTTTGCGTTAGCAACCAGGCCTCGGTTGACTCTAAGTGGAGTCCGTCGGTTGACAGATTCACCCCCCGTGACCTATGAATATTGAACAAAAATACCTCCTTCCTACCTGACACCTCCAGGGGGAAAGAGCAGTTGTGAATGAATGTAGATGTAGCTTCAAGTGAACGAGAACCCAGGTTCAAAAGATATTCACAACTCAAAAATGAATTGTGAATAGTGAAAGCTCAGGGTGACAAATAAAATGACCACCTTCCCTGTCCGCGAGGAGAGGGAAGGTGGCCGATGGACGTGACAGGCTTAGTTGTCGCCGACCTTGTTGAAGTTCGTAACTACGTAAGTGTAGTCCGTCAAATCAACAACGCCATCCTCGTTCAAGTCCGCCGCCGCATTCCAGTTGCCGGAACTTGGAACCGCATTGAATGCAACCACGAGGGCAGTGTAGTCGGTGAGATCGACCACATTGTCTTGAGCGACATCACCTGTCCAAAGGCTCGCCGACAGACCAGAAACTCCCGAACCCGTCAAGGTCACATTCGGCAGAACCTTTCGGAGCCACTTCGAACCCTTGATCGCTATGTCAAAGTTCCCGACCTGCGCCGTCGCCATCGAGAAGGCACCGTTGACGCCGAGTGTTGCCGAGGTCGTCTCGATCACCGTCTGAGTTCCCGGCGTTCGGAGCTGAACGGTCACCGAATGACCAGCAAGTTGACTTAGAGTAAGTCCCTCTAGCAAAACCGTTCCTGAGACCGTCCCGCCAATAGCTTCGCAAGGTTCAGCGTAAACGACAAGGTCGTCAAGGGTCACCCCTTCTTGGACCACGCTACCATCCGTCGTCAATTGGAACTGGAGCTTAAGGGTACTACCGCTTTGAACGGGTGCCGAGTACACGGCCCAGGCCAATGTGGCATCTGATCCTCCTGTAAAGGAACCGGTTGTCACAAATGGCCCGCCGTCTGCCGAAGACAGAACTTTGAGGAAATCGTAATTATTCTCAAGGCTCTTCTTCATCCAGAAGCTCAAAGTTGGGTTGAGAACGTTCGACATCGTGAACGTCCCAATTTGGGTGAGCTTGATGTCAAGGTTATTGACGTATTGCACACCAGGACTGTCCGTCCACGAGAACGAAGCCGAGTGGGAATCCGTGCTGATTCGAGTCCAAGGCGCATCGCCCGAGAAGGTTACGCCGCCATCAAAGTTATCTGTCCCCACTTGCACCAAGTTGTACGTGGTGACGTCGTCAATGTAAATTCCGTCCTTGACAACACTGGTGTCCGTCTTCAGACGGAAGCGAGCAAGAACAGATTGACCGCTGAAGGCTGCAAGCGATGCTGAGAACTGCTTCCAGTCACTGGCCCCGTTGACAGTTGCCAAAGTGCTCCAAGATGCACCCCCATTATTGGATACTTCGAAGTAAACATAGTCGTATCCGGATTCCAAATCGTACTTGGCCATAAACGAGAGATTCATCCCTGGTGCAACCGTGATCGGATTCGTGAAGTTCAAAACCGTTTCGATGTTATCCAGGTAGGTTCCCCCAGGAGAATCCGACCACGCGTGCGTCGGAGAGAAGCTTTGCTCTGTTGTGAGTGCCCATGTCCCGGATCCGACCGTCATGGAAGGTGCACCTTCCATGTCCTGGTTTGTACTTGGAGCAATTGTCGTGTAGGGCCCTGCGGTGACGATTCCGCTTGCATTTCCCACATTGTCGTAGCTCTTGAGCGCGAAATAGTAGCTCTTTCCGGGCTGCAGTCCGGCGACCACGTTGGCTTCAAGTTGGCCGCTTGGCTTCGGAGCACCCGCCGTTGCCGGTGTTGCCGAAGCAAAGTTCCCGGCGTTGATTGCAGAAGTACTGTAGCGCAAATCATAGCTGGTGGCAGAACCTACTGTTCCGTCATCTCCACCGGCGGTCCACTTCAGACCCAGCGCAGAGTAGGAGCGCTTGTTCGCGCTGAGGGCAGTTGGAGTGCTGGGCGCAACCGAGTCATTGTCCATTGCATTGTAAGCGTTCAGCAATCCAGTCTCGACTTTGCCATTAAGACTGGCAAGATGAACTGCGCCTGCTTTCAATCGCGCTTTCATGCCGACATAGCTAATGGTCGGGAAATAGCTCTTCAGCAAAGCGGCTGCGCCGGCAACATGTGGAGTCGCCATGGACGTCCCGCTAAAGCTGGAGTAGGTGTTTCCGATCGTTGTGCTAACGATCGCCTCTCCCGGGGCTGCGATATCGCAGTTCACTGCGCCATAGCTTGAGAAACTCGCGAGATTTCCTGCACTGTTGATGGCGGCCACGGCCATTACATTCGGAGCGTCATAACTTGCTGGATAGAAAGTTGAAGTGTCTATATTGGATGAAGAATTGCCTGCGGCACAAACGAAGAGAATGCCGGCGGCTTCTGCTCGCTGGATTGCCTCGAGCATGAGTTGGCTAAAGCCACCGCCGCCCCAAGAGTTGCTCATGACGTCTGCCCCTCGGACCCGAGCATAGTCGGTACACAGAACCGCGTCGGAAATAGCTCCAGATCCACCTGAGTTCAGGAATTTGGCCGAGAAAATGCTGACATTCCAGTTCACTCCCGCAACACCAACATTGTTATTCCCTCTCCCGCCGATGGTTCCCGAGCAGTGAGTTCCGTGGTTATTGTCGTCCAGCGGATCACCATCGTTGTTGACAAAGTCGTAACCGTACACGTCGTCAACGAATCCGTTGCCATCGTCGTCAATGCCGTTGGCGGCGATTTCCCCCGGATTTGCATATGCGTTCCCTTGGAGGTCAGGATGGTTGTAGTCGATGCCGGTATCAATAACGCAGACCTTGACTGAGTTGCTACCCGTGGTGAGATTCCATGCCAATTCGGCGTCGATGTCGGCAGTCGGCAAAGCAGTGTTGTTCATGCCCCATAGGCTGGGGTACTGCGGGTCGTTTGGTGCCGTGAGAGCCTGGACATAGTAGTCTCGCTCGGCGACCCTCACGCTGGGGTCGGCCTTGAGATGCTTCAGCACGCTTTCAAAATTTGCGCCAGCAGGCAAAATCAGCCTGGAGAAATACTGACTGACGAGTTTCTTATCTTCCTTGAGGCCGTACTCCATTAGGACTGCCTTTCTGCTTCTGAAACTCACCTGGTCGTGGAAAGCGACGAGGATGACGTTTGGATTAAATGCTGGAATGCCAAGGGAGTTCTTTGGGAACTGAATCGAATTGAGATATCGATCCTGTGAGTTGGGCATATTAAGAGGAAATGGAGCCTTTTGCGGTCTGCCATAAGACTGGGCATTGACTGCAGTCAGCAGGGCTACGCCCATAAATGAGAGGAGTGCTTTTTTCATGAATCACCGAAAGACAAGCCCCGCATGGCGGAGCGACATACTATTTTAACCCAGGTTCCTCAGAATTCCAAGGAGTTTTGACTAAATTAGTGTGAAATCAATCAAAATAGAGGGTGATGCACCAATTTGACGATAAATCTTTCGTGACCGCTCTTGATCCCAAAGGCATGCTCCAGCTTTACACGGACTTCCCTACTCAGTGCGAAACCGCGTTGCGGATTGCAAAAGAGGTTCCACTTCCTTTCGGCGGAAAGCCGGATAATGTGGTTCTCACGGGAATGGGAGGCTCGGCAGCGGGCGGAGATTTTGTTCGAGCGATTATTGATTCTCATGGCAAGGTGCCGTTCTTGGTTAATCGTGACTACACAATGCCAAATTGGGTGGGTTCAGGAACCCTGGTTTTTGCGACGAGCTACTCGGGCAACACAGAGGAGACG
>JAIOPU010000105.1 GCA_021413725.1 Armatimonadota bacterium | reverse complement strand
TACGTTGGTGAGTGTGCCCGCGTTTCGTAGCTGAACAAGCATCGAAGAGAGCGTTCGCCCTCCGCCAGAGTTCACGTGGCCACTGACTGTTGTCGCGCCGATGACTTGGACGTTATCGATCTGCACTCGTCCCGATGCTGCGGTTCCACCGGATGAAGGGGCACCAGTATTATTCCGAAACATAACCTTCTCAACATTGCTGAGGAGGGCTGCCAATGACCCAGTTCCGGCGACTTGCGTCAATGCTGAGACGGAGAATGTCGCCTTCACCCAACCGGAGCCGGGCGCGATTGGGAAACTCGTGGTCGATGTCCAGCGGTCGGAAAATCCTGTAAACAGGACGAGGCGCATTTCAAGTACTGTGTCGCCCGTGTTCTTAAACCAGGCCTCAATGGCAGTTGCACCCGCTGAAGTGTAGTTTCCGATGTAGCGGGGGTCCGAATTGTGGCTAGCGAGATGGCTTGCGAAACCAAATGTTCCGGAGCTGATTTGGAGTGACCGAGCGGACCCGTTAGAACCATCCGCAAAGTTAGTCGGACTCGCGCCACCGCTCCAATTCATAACGGTCAAATCTTCAAATGTGTCAAGCGAGTTGAGGGTGACGGCAGGAGAAAACGCGGTGATGAGCGCGAGGGCTCCGAACGAACAGATCAATTTTTGCAGCATGATAAACCTATATGAATTCTTGGGCGCAGAAAATCCGCGTACTCTCAGTATAAACTTTCAGCACGGGTTAGTTCCTAGTTTTATCAACAGTTCCAGCGAATTTACGGGGGGAATTCAGGGTTTCAGTCCCCAAATCTTCATTACGGTCGAATAACCTTGGGGATCAAAGCCCTTCAGATCCGACCGAGTGAACGGAAAAAAGTCGTTGGCACCAAAGATCGCTTCGCTCAACTCAGCAAAGTACTCCATCGGATTCGTCATCGCATAAGCCCTTCGTTCGGTGCCAAGGTTATGTTGCACAAGGTCATATCTCCCGGTTGCTTTGGCATTCTCGTAGGCCGCCGTGATTTCCGGGTTGCTAAATCCGACACTCTTGGGAGCTTTCGTGGAAGCACATCGAAGGAAAGGCCGGGTTCATCTGTTCCACCCAGATTCTCGTTTTCTTGAGGGTCACGTGAGTTGCCTTTGGGGTAAATCTCAAGAACTCCCGTGTTGCCTTGGAGATCAATTCCAGGCAAGGCTTGGTGGTTTCGGGATGCGACTTCGCTTCAGGACTCACAAAGACGGTGATTCCATTGATGACCGATTTCTCATAGTCGGCCGTTGCGTGATGGATGAACGGACCTTGCAAGACCCAGAGGGCGAGTGAAATCATTGGCTTAGTTTAGCTCTATGACACAGGCTCCGTCTACGGGCTTGCATTCGAAGAAGTTTCCCTGCGACCCATATTCCCGACGGCAAACCTCAATGAACTCCTCTGTCTGCTTTTCGTGGACCAATGCGATGCACGCCCCGCCAAAGCCACCGCCAGTCATTCGTGCCCCTAAGCATCCTGGCGCCTTTTGAGCAATTTCTGCCATCTTGTCAAGTTCTGGACAAGAGACATCGTAGTCATCACGCAGACTGGTGTGGCTTGCCGCCATGAGGGGTCCGAGCTTGTCAGTCTCGCCGTTCTTGAGTGCATCGTAGAACTGCAGGGTTCTTTCTATTTCTGTCACGCAGTGCTTGGCCCGTCGGAAGAGCACTTCAGGTAAATCGTCCTGGCGTTCCATTAATTCGGCTACCGAACATTCTCTCAGGGTGCCGACACCGAGGATCATTGCGGCATCTTCGCTCTGGCGTCGACGCAGCGGGTACCCAGAATCGCCGAGTTGGTGCTGGATGCCTGTATTACAAACCACCATCTTTACCCCGAACGGTAGCGATGCGTACTCGACCCAAGGAGGTTGCATCGTGTCAATCAGCATCGCCTGACCTGAACGGCCCATTTGCACTGCGATCTGGTCCATCATTCCGCAAGGAACACCGACGAATTGGTTTTCGCATAGTTGCCCAAGCAGAGCCAAGTCCAAATCTTCAATTTTCGCGTGGGACAGCAGGCGAAACAGATTCCCGAATGCCATTTCCACCGCTGCACTGCTAGACAAACCGCTTCCGGTTGGAATATCACTCGCAATGAAAGCGTCCACATTTGGAACACCCGTCCCCAAAACCCAGCCCATCCCTGCTGCATAACGCACCCAGGGCGTCAGTGAAGAGGCAACCAAATTCTGAACGTCGAATTCCTCCGCATGCCCCTGGCTCGAACTGACAATGCGCGAACCGACCGGGCTTACGTCGGAGGCACTACTGAATTGGTCACTAAATCCTGTAATCGCCTGAGCAACGACATCTCTGGCAAGTTCGAAATTAGCGTTGCTTATAATGATCCTCCGAAACGGCCCTCAATCTCTCTGCCGCCTGCTCCGGTGTAATATCCCTCTGTGCTTGCGCCAACATCTCATAACCAACCATAAATTTCTTTACGGTCTCCGACCGAAGTAGCGGCGGATAAAAATGAGCATGGAGTGTCCAATGTTCGCTAGGGCCCCCGTCATTCGGCGCACCATGCCACCCCATAGAGTAGGGAAAACTCGTCTCAAACAAGTTGTCGTACCGCGTGAGTCCTTGCTTTAGAATGTCCGCAAGGTCCCCTTGTTGCTCAATGCTCAACTCCCTCAATCGAGCCACCGCTTGCTTAGGAAGCAAAAGCATTTCGTAGGGCCATGTCGCCCAGAATGGGACAACAAACGCCCAAGAACCATTCTCGCAAACCACCCGCGAATTCTGCACAAGTTCCAACGCAAGATAGTCTGACAGCATCGGTGAGGACTTTCTTTCGAAATATGCACGTTGCGTTACATCTTCCCGCGCCACGAGACTCGGCACAAAGTCACTTGCCCAGACCTGACCGTGCGCATGCGGATTCGAGCAACCCATTGCGACCCCCTTATTCTCAAATATCTGAACCCAGCGGTAGTTCGGGCCGAGTTCCCGATCTTGATTCACCCAGACGGAGACAACCTCACTGATTTCGGCTACGCTCATTTCCGCCATCGTCAAATCGTGACGGGGCGAGAAACAAATCACCCGGCATTCACCGCTTGTTGGCATTGATCGAATCAAATCCGACTCCTCAGCAGTGAAACTGGAATCCGGCAGTAACGCAGGAAAGTCATTTGCAAATACGTAGGTCGCCGAATAATCCGGGTTCCGCAAGTCACCCGCTCGCGAGTTTCCGGGACAGAGGTAACAACTCGCATCATAGGACGGTAAGGCTGATGGCTGAGAGAACTCCGTTTGCCCTTGCCAAGGTCGCTCCGTTCTATGAGGCGAGACTAAAACCCACTCGTCGAGCAGAGGATTCCAGCGTTGGTGAGGATGTAAGTTTGGGTCCACTAGCCTGCTACACCGTCAGCCCGCATCATGGCTGGCAACGAGAGATCGAGTTGCTCAGCGAGTTCACTGTACGGGACCGCTCGGGAAGCCAATCCATCGCGTGCCGCGATTGCCGCCGCCACTCCCGCCGCTTCACCCATTGATCGGCAGACTGGCTGAATTCTTGCGCTACTTTGTGCGACAAAATCTGCGCTAAAACAACGGCCTGCCACCCACAAATTATCAAAGTTCTTGACCACAATCGAGTCGTAAGGGATATCATGATACTCCCCTTTGGGCAATCGCCTAAAGTCAATTCCAACCGCAAGGTGTATATCTACAGGATATCGGTTCCGGGCAATCGAGTTTTGAAATTTGCGGCAATTCTGGTGGTCTTCGGCGGTAAGAACATAATCTCCCACGATTCGGCGGCTTTCACGTATCCCCATAAGAGGAGCAATGCCGCTCACGAACGACTTTTCGAAGCCAGGGAACCACCTCTGCAGGAACTTGGAGATGCGAAAAATCTTCGCTCGGCCTACTTGATATGCCAAACTCATTTCGAAGGAATCGAGCGGATTAAGACCAGCAATACGCGGAGCATTGAAGGCCAATTCTCCCGGACGTCCGTTCATAGTAAAGAATTGGAAGTATCCAAGATCATCTTCCTCCAAAACACCCGCAGCGATTCCCTCGCGGACCCAATCGCCCAATACTGGGGCATCCTTGCTTTCTCCAAAACCTAGCTCGATGTGATACGGCTCATTAACTCCCCAGTGTTCAAATCCCGCCCTCATCGTTTCGATCTCGATACCCGCCATCATGAAGCGCAGAGTCATGGGCTGATGCACCCCGTCTTCGTTGCCCTCCATCATTTCTGCCTTCGCCATCATCGCGAGTTCGGCGTCGCCGCTGGCGTCGATAAACGTCTTGCCCTTGATCCAAAATCGCCCTCCTCGTGTGGCGACTTCCACTGCAGTAACCACACCGTCTTCAACGTGCGCATCGATCACAAGGGTATTGAAAAGGCACTCGACTCCCGCTGCCGTCGCGAGTTGGTCGAGGACGTATCCTAGCATCACGGGGTCGTACCAGGCGTCGCCGTGGGGGGTGTCGTCTCCCACCGGTTGAACTGCACTTTGAGCGGCCAGAATGTCAAGATTGACGCCCCGATTTAGCTTGAAGTCGCCCATGTAGTTCGGCATCATTGGGGTCACCCATCCGTTGGTCTGCGTTCCACCCAGTGAGCCGAGTTGCTCAATAACGAGAGTCTTTGCGCCTTGGCGACCGGCGGCAATGGCGGCCGCCGCCCCTGCGGTGCCACCTCCAACTACGATCACATCGTAGGAATCCATCGGTCTAGTATGCCCTAGTTACAGGTTCAAAAGTGAGCAAATTCGCATGGTTACGACGGTTTTTGCGCAAGAGTTGCAAGTTGTGCCTTCGCCGTCACGGGCTTTTGCAAAAGTTTCAAAATTGGTACGGACGCCTGCGCCAACAAAACCGGGTCAACGCCTGTCGAAACTCCCTCTCGCTCCAGGAAGTAAACCAAGTCCTCTGTCGCCAAATTCCCGCCCGCACCCGGCGCATAGGGGCAACCTCCGAGTCCCGCCGCGCTCGAATCGAACGCCCGAATGCCCATTTCTAAGGCCTCCGAAACATTTGCGATCGCCGTCCCCCGCGTATCGTGGAAGTGATAGCAAATCTTTTCCGCTGGAATCTCGGAGAGAAGCATCTGTGTCAGAACGCGAACTTCCGCCGGACTTGCTACTCCGATGGTGTCGCCGATACTGACTTCAGCAACCCCCATGTCGATCAACGTTTGGGCTACCAAAACGGTCTGCGAGGGAGCGATCCGGCCAGCGTAGGGGCACTCAAACGCGGTGCTCACATACCCCCGAACCCATCCGCCGTACTCAGCCAGAATGTCCCGAAAGACCTCAAGGCTCTCGGCCACCGTCATGTTGATGTTCTTCTGTGTAAATGCATCGCTGGATGCAGTGAAGAGCGCAATCCGCCCCACGCCCAGCGCCACCGCGCGCTCCAAGCCCTTCTTATTCGGGACGAGGGCCGAATAGATTCCGCCAACAGGCAAAGCCGGCCACAACTCCTCGACATCTCCGAGTTGCGGAACCCACTTGGGAGAGACAAAACTGCTGACCTCGATCTCCTTCAAGCCCGAAGCCAACAGCCCTTGAATAAAATCTAGTTTGGCGGAAGTCGGAACGGGGACCTTTTCATTCTGAAGACCATCCCGAGGCCCGACCTCAATAATGCGAATCATATTTAAATTATTGCTGACTTGAACCAAAGCCTGTCCGTCGGCACAAGGTTAGGAGCGAAAGATCGTAAACGATCTTCAGCGAGCCCGCAAAGATTAACGGCAACCCCAGCTTGGGATTCGCCATCATCAGCCCGAGCAACAGGGGCGAAGAGGCGACTCCGATGCTTCGCGCGACGTTGGTCACGCCCCCCGCCGCGGAGCGCTCCTCGGGGCGAACGACCGACATCACGAAAGCCTGCCGGGTCGGCACGTCCATCTGGCTGAGGCAAAATCTCAACAGCAACATCGCCACCGCCCAGCCGAGAGATGGCATGAACGGAACCAGGATCAAGAGAATATTGGACGGAACGTGCGTCCAAACCATCGTGTTCACCAGCCCAAATCGGTTGGCGATGCGCGCCGCCATCAGCGCCGAAGCACCCGCAAAGAGGTTGCCGAACAGCAGAATCAGCCCCAACTGCACCTCGCTCGCGCCCCAGCGGAGATGGAACCAGTAGGCGATGAGGCTCTGCATGACAAAGCCGCCCGCGAAGGCGTCAATCGCGAATAGCCCGGAAAGTTGCAGAACGATGCGCTTGCTTTCGTGCAGTCCAAGAAAGCCAGACGCCGCCTTCGGCTCGGCGGTTTCGGCCTGGGGGGATAGAAATGCGTAGAGGCAAAGCATCACGACGCCAATCGCCCCGTGAGTGAGAATGACGGCGCGATAGCCGAAATTCTGCGCAATCACTCCTCCCGTCACCGAGCCAAAAGCCGCCGCGACATACCCCGCAAGGTTGTACCAGGCGAACACGCCGACCCTCTTTTCTGAAGCTAGATTCTCGGAAAGCGATGCCTGTTCGACGGGCAAGAAGGGCCCGATTTCATTTCCACTTGGGCTCAAAACACCGAGTGTCGCCGCCAAAACAAGAACCCAGAAGTCCCCCGAAATCGCAAAGGCGACGGAGGAAGCGATCATTAATCCCGCCCCAATCCAAAGCGTCTTCCGGCGTCCGAAACGGTCGGCGCGCGTGGTGAGATAGAGCGAGATCAGCGTGTCCCCGGCAAGGGTCAGCGCGAACATCAACCCGATCGCGGGGTCCAGGAAGCCGAGTCCGCGCAAGTGCAGCGCGAGCACCACGGCGAGGAGACCGTAGGCGAACATTCGCAGAGCCCGTGTGGCGAAGAGAATTTTAAGGTCGTTCAATGGTTCCTTTCAGTTTAGGCGACCCGCCCCTGCTGCAGTATTTTGGCGAAAAAAGTGGCCACCCCCATCGGGGCGACCACAAAACCATGAGCAAAGAGCAGAGTCTTAGGCGGCTACCTTGAGGTTCACACCCTGGCCATTCACCCAAAGGCTAACGGCGGTCGAAGGCGTGCTGGTGAGGCCACTTCGCTTGGCGGTGATTCGGAACCAGATCGGGTTTCCGTCGGCTTGATAGTCAAACCTCCGCTTCGTGGTCGTGTCCAAAATCGTCCAGGCGTCGGTCGCGCTGCTTCGCGTCTCGATCACGTAGGTCGTGGGATACTTGTTGCCGTTGGCGTGCCAAGCAAGCCCAACCACGCTCAAGCCCTTGTCCTCGGCGATCAGTCCGGTCGGGACACTTGGAGGAGTGCTGCTGCCCGGAGTCGCGTGGGGAGCGAATAGGAGTTGGTCCAAAACGCTGTCCGAAATGCTCAGGTCGGCGCGGTACTTCTTGGAGTACTTGCGAACCAAGGTAAGGGCGGCCTTCTTGGCGACGTCTTTCGAGGTCACCGCAGACTTCGCGGCGGCTTTCGCCGTGTTCGCGGCAGTGAGTGCGGACGTAAAGTCACTCGTCAATTTGCCAATCTCTACCAGTTCTTCCGGCTTGAGAGCCAGCAAAACTTTCAAGGAATTCATCGCCCCATTCCAGGTCGTGAGGTCATTATTGAACTGAGTGTCGCTTCGAACTTCGAGTATTCTTGTAATCATAATTGTATATCTCCCGTGGAGTTAGAGATAATGATCGGAGGTTATTTCGCTAACTTTAGGCCCCCTCCGAAAATTTGGCTCGTTCCCGCATCTTCAAGCGGGTTAACGAGGCCCGCCCCAGTAGGGGAGTGCTGGTGGCTACTAGTTAAATCCTGTAATCTCTCACAGTCCGGAAGGTCCTGACAAGAGTGCGGTAACCAGTAAATTCAGTTCTTGCAATGCGCTTGCGGGTTCCACTCCTTGAAGCACCCGAGAGAACGAGAGCAGAGTGGATCCCACCGCGACAAAGTCAATGTCCAAGTTGCCCTGATAGGCATGGTACATCGCACACAAGACAAAAGTGCTGGTGCTAATTGTTATTCCTGGAGCGCTTTGTATACCTTCGCACACAACAGAGTGCGCAGGGTACCGATTGGCAATTCCGCAAAAACCGCTCAAGGCGACTTCAGCCCGACTCGCAACGCTTAAGGGTTCTCTGTCCATGGTCCTCAGTCAATAATTCGTGGCATTTCCACGGGGAGGGTAAAGAATGTTCTTCTGTCCCATGCATTTTAGACCGAAACAGATGATTGACTTACACCCAATGCGGGTTTCTTTTCGAAAGAGTTTGTAAGATCGCGGGATCCTCTGACTCTAATTCATATTCGGTTGAATCAAAGGCAACTAATTGGAATAGAGGACTCACTTTACCCTCCGCGAAAAACTTGATCTCGCCATCTACAAGTTGAGTAATTTTATTGCAAAACTCAAGAAGTGCCGGTTTTGTCATCCTGAGTCCGCCTGGCTCCCTAGACTTTCTCGCGGCATCCATGATTGGCAATTGTATTCCAGGCGAGCCAATGATGTCAAGATCGAAGAGGGAAGCAAAAGAAACCTGGTCCAGCGGCAAATCACTCATTATCTCCTCTAAGGAGATAAATTTTCCATCGCACCATTGGGGGCATTTCAGGGATTTCACGGCAACAAAGTCCGAAGATCATCGGCTTTATACCCCATCTTCAGCTCGCCACCGGCGATACTCTGGAGTTTCGTCAAGTAGTTCTGTGTGTCAGTTATCATATTCCCACCAAACGACGAAACGCGTCTCCACAACTCGAAAGATCGTCCTCTTGATACGGCATCACCACCGCAATTCCAACTCGCATATCCACGCTCGCCTCCACATCAATCCAACTGGCTAAAATCTAGCCCATCTCCCTCTTTGCGACAAAACACCGTTGGGCTGTCGCCAAATTCCAGACTCCAAATGATGAAAGAGGATTTTTCGAATGAGATGATTACTAGCTTGTATCCATATGCAAAATTAATCAACAGGTCACCGCTGTTTGTTAAGTTAACTTCTCGCACTACGAGCTTTTTCGCCGCCATCCTTTCGTCCAACTTCTTGTCTGAATATCGACTTCCTACGTACTTGAACTCAAGCATGAGTGGCGTGTCTTTGTAGAAGAAGGCGTGCCAAGTCTCAGCGGCTAACCTTGCAGATTTGCCTGCTGAAGCGTTGCCGTCCACCGGGTCGGGCGATTCAAATTCCCAGACCATAAAGAGCGGCCGGCGAATTTCCACGAGCGCGAGACCAATGAGCCCGTCCACGTATGCCTTGACGTTGGTGTTATCAATCATTGGTTAAAAGCCGGTTTCCTGGACTCCGCACTGCCCCCCATATGGAGTGGTCAACGCCTTGGTTTTCGGTCCGGTTCCCACGGACGAAGACTTTTCTCTCGTGGTTTTTGTCTTCGTTCCCATGGTTCTTG
>JAIOPU010000069.1 GCA_021413725.1 Armatimonadota bacterium | reverse complement strand
AAGGAGCTGGGAGCATCAGTCTATCTTCCCCTTGGAGAACAAGTCCTCGGTCAACGCGACCTTGTCGGTGTGACCGCCGACACGCTTATCGCCCACGGAATCAACTACGCAACTCCTGAGTTCTCCAAAATCTCCGGCGACGACAAACTCTCCGAGAAGATGAAGGAGCATCTGATTCGGCTCCACGCGATTCAGAGTTCCGAAGTCGACAAACTCGGCCCGGAAGAATTCTACGAGCGCTTCGTTAAGGCAAGTCGCGAACGAAGCATGAGGCTTCTCCTTGTTCGACCACTGAGTACGGCTTCGGACAAGCCGGTTTTTGCCCTCGGTAGCACGATCAAGGAACTTACTGCGCAAATTCTCAAGGACGGAGGCGGTGTCGGCCAAGCCCGCCCCTTCGTTGAACCACAACTTCAATCTTGGGCATTGCCCGTGATTGGGTTGGGTGTTGGCTTAATGTGCGCCTGGGTGATTTTGAGATTGAAATTTCCCCCCTCAATTCCCTTGGCCGGAAGCGCGGATCAAGACCCACCTCGCCCCTTGGGGGAGGTCGGTGAGGCACGAACCGGGAGGGGAAATTTCACCTTGCTGGCCGCTGCAGCCGCAATAATAATCACCCTCCTCTCCATCTCAAACCGAGGCCGCTCATTCGTCGCAATCTTCTCCGGCCTCGCCTTCCCGATCGCCGCCTACCTCATCCTCGATACCAAGCGAAAAATCCACCCGATCCTGATGGCGCTCGCCATGACAGGCGTCAGCCTCTGCGGCGGCCTCGCGATCGCGGGACTCCTCAACTCCCTCGGTCAGTGGGTTAGAACTCAAAATGAGTAGCCTCAAGGAGCAATTCCTGTACGTCCGGCCGCGCACAAAAGAGTTCTTGCTCGGGCATCCCGCCCTTCTCTTTGGCCTTTTCGCCTGGGCGCAAGCCGAAAAAGAAGGGAGCCAGAAGCTCAAGTCACTCGCAATCGTCGCGCTCTCAGTCGCGGCAATCGGTCAAACTAGTGTGGTCAACACGATGTGCCACTTGCACACACCCCTCGAAATCGGTCTCTCCCGGATTGCGATGGGGCTAATTATGGGAGGAGTATTTGGCGTCGCGGCGTGGTTTGTTTACGCGACGATTCGGAATGGGTTGAAGAAGAATGTCTAAGAAAATTCTAGTGGCGGGCTATTTCGGGGAAGGCAATCACGGCGATGACGCCATTCTCCTCGGGCTCTTGGAAGGGCTAAACGGAAGCGGGCTCTCCGTTTGCGCGATGTCCGGAAGCCCCGAGTTAACCTCTCGGATGTGGGGAATCGAGTCCATCGCGAGGCGGGATATGGCGGCGTACAATAAGGAAATTGCCACCTGCGACGCCCTCGTTTTTGCGGGCGGGAGCATTTTCCAGGACGTCAGCAGCGTCAAAAGCGTGGCCTACTACTCGAATCTGGTGAAGAAAGCCAAAAAGGCGGGCAAGAAAGTCATCATGCTCGGGCAAGGCGTGGGTCCTCTGAATTCAACGTGCGGCAAGATGATGGCGGCCAAGGCTTTCAACGCCTGCAACGCGATTGCCGTTCGCGATCCGGCCTCGGCGAAGGCCTTGCGCGATCTGGGCGTGACTCCGATTCCCCGAGTCACCGGCGACCTCGCGTTTCTTTTGCCAAAGCCCCAGGTGGATGACGCCAGTTCGGGCAATTTCCAGGTCGGAGATATGAAAACCGTCGGCCTCGCGCCGCGACCCTTCGGCAAGGGCAACGAGGTCGTTCAGCTTTTTGGCGAAGTCGCCAAGCTTCTTTTTCAAGCCAAACTCATGCCGGTCTTGATCGAGCTGGATCGCAATATGGATGCGGCACTCATGGCGGAAATCGACAAAGCGAACGGCGTGCAATTTCAGAAAAGCAAGGCCACTTTCATGAAGACTTTCGAGCGCAAGATCGTCCAACAGCAGGAAGCCGCGCGAATGAACATTCCGCTTCTCCTCGAAAACCTTTGACGAACCGACGCCTGCCCTCCACGACCCTCGCCCTCGCGCTGTGCGCTCTTGCCACATCCGCCGACACAGGCTGGGCGAAATACATCAAGAAGAATATCCTCGACAAAGTCGAGGTGTCGGGCTATCGTCAGCTTGGCTATCACGTTCATAAGGTCGAAGGCGATCGATCCGCATTCAACTCGCTCAACTATTTCGGACAGGGGGATAAGCGGTTCACGAATATCGGGCAAATTGAACTGACCGGCCGCAATGTCCTCGGGGTTTTGAACTTCAAGGCAAGCATCCAAGACGACCGCTACCAAGACCCGCAGGGGCAAAGGTTCAGCATCGACTATCTGAAAAAGGGCGTTCAAGTAAACCTCGGCGACCTTCAGTCCAGCCTCCTCAATAACAATCGTTTCGCAAGCCTCAACAAGTCGCTCAAGGGCGTCGCGGTGGGCTACTCGACTAAGCGATTTTCCGGGAGAATCGTCACGAGCGAGGCGAAGGGCAGTGCGCGAACCGTCAACATCGACGGCAACAACTCCTCCGGGCCCTATTATCTGCAAGCGAGCCAAATTGTTCCGGGGTCGGAGCGGATTCGTCTCGATGATTTAGACCTGCGCCCCGGCGAAGATTACGTCATCAACTACGAGGTTGGCTCCATCACCCTTATCGGGCGAATCGTTGCCCTCACGAGTTCGATCGTCGCGAGCTACGAAGCTTTTGGCTACAATGAGCGGCGCGGTATTGTGCAAGGCGTCGGCGTGAATTATGACGCGGGCAAAGCGGGGCGGCTTTCTCTCACGGCTTTGCAACAACGAGCACGAGGTTCCGGCGTGGCGAGTTCGCGATTAGAGAAATTCCAAGGTTTTGGTCCACCCTCCACCCCGTACACCCTCCAATTCGAGCCGTTGCAAACCGCACCCATCACGGTAAAAGTCGACGGCATCCTGCAAGCCCTTGGCGTGGACTACACCTTCGACCCCGACAACTCGGCGATCTTCTACTTCACGCGCTTCATTCCGGCAACAAGCGATGTCGACGTGGTCTACACGCCCGTTCCGCGCTCGACCGCCAACGGCGACCGCGAGAATCTTGGGTTAGAATACCGACTTGGCGTACGCGGCAAGAACTCCGAAGGCGCCGTCATTGTCACCAATACGCTTGGGCGTCTGACCAACTCCGCGCTCAACTCAAGCGGCATCGCGAAGGCCATCGCTCTCGGCCTGCGCGGCCAAAAGTATGACCTGAACGCCTCGATCCGCGACGTTCCCAACGGGTTCACGGCCGTCGAATCGGTCGGATTCAACCGGAACGAGAAGGCGCAAGACCTCTATCTCAACTTCCGTCCCGATTCCAAATGGAACATCAGCCTCGGTCAATCGAACTCGGCGGTGGGGATCAAGCAGAGCACGGGGGCATTCACCACCAACCGCGCAACCAAGGTCGAATCCACCGCGCGGTACGAAGTCAGCACGAATCGCTCCTACAAGATCGAGCAGTCCTTCACGCGCTCCAAATCTCTCTTTGGCGAATCGAGCGTGAACCGCTCGGCGATTGACCAGACCGCCCGTGCGGGCAAATGGGATTGGACGGCGGGGCTGGAACGTCAAACCGGCGACCGCACGGTGGGGTCCGGCGCGACCAAAAAGCAAGAAGGATTCTCGCTGAACGGGCTCAAGGGCACGACGAGTTACGTGGCAAACTCCCAACTCAGCCTGCGCGGCTCCGCGAGTCTTCTCAAAGTGAAGACGGGCACGACCGGCGGCACCGGGCGCGACTACGATTTCTCGGCGGCCTATCGCCCCAAGGACAAACTCACGTTCACCACGCGCTACGCCGTCAGCGATGGCGGTGCGCTCGCGACTTTGGGTTCGTTTAGCAACGGATATGGCTCGGGTTACGACGGCAACGGCTTCTCCGGCGGCTCGACGAGCGGGTTTGGCGCGGGAGCGACAAATGTTCGCAGTTGGGTGAATGTGGTCACCTGGGTCCCCTCCGACCGATTCTCGATGTCCGCGAATTACTTCCTGAATCGCAGTTCGGGCAGCGTGAGTTCCAACTCCGACACGCGCAGCACCGGCCTCAACGCCAGGTACGCGGGCAAGGGCGGCTACGATTATTCGGTCGCCATCGACCAGAGCCAAACAAAATTCATCGGCTCGACGCAGACATCCAGTTCCACCTCGCTGACGGGCTACTTCGACGCGCGCCCGCAGGGGCGACTCAGCTATCAACTCGGCGGGAGCACGTTCATCTCGGGCGGGAGCAGCACGTTCAAGCAAAATAGCTCCTCGATCAACTTCTCCGCCAACTACCGCCTCGCCGACCGCCACAGCCTCCTGCTCGATCTGCGCAGCGGGAAAAGCAGCGGCTACCTCCCCCAAGACGACCTCACCTCCGGGCTGACGTATCAGTACCGAATCTGGCAGAACCTGAGCCTGAACGCGTCCTACACCTTCCGCCGCACCAACAACCTCGACCCGAACGTGAACACTGGCGCGTACCGATCGCACAGTTTGGACTTTAGCTTAGGGTTTAACTTCGGTCGGTTTTAGCACCATCACGGGAGAATTGCTTGGTTTTTTGAGAAAGTCAGTGTACAATACTTTATCGGGCAAAGTTGTTTGCCCTCAGTCTCCTTTGTATGTGTCCATCTCATGAAACAGCTATCGCTTTTTACTAAAGCCTGTGCCATCGGCTTAGTTTCAGTTCTTTCCAACGATGCTGATGCCCGATATACGTATAAAATATTAAGTTCGGCGGGTGCTGTTGGTAGTTACACACTTGGTGCGGCCGGATCCTATCAAATTGGACTTGTCCAAACAGAAGTTGTTGTTGACGATGTTGGTGTCCTTCGGAACCATGCAGCTCTTTGGAAGGGCACGTCCGAATCATTCGTTGACTTGAATCCATCGCCTACAACTGAGTCACGTGCTTACAAAGGATACGGAGACGTACAGGTAGGATACTCAACCGCAGCTTTTGGCACTGCACAGCGCGCAGCTTTGTGGAAGGGCACCGCCTCGAGTATGGTTGACCTCCATCCTGCCGACTTCGAAAGTTCGTC
>JAIOPU010000068.1 GCA_021413725.1 Armatimonadota bacterium | reverse complement strand
GCACGACCACAAGATGCTGGACATCTGTGACCGCGTGGTGCGGGTGCTCGACGGCCGCATCGACCGGATTGAAAAGCGTGAAGACCTCAAGATCGAGGTTGGCAGCATTGAGGGAGAAGCGCACTGATGGCTAGGGTGACTCACGCATATTCACGCACGAACTCAACTACGCTGGCTTTGCTGGCGTTGATTGTGCTTGCTGTTGCAGGCGTTTTGGTACCTGGTTTTGCTCAGGACCAGGCCGTCCAGACAAGCCAGGCGGCTACCCGGGAGCAAAAGGGTCCGCAGCCCCAGGCTGCGACATCTTTTGTTGAGCGGACGCGCGCCTTTGAGAAATTGGCCCCCGCCCGCCAGACCGGACAGCCGGGCCTGGCGGCGCTTGATGACTATTTCCTGGACTACTTTCAAAATGCCGCGAAGGCGATGAATGATGCAGGCAAGTGGGCCAAGGCGCAGGAGCAGATCCAAAAGGCAGACGCGGCAAGCGACAAGTACATCAAACTGCGGAGTGAGATCGTCAGCGGCGCAGTTTCGCCTTCAACAAGCGACCGGGCGACATATTTGGAAGCGTACAACGAGGACAAGGCCTCCCAGGAGGCGCTCAAAGGGCTCTGGTTCAGCGGACGGATGGTATACCCCTCCGCGGTATTTATTCCCGGAAAAGCAAATCTGAAGATCGCGGACCAGACAGCGAGGGTCTATCAGCTCTCCCCGAACCTGATTGAGCCTTGCAACCTACCGGGCGGCCAGCTTGATGGTCGCGTGATTTATCTTGGACAGGGCAGCACCGGCGAGCAAGCTGGATTGAATCTTGAAGGCTCCATCGTGCTGATGGAGTTCAGCTCCGGGAAGCAATGGATCGACGCGGTACAGTTTGGCGCGCGTGCGATCATCTTCATCGAAGCCGAGACGGGGCCAGGTAAGCCCGGCGCGTTCCTTGCGGAAGCTGCGTTGAAGCAGACAACGTCCATGATCAGCGTGCCACGCTATTACATTACCCGGGCTGATTTGGCCACGCTGCTGGGCAAGAACAGCGTAAAATCGATCAACAAGCCTGAACTGCGCGGGACGCTTACGGCCGATGCGGGTCGGTGGAAAAAGCAACCACAAACAGCCGAATGGCTTTTCATTCCCGGCAGTGCTCCGATGAACCCCGCAGCCGAGTCGTTTGCGCATGACACCGCACGGCAGATCGTGCATATCCAGGCCTATAAAGACTCCAACAGTATTGTTCCAGAGCTTTCGCCAGGCGGATCAACCTTGGGCAACTTGGCGGCTGTGGTAGAGCTTGTCGAGAAACTCAAAAAAGAACCACCCCAGCGCCCGGTGATGATCAGTGTGGTCAGCGACCACACCAATGCGCTTATGGGGGAGCAGAATTTTGCATTTAACATGTTTTCCAGCCCGCTGGCTACCGTGGTGCCTGAGCTTGACGGTTTGCTTCGTGAGCGTGCCCGGTATGCGTTTATCCGTGAGCTTTACGGCGTGGGCCCCAGCAAGAATGAGATTGAGAACAAATTTCGTGACGGCAGCCAGAATGTCGGCGGGCAGAATCTGATTTTTAAAGACGCCGTTGTCGATGTCTTGAGCGCGGAGGCTAATAAGGTTCGAGTCGCTCGCAGCAAACTCAACCTCCGCAAGACCCGAAGCCTGTTGTCGCCGATTGAGGACAAAGAGTTTGACGCCACGATGATGGCGTACAACAACAATCTCGACCAGATTCTGACGATACAGCAGTTGTTCAAGAAGTTTGGCACCCGTCCTGACTTTGATAAATTGCCTGACGACACCAAGGCTCGCCTGGTATCCGTCTTCAAACAAATCAGCCTCGATGCGGAGAACAACGTCACGGCGATTGATGCGCAGGTCAAACAGGTCATGGAAAATCTGACCGTGCGCAGGCGTTTGGCCAACTATTTTGTGGATAGCAAGTTCAACCCCGACAAGGCCGAGGACGCGGCCTATTTTGCCGCGCGTTATGCCCCCGTCCCTGCGGTTATGCTGATCACGCTGGATGTGAGTTTTGGAACGGACAATGTCGGCTTCTTTTACACCGGCAATTTCGTCTCTCTTATCCAGAACTTCGCTCGTCTTTCCGCCGACGTGGTGAACCGTCTTGGCATTCTGGCCAGCCGCGAAGCAGAGATTTATTCGCAGTCCAAGGGAACTGACAATCTGTACGTTGACGCGGTGCGCGGCATTGGTGGACGCCAGTGGAACGCTTATCTGGGCATCAAGAGCGCGGTAGCAGCGCAGGTCTATCATGAACACGTCATCCCCGCGTTGACTTTGATGTCAATCGAAGATCTGCGAGCACGTGACTACACTCCGCAGGACACATTGCACGAGGTTGATGAAGCGAGGCTCAAGCGAGTGGGTGAGTTCGCAGTGGGCTTCATCCACCGGCTCATCACCAGTGAAGACCTTGGCGGTACGTACGACGTGCGTGGTGCGGAAATCAGCTACTTGACGTCGGAGATCAACGTTCGCAAGCAGGATCGGTTCTCCGTCGGCGTCCCCAAACTGCCTCAGGCCGGCGCCCTTGTCACTGTCGATGCCAAACCGAGTCTTCCCTCCAATATCCCCATGTTCGGTCAGGTCCGACCTTATCCAGTGCTCATCACCAACGACCGCGGTTCGGTCACGTTCCGTGGCGGAGCATGGAGTGGAGGGTCGATCCTGGTCTTTGGATATGACCCGGGATTCAAGACACTTCAGAGTGCCCTGGACTTTGGGATGGGTGAAAAGAAGTTCAACTCAACCATCAGTGCCGGACGCACCACCCAATACATCGTTAAAACAATCATCGCCACTGAGATGGACAAGGTGGACCTTCTTGGGCTCACCCAACCGCTCTCGCTGTCGGCGGCGGCAGTGCTGACGGTCATTGACGCGGTGCAGGAAAGCCCCACGCCGA
>JAIOPU010000067.1 GCA_021413725.1 Armatimonadota bacterium | reverse complement strand
GATCGGATAGCTGCCGAATCCATTCACGATTGTATAAGGAATGGTCGCAAGGCCACTTGCGTCGGTGACAGCAGATCCTGCAAAGTTCCCATTTACCGTAAACGCGATGTTCTGACCCGCAAGAAGTTGGTTGTCCGAAAGGCGCTTAAGCTGGGCAAGGAGTGAAACTGTTTCGCCAGGGACTCCTACCTCAGACGCAACTTGAATCGCCGTGTTGGCCTTCGTTACGGTGAGAGTTGAGGTGCCCGAATTCGAATCCAAGCTCGCGGTCGCGTTTGCGATCGCCAAAATCGTCCTCGTTGACGGCGCAGATCCCGCGGCGACCGTGTAGGGCACTGAAGCGTTTCCGGAGGCATCCGTGACATCGGAGGCCACAAACACGCTGTTCACATAGAAGCTGACGGTCGAACCCGCCACATTTGCAAAAGTGTCTGAGTTAGTCACGTGGGCGGTCAGCGACCCCGTGCCAGCAGTTTGGATCGAAATATCCGCCGGGACCACGACGTGGTAGGCATCAAACTTAGACGCAGCAACCCACGTACCCCAGTTATTGGCGGCTTCCGCGTATTCTCCGTGCATCCAAACCGTTCTCAAATCAACCGGAGATCGTGCACAACAGAAGTAATCACCCCAACGGTTTCGGCCATTAGATAGTCGACTATAAGTACCCACCCCAGACTTTACTGTAGCCGAAGATTCAATACTTGTCGCGCCGAACTTGAACCCACTAACCCTCATGCTCGGATTTTCTGAAGCACCTGAACGTCCAAAAGTTATGACCGCCGCCCCTTCTGAAGTTCCGGTAATACCCGGATAACAGTAATCGAGTCCACCCGCAAATAGCTGGCTGTCTACGAGTACAGTCGGCGCCTGATTTGGAATCACATCAAGCTTATATGCCTTAACCGCCGAAGCATTTCCGGCCCCGTCGGCAACCGCCGTTGTGTGCACAGCAAACAAATCACCGGCGGCGACTTCAGCTTGCAAGATGCGACAATCGATATTGTCAAGTGGAGTCGTTCCGCCCGGTTGGCGACAATCGGGGGGCGTCGCGTAGCTAGCAACATCGACTAAATAGGTTCCAAGAAGCGTGGTTTGGGCACCATTGTTGCCTCCAGCAGTGTCGTCAAACTCACGAACTGTGATCTTTGAGGAACCCGATTCTTTGGCGGTCACAACATAAAAGCGCGTCGGTGAGTCCCAACTCGTGGCAGGGACAGGACGTTTGTCTGGAGTACCGTCGCTGGCGAGGTTCCAAAAGTCTAACCAGGCAATTCCTCCGCCATCGTAGACGTCGGCCTTGTCCATGAATCGTAGCTTTCCGAAAGAATCACCCGAACCGGCAGGTGTGGCGAACATGATTGCCCCCAAGCAAACTGCATCATTCGTCAAGCCGATGTGGGGATAGTCCGCCCAAATATTGGCGTCGGTTGCTCCGTTCAGTCTTGCATTGACGCTAAATGCGGTCCAGCCGCCTAGGGCGGTGTTGTTGTCCGAATAGAAAATCCACCACTTGGCACCCGTGAATGTGGTCGTGTTGTCCAGCGCTATCACCGTTCCAATAAATCGACCGCTATAGCTGTCGTATTCGATGTTTGGGTCGCTGATGAATTGAGCTGTCCCTAGAAGGGTCGCAATATTCTGGGAGCTTAGCAGGACACCTGCATAGTTGCGAACATTCAGAGTTGAGTTCACAGCAATCGCGAGATCGCTCGGGCCAGCCGCCATCGATGGGTCTGGGGGAACAAACGCCGTGGCAGAAACGCCAGTGAATCCGGGAACTGTTATCGTAGGAGCTTCAGTTTGGAACAAGCCACCCGTGTCGAGGGTGGGTGCCTTTGTAGAGTAAAACGGTGCGGGGTTGTATCGGGCGGCAAAATCATCACGACCTTCAACCTCGTCTTCGGTCCAAGGAGCCTTTCGTACCTCACGAGCCCGGTCGCCGAGGTTCATGGTGAATCTCACGTAGGTCGGTCGTTCTTCATAGCCCTTCGCCGACTCGTCCGCTGGTGCCACGGTTGCTCCTGCCGCTAACGACAAAAGCGCAACAAACTTTCCAATCCACTTCTTAGGTGCAAACATACAAATATCCCTCTGGATAGCTCCAGATTTTTAATTATAGTGGATTTTTTGAAATTAGTGGGGCTTTTTCGTAAGTTTCTGGACTTTTTTTATGCTCTCCCCCTTTCGGGTCGGAATAGCCGCTAGTATCACTGCGCAGAAGAGAGCAAGATTTGGAAACCAGAGCCAGCGCGATTGACGATTCCCATCAATTGTCACCACAGCTAAATTCTCCCCAGGAGAGAGCGAGGCGAGGATATGCCCGTCCGCATCCACTGCCATTGAGTAGGCAGTCTGGTCGACTCGAATGACCGTGCACCCTGTCTCGACCGCACGAAATGGAGTGTAGGCGGCATGAATAGCTTGAACAACGCCCCAAGAAGTATTGGGATCCTGGGTCGGAGCGGCAAGCCAATCAGGATTTTTTCGTAGCGTAGCCTGAATGATTGAGGGATAACAGGTGTCAAAACAAATGTTAAGTCCGACCCTTTGATCGTTCCACTTTACGACTACTGCCTCGGTTCCGGGCGTGCGCAAAAAGACTTCGCCCGCAAAAAGCTTTTGCTTCCAGTAGCGCTGGGACTCGACTCCTTCTGCGAATAGAGCAGCCGTGTTGTGCGATTTAGGTTCAAAGTCATCTTTGAAGGAGGTAATCAGAGGGACCACATTGGAAAGTTCGCGAAGTTCCTTCGTATTCCCTTTGGGTGCCATTTGCGCTCCGATGAGTTCTGGCCAGACCGCGATCTCCGCCCCTTTTGCCTTGGCTTCCTTGTTCATGGCGGTCAATTCCTCCCGGCCATCAAGCTGGGTTTGAATCATAGCAACGCGCACCGGTTTCCCTAGCGAACCCCTTGCCGACCCGATTGGCCAACTCAGGAGGACGCGTTCTCGTAAACATCGGGCGACCCACAAGTTCGCACCCCAACAAAGCACTGACACCCCGTAAAGTCCGATGCCTTTAGCTGCAAATAGCATTGGAGCGGATTGCCACTGACTGAGTCCTAAGAGAACCGGGACCAACATCCCGGAAGCCCATTCGCCGAGCATCGCTACTATTGCGATTCTAAGCAAAACTTGGGGAGTCGCACTCTTGGCCGCTCCCGCCACCGCCCCGACCAAGCCGATGACCAAACCGAAAATGACAAATCCCGCCACGGTCCACGCGCTCGATTCGCCGACGTAGGTTGAGTTGTAAAAAATCCCCGAGGAGGCAATTTGACCGGCAACGAGGGAAACGACAATGCCTGAAGCGAAACCCAAGACGATTCCACGTCCCCAGACAACTGCCAAAAGGGGGGCAAATGCGAACCAAGCGATCCAACCATGATTCGATGGTGGCAATGCGAGTACGATGAGGATCGCACTCGAAACCACCCCGGCCAGCAGGATCGCAACTTTCTTCACTGTGGGTTAGAGACGTCGCGAAGACCCTCTAGCGTTCGGATTTACAGCTTGGTGATCTTTTCGCTGACGATGCCCTTCGTGGCATTTCGCGTATCAAAAACTGCCTTTGCCAGGCTGACGACGTGAGAATAATCCACCACCTTGTGGCTTGTCGTTATCAAAACGAGATCCGCCGCCTCGATCAACGCATCCGTGAGAGGAACGCTCTTGCGGAAAGTACCCTTGAGTTCGCACTCCGGAACCCAGTGGTCGTGATAATCCACGGTGGCGCCAAATTCTTCCAGTCGCGCCCAGACATCAAACGCTGGGGACTCGCGCCAATCGTCAATGTCATTTTTGTACGCAACTCCCAATAGCAGGATTTTGGATCGCGACAGTGCGACGCCTTGATCATTCAGAATTCGGGATGCCTTTTCGACCACAAACTCCGGCATTGAGCGGTTGATTTCTCCCGCGAGAGCGATGAAGTGCGTGTTGAAGTTCAGTTCCTTCGCTTTCCACTCCAGGTAGTGCGGGTCGATGGGGATGCAGTGGCCGCCGACGCCAGGGCCGGGATAGAACGGCATGATTCCGAATGGCTTGGTGAATGCCGCATCAAGAACTTCCCAAACGTCCAGGTCCATGCGATCGCAAAGAAGCGTCAACTCGTTTACTAGCGCGATATTCACCGCGCGAAACGTATTTTCGAAGACTTTTGTCAGCTCCGCCGCCTTTGCCGAACTTACGGGAATTACGTTTGTGATCGTCTGCGAATAAAATTCGACTGCCACTCGCTTGGAGTTCGGGCCGACTCCACCGACTACCTTGTGAGTATTCTTGGTCGTGTACCGGGCGTTGCCGGGATCGACTCGCTCGGGCGAGTGCGCAAGAAAGAAGTCCTGATCAACTTTGAGGCCGCTCGCAGCGAGGATCGGGAGCATGACCTCTTCGGTGGTGCCGGGGTAGGTAGTGGATTCGAGACTGATGAGTTGCCCGGGTCTCAGGTATTGCGCGATTTCGCGAGTGACGTTCTCAACGTAACTGAGTTCCGGGGTCAGATTTTTGGTGAGCGGAGTCGGGACGCAGATCACAAGGACGTCGCATTCGCGAATGCGCTCGAACTCGGTCGTTGCAGTGATCAACCCCTTCTCGACGAGATCAGCGAGTTCGGCGTCGTCAACATCTTTGATGTAGTTATCGCCCTTGTTCACTCGGTCGGCGCGCTTAGGATTTTGCTCCACGCCAAGGACGCTAAAGCCAACCTTGGCTTTTTCGACGGCGAAGGGGAGACCCACATAACCCAAGCCAATTACCGCCACTTTGGCGACTTTAGTTTGGATTCGTTCAATAAGGGCATCGATCACGGCGTTATCAGGCACAACAGATTGCATGGGAATACCTCTATTATACTTGGGCACGAGCTTAAATGAAAAACCCTGCCGATTTCCTCGGCAGGGTTCGTCTGGGCGTTGCTCGCTTACTGCTGGTACGGCCTAATTTCTTGTTGCTTGCCGACATTGCCAAACTCGTCGTCGCCAGAGGCAGACCCACGAGGCATCGCACCCGGAGCCTTGTTCTCCCAACCCTTGACCTCTTCCCACGGGCGAGTCCAGTAGTCGATGAACATGATGCCCATCAGCGTCACCCACACAAAACCAGTGAGAGCATACATCTTAGTCACGTTATCGGCAAACTTCACACCCATAAAGTTACTTACAACGAGATAAACTTTGGCACTCGCAATTCCAAGCGCAATAGTGTTCATCAAGATACTTCCCACCATCGTTTCTTTCAGGAAGTGTGCCGTGCCTGGAAACCAATCTGGGATTTGAGCAGCGACGATTGTTGCCACCATTAGTATTGCAAGAAGTACGAACGTCTTGAAGTAAAACCCGAAAGACTGGATGTGGTGCTCGGCGTGAAAGTTTTTCATTGTTGATGAATTGGCCATGGTTTTTTACTTTGGAATAAGATAGAACAAGGGATATAGGAATATCCAGACGAGGTCGACAAAATGCCAGTACAGGCCGCAAAGTTCAAGAGGGATATAGTCGTTCTGCACGAGATGTGATTTCTTTGCATAGAGCAACATCATCACTCCAAAAATCAGAATTCCGATGACGACGTGGACTCCGTGGAGGCCGGTCATCGCGAAGTACAGGCTATAGAATAGTTTGCCGATTCCAGCCGGGATCGCGGTGTCATGCCATTGAAAGTTGTTCCCTGGGATCAACATCAGGTGACCGTGATCGTACTTAGCCTTGTATTCAATTGCCTTAATCGCCAAGAAGCCAAAGGCGCACAACTGGACAACTCCAAGCCATTTCAGGACGCTTCCATTCTGTTTCAACTGGGCACAGCGCACGGCCATCACGACAGCAAAACTGGAGAACAGCAGATTCGCGGTATTCAGTCCGCCAAGTTGCCAGCTCAGATCGTGGTGGATCTGATAAAACATATCCTGATACTTCCAACGATACAGAAGGTAGGACATAAACATGACCCCGAAGAACATGACTTCGGTGACGAGGAAGGACCACATCCCAAGCACATACGTGCTCTGCTGTTGATGCAGGTCCTCGTATTGCTCGAAGACGCCTTCGGGCTTATGACCGTGTCCGTGGCTATCTGCTACATGCGCCATTAGTTCTCTCCTTGGAGCTCGCGCTCCTCAGCTTCGGCATCGTAATCGTAAACCGGTGCGGTCACGACGGGGATGTGGTGGAAATTGTGAGGATCGGGCGGGGATTCTGTTTCCCACTCGAGACCCTTGGCTCCCCAAGGATTCGGACCTGCGTCCTTACCCTTCTTAAGAGACCAGAGCAAGTAGAAAACGGGGACGATCATTCCAAAACCCAGAACCGTGGATCCCGTTGTAGACAAAATCATCCAGGGCTGATACTCCGCTGGGTAGTAGTGGTAGCGACGGGGCATTCCGAGATAGCCTGCAACGAACTGAGGAAGAAAGGTCAAATTGAATCCGATGAAAACGATCAACGCATTGTAGCGAGCGATATTCTCTGGATACATCTTGCCCGTCATCTTCGGCCACCAGAAGTGCAAAGCACCCATAAACGCAGTCACGGTTCCGCCGACCATCACATAGTGGAAGTGAGCGACGATGAAGTAGGTAGCGGTGAGGTGAACGTCGGTCGCCATCGCGGCAAGATACATCCCGGTCAAGCCACCAATGACGAACAGTCCGAGGAAGCTGATCGCATAGATCATCGGCGACGCAAGCCAAACGGAACCTTTGTACATGGTCGCACACCAGTTAAAGACCTTGACTGCAGAAGGAATAGCAACCAAGAAACTCAGCAGTGAGAAGACCGTTCCTTGGTACATCGACTGGCTCGAAACGTACATGTGGTGTCCCCAAACAAGGAACCCGAGTCCAGCAATCGCCATCGAACTGTACGCAACAAAGTGGTAACCAAAGATTTTCTTTCGCGAGAAACAAGCGATAATTTCGGATATTACACTGAATCCAGGAAGGATCATGATGTAAACCGCAGGGTGCGAATAGAACCAGAACATGTGCTGGAATAGAACCGGATCGCCTCCGAGTTCTGGGCTAAAGAATCCTATTCCAAATGTACGCTCCAGTACAACGAGCAACAGCGTCATGGCAACAACGGGTGTTCCCAGAATGATAATTACGCTTGTCGCGTAGTGTCCCCAAACATAGAGGGGTAACTTATCCCAAGTCATGCCAGGGGCGCGCATCTTGTGGATGGTAGCAATAAAATTTACTGCCGTCGCAATCGAAGAGAATCCCGCAAGAAACGCGGCAAGAATCGCAATCGTAACCTGACCATTTGAGTACATTGAACTCAAGGGAGTGTAGAAAGTCCAGCCGACATCGACACCACCAAAGAGCATTGCGGTAACTCCTAGGGTTCCAGCAATCATGTACAAGTACCAACTCAGCAAGTTAAGTCGAGGGAAAGCAAGATCCCTGGCCCCGATCATAAGCGGTATCAAGAAGTTCCCAAACACCGCCGGTATCGCAACCAGCAAGAAGAAGAAGATCATGATCACGCCGTGAGCCGTGAACATTCGGTTGTATCCCTCAGACTGCAAGAGTGATCCGCGAGGGAACATCAGTTCCGCCCGGACCATGCCAGCCGCAGCGCCACCCACCGCGAAGAAGATCGAGATGGAGAACAAATACAACATCGCAATTCTCTTATGGTCCTTTGTGAGGAGCCAACTCGAGAGCGTGTGACTTACGTTTAGGTAATTCACGCGAGGAGTATTTGGATCGGGCTGCGGTGCTCCCACTGCAGTCCCTTTTCCTGTTCCAATAATTACGTCACTCATTTCTTACCTTATTACTATCTCAGCCCTGCGGGGGCCGGTTGCGAGGAGGCAGGCTTCGTCGTTCCTAGCGACTTGATGTATTCGATAATGTTTCGAATTTGCTCCTCATTAATTTGCTTCTTGTACACATAGACCGGCATGGTATTCGAGTATCCCTTTGTGATGCGCGCAAACGGATCAATCATGGATTCCCGAAGATAATCTTCATCTGCAACTTGTGTTGCGCCATTTGTAAATACTCGCGTTGAGCCGAGCAAGTTGTGGAGCGAAGGTCCGCGCTCGGTATTTTCAACACCATGGCAAGTTCCACAGCGCATGTCGTTGAAAAGCTGCTCACCAGCTTGAGCCAGAGTCTTTGGAGTTTCAGTAAATCGATTTCCAGACTTATCCAGCCAAGCCGCAAAGTCCTTTGGACTAAGAACATTCACCTTACCAACCATCTCGGAGTGCTGAGTACCGCACAACATATTGCAGAAAATGTGGTAGCTCCCAGGCTTGGTGGGCGTGAACCACATACTCGTGTAGCGACCCGGTACGACGTGATACTGCGAGCGAAAGGCCGGCACGTAAAACGCGTGGATGACATCCTGAGAAATCATCGTCAGCTTAACTGGCTGGCCAGCAGGAACCGTGAGTTCGTTATTCTCCCGAATCCCGTTCGGGTGTTGGATATGCCACATCCACTGTTTCCCAATAACATAAGCCTCGTACGAGTGCTTTGGCATTGTCCGCATATGAATATACATATTGGTCGACCAAACGAAAATTGCGAGGGCCATTACCAGCGGAGTGAAAGTCCAAATCGCTTCAATGAGTTGGTGGTCGTGTACCGGGTTGGATCGATCCGCCTTCTTTCCTCGCTTGTATTTATTAACAAGGATGAGAATCGTAATGCCGACGGCGGCCGTAAAGAATATCGTCAGCGCCGTAATGACATAAAATAGTGCGTCTACTTGCCCTGCGAAACTCGAAGCCTTTTCGGGTTGAAATGTTAACCAGCTATTGCCCATATGCGTTAGTTTTTATCAGAGAGCCCCTCCGCAGACTCAGCCGTGGGAGTAGTCACAACTACTCGCGGGGTTCGGTATTTGAAGGACAAGTACATAATGCTAAAGAAAGTCGCAATCACCATCAATACGGCGGCGTACTTTAGGCCTGTGCTTGCAACCCAAACATAACGGCCAGTCACAGTATTGTATTGGAAGCATCCAATAAGGACTCTCTTCTCAACAATAGCGTTAATTCTCTCCTTCTGAGCCGCCTCTAGGCTTGTCAGAAACAGTTTAGGTGGGAACTCTGTGCCGTAAAAGTACTGTGCTATCAACCCTTCTGGCGTGGTTACCATCATCGCGGCAGGGTGGTTGATCTGCACTGACCCGTCCTTCTTCCGGTCAAAGGTGTACCTGAAGCCGACAGCTTCCGAAAGAGTTTCAATGCTCTTCTGATCTCCGGTTAAACAGTGCCAGCCTTTTTCAGGATTGGGGTGGAATGCCTTCGAGTTGTAGTATTTAATGCAGTAGTCTTTTCGAACTTTTGCGTCGGCCGGGGTCTCGTCCGGATTGATGCTATACATCACAACGTCGTAGAGAACGCCAACATCCTGCTTTTTGATTCCTCGACAGGCTTCAATAACGCCTTCGGTGATGAGGAGACAACTACTTTGGCACGTGTAAAAAATGGGGACAAGAACGACCGGACGCCCTTTGTTATAGTAATCGCTGAGCATCACGCTCTTACCGGTCTCATCCTTAAACTGGAGGCTGAGAGGGACGACTTTGTTGAGCTTTTCGTCCACTCCCATTTTCTCTGTGACATTCCCTTTGACCGCCATTCCCTTCGCCGGGTAGGCGATCACTAGACCCACCATCAGCACCACGAGGGCGAGGGTGGACCACATTACGATGGCGCCGAATTTATCTTTGGTAATGGCTTTGCCGCCGCTCCCGCATCCCATTTCGGCAATCCTTGGGCGGCGACTTCGTCAATCGCCTTGCTCACTGGAATCGAGACCGTGTCCGGTTTTCCGGAAGTGGATTTGTAGCTATTCAGCTGCGTAAACTCCCTTCGGCGGACATCCATAATATCCTGCTTCGTTGCTCTTTCGGACTGAAGAAGTGGGCCGCCCGGCAACTCAACTCGAGCCGGAGCCTTATTCTCATAGGGCTGCTTCAACCCTTGGAATTTTGCAAGACCAGCTACGGTCAGGTATGACACGACTACGAGCGCGGTGAACACCGAAAGTAGAGCAAACACTGACTTTCCGATGATAACCGTGTCGATGTCTCGGTGGTCATAGCCTAGGCTTTCCGCGTGAGCAAGTTCCACCGGATCCTCGTAGTGGTGCTCGTCGAAGAAATCCGGCCCGCCGGCAACGCTCATCGCGTCCTTCGGTGGATCCTGTTTGTTCTTTTTAGTGGCCATGGCTGTGTGCTGCCTCCATAAGTCGTTGGTCGTGCTCGGCGTAGAGCGATGCCTTTTCGGTTTGCTTGCCCATCACCATCATCCAGAGTCCTGCGAAAGCAACGAGTGCCGCCGCATCGGACCAAACAAAGGTCGAACGCATGAACGGAACCACGTTGTAAAACAGGTCTATGAATCGAATGAGGAAGGCGAAGAGGACTACTCGCATTAGAAGTTCGGGCCGAGCCTTCACTCGCGGGGCGAGAAGCGCAAACCAAGGGATAAAGAATCCGCAGAGGACTGAAAGTCCGCCGATGATCAGTAGCCAAGGGGTTTGGCCCTCAACTGCGGTCAAGTTGCGAGCCGCATAAAACCGTGTGAACTCCGGCAAGTTGCCTGACCAGATGATGAGCCACTGGGAAAGGGTGAAGTACGCCCAGAACATGGTAAAGGCGAAACACATATTCCCGAGGTCGGTCGTGACCCTGGAAGAAAGTATCTCCTTGTAAGGAGCCTCGTCCCGATACCGGCAAACGATGTAAGTAACTAGGGTCAACGCCATAAGCGCTCCGTTGACCGCGAACCAAGGTCCGAAAATCGAAGAGAACCAGTGCGGGTCCATCGACATCACCCAGTCCGTCATGGCAAAGGTGACGGTGATCATAAACATCACCAGGCCTCCGGCACTGAGGTTGGTGCGGAACTGAGCCTCGTTCTTGTTATTGCTCTTGTCTTGTCGAAGCGAAGATTGTCTCAACAAGTAAGCGAACAAGAACCAAATCACAAAATAGATCGCAGCGCGAATCAAGAACGTATCTTGGCGAAGATACCAAGCCTTCATCGGCCCCTTCCACACTTCGTGGGTATCCATCCAGTGGTGATAAAAGGTGTGCATTTTAAACGCGATGGGCAAGAAGCCAACGGCAAGAGCACCAATTGCGGCGGGTCCGCCGCCAGCTTCAAAAATTCGAAGAACCGACAGCCCCCAACTTCCCCGGCATACGTGGTGGAGCATCGTCATTCCAAAGCAACCGAGAACGATGGTCGCAAAGCAAATGTATCCATACATGTAGCTCTGCCAACCCGCTTCTCCCAAAGTTGCGACTCCAATTCCCCAACCAACGAATCCGAGAGCGGCGATGATGAATCCGGCATTTCCGGCGGTTCCGAAGTTGAACTTTGACTTCACAGCGGCAGTTTCAGACATTAGTGGCCTCCCTTAGCATTTTCTTTCTCGTGTTCAGCTTCGCCATCTTTTTGTGCTTGCTCGGCCGGGTCAAGTTTCTTCTTGTCAAGCTCCTGCAACTCTTCCGCGCTTAGCGAAGACTTGGGTTGAGCTTGGCTAAATTGCAAGGCTCGGATATAGGCAACAATCGCCCATCGGTCGTCAACCGGCACCCTCGGTGCTTGCGCAAACATGGCTCCGTAGCCGTTCGTGATCACGTCAAAGAAATGTCCCACCGGCATCTTTCGAAGTCGGTCGGTGTGGTACGTTGCAACCGGTCTTCGCAGAATAAGTCCTCTCTGATTGATCATTCCGTCCCCCGCACCCACCTTTCCGTGGCAGTGAGAGCAGAAAATGTCGAACCGCTCCTGACCGTGCTGAAGAACTTTCTTGAGTTCGGTTTTCGTGTTGACCTTCTCGCCCCAAATGGTTAAAGAGGTTGGAATCTCGGAAACGAGCGCACCGTCCTTCTCACGACCCTTAAACCTTGTGGAATCCGTTTTGAGCAAGCCACGAGCGACGACACCTTCTTCAAGAGGTCGTGCAGACTTGCCGTCTTCAAAAAGCTCAGACTCCTTATAGCCAGTGGTCTTCGGCTGGACCCACATGTCGGTGTGGCAACCCGCAAGCACCATGACGGCTCCTAGCAAGAGGACAACTTTCTTCATCAGTAAGTCTCCTCGTCGGCGTAAACCGCGCTCACGTTGTCCGCACCCAGCGAGTCCATAAACTTCTTGGTGTCCTTCTCATTGAAAGCTGGATCCTTCTTCTCAATGCAAAGAAAGAACCGATCTTGAGTAGCTCGATCGAAATTCACAGCATTAAAGATCGGATGGTTGGGTCGAGGCAAGCCGTTGAGGGCGAGCATCACGAACAAAGCAGTACAGCCTGCAAGCAAAATCGTACACTCATACATAACCGGGAAGAATGACGGCCAGCTAATCATGGGCCGACCACCGATATTGAGCGGTTGGTCAATCGCCGAGACGTAGACTTCCAACGCAGCCCCACCGAGTCCTCCCGCAATTCCGGCAAGCAGGATTGCCCACTGGACTTTAGCTTCCTTGAAGCCAATGGCCTCGTCGAGCCCGTGTACCGGGAACGGAGTGTAGCAATCGATCTCCATGTAGCCCGCCTCTCGGGTCTTTTTCGCGGCAACCAACAAGGCGTCAGGGTCCTTGAACTCAGCCGTCATTCCGTAAAGAAGATTTTCCATTAGTTTTCTTCACCTCCCTTGCCGGCGACCGCAGGCACGTGGCCTTGGTGCTTCATCTTCAGCCAAAGATCTTTCACTTCAAAGATGTTGATGAACGGCAAGAACCGAATGAACAGGAACATCATGAAGACGAAGAAGAAGATGGTTCCAGCGAACATTCCGAAGTCCCAAATGGTGGGATAGTACATGCCCCAACTTGAGGGCAGGAAGTCTCGGTGAAGACTCATCGGGATGATAACGAATCGCTCCAGCCACATTCCAATCGAAATGCCGAACGAGATGATCATGAGCATCGTCGTATTCCGCCGCACTTTGGGGAACCAGAGCAACTGCGGAATGATTCCGTTGAACAACCAAAGCGACCAGAACAAGACCATGTAAGGTCCGCTGAACCGGTTCGAGGTCATGAACATTTCCCATTCGGATCCGCTGTAGAAGGCATAGTACACTTCCAGCAAGTAGCCGAAGAAGACGATGAGACCCGTCGTCAACATGATCTTCGCCATCCAGTCAAGGTGAAGATCGGTGATCAAGTGGTCGAGTTTGTAGATCTTCCTGACCGGAATCGCGAAGGTAAGAACCATTGCAAATCCCGCAAAGACCGCGCCCGCAACGAAGTAGGGTGGGAACAAGGTGTTGTTCCAGCCTGGGACGATGGAGACGGCAAAGTCGAGGGACACGATGGAGTGAACCGACAGAACCAGTGGAGCGGAGATTCCTGCGAGAATGATGTAAGCCGCTTCGTAGCGATGCCAGTGCTTCGCCGAACCGCGCCAGCCCATCGCGAGAAGCCCGTAAATCTTCTTCATCGGCATCGAAGATGCCTTATCGCGGATGGTTGCAAAATCAGGGATCAGGCCCATGAACCAGAACAAGATCGAAATGGTCATGTAGGTCGAAACCGCGAAAACGTCCCAAACGAGGGGGCTTCGGAAGTTCGGCCACATGGCGAGAATGTTCGGATAAGGGAAGAGCCAGTAGGCCACCCACGGTCGTCCGGTATGGAGGAGCGGGTACATACCCGCGCACATAACGGCAAAAATCGTCATCGCTTCTGCGAAGCGGTTGATCGAGTTACGCCATTGCTGCCGAACCAGAAGCAAAACGGCGGAAATCAGGGTTCCGGCGTGACCAATTCCGATCCACCAGACGAAATTAATAATGTCAAATCCCCAACCCACAGGCTGGTTATTTCCCCAAACTCCGATTCCCTGCCAAAGCAGAACTCCCACGGAAAGCAAGAGTAAGTTCACGCCCATGAACAGGATTCCGAGCCACTTCAGCCAAGCCTTACTATGCGCGGCATGACTGAGGATCAGCCGTCCAATTGACTCGTCAAAGTCACCATAACTGGGGTTGCCCTCAATTAGCGGCTCGTACGGCTTAATTTCTGGTTCTTTGTCAATAACTGCCATTACGCGTTTTCCAACTCCGGATTAGGATTTCGAAGCTTTGCAAGATAAGTCGTTCGATTCTTCGTGTTGAGCTCACCCAGCAAGGTGTAATTTCGTTTGTTCGCTTTAAGTTTGCTCACGGCGCTCTTCTTATCGGCAATATTGCCAAAAACGATTGCACCGCTCGGACAGGCTTGCTGACAAGCCGTGACGACTTCGCCATCCTTGATCTCGCGCTGCTCCTTCTTCGCCTCGATTCGAGCTTCATTAATGCGTTGAACGCAGTACGTACACTTCTCCATGACGCCGCGACCTCGAACGGTGACATTCGGGTTTGCAATCATCTTGAGCAAGGATCGTCCATTGTTCTTCTCGCTAGATGTGATCGTCCAAGTGTAAGGCACTTCCGTTCGATCCATGAAGTTCGGCTGGTTGTCCGTGTAGTTCAGGAAGTTAAACCGGCGAACCTTATAAGGGCAGTTATTCGAGCAATATCGGGTTCCGACACAGCGGTTGTAAACCATCTGATTCAGACCTTCATGGCTGTGGACCGTAGCCGCAACCGGGCAAACCGGCTCGCAAGGAGCAATTTCGCAGTGCATACACGCCAGCGGCATCATCACCGTCTTAACGGCGTCGGGATTGAAGACATCCTGCTTGTGGTTCGGACTGTCGATCTCATCTCGGGGATCGACTTGCTTACCGCCAGCCGAAACAGTGTAGTAGCGATCAATCCGCATCCAGTGCATTTCCCGACCCTTGAGGACGTGCATCCGACCGATGACGGGAATATTATTCTCAGCCTGGCAGGCCGTCACGCAAGCGTGGCAGCCAGTACAGACGTTGAGGTCGATGGACATTCCCCACTGCGGACCATCGAACGGGAATTCTTTTTCTTGAGAGGGGTACATCGAAACGCCCTCCTCTTCTTTCTCCATCCCCTCTTTCGCAAACTCGTCGCGATTGAACGCACGAATAATGTCGCGGCCCTCCATTGAGTGATGAGTCTGGGTGAGGGCAAGGTCGGTATGGTTGGATTCAAGCATGCCACCAGCAGCCTTGGCTACAGTAGCGCCTGCGGCGTCCCAGAAACCAAGTCCAGTCCGAAGAATGTTCACGTTTTGGCCCGCTTGGTGGCCGACACTTCCAACTTCTGTGCGACCGTTGCCGAAATTCAGCGTGACAACATCATCAGGGTGCCCAACGGTAACACAAACTGGGATTCGGAGAGTCTGCTTGCCCAGCGTGATGTTAACATGATCGCCATCGCTGAGGCCCATGTCGTCCGCCATCTTCGGGCCGATGAGTGCGGGATTGTCCCAAGTCAGCGTAGTAAGAGGCTTGGGAAGCTCTTGCATCCAGCCATTGTTTGCCCATCGCCCATCCCACAGAGTTGGATCAGGCCGGAAAGCTATCTCGAGCCCACTCGAAACTTTCTGCACCGGAAGACTTGCCGCAAACCCGGGATTTAGTGCCGGTGCGGAAACCGCCTTCTCGGCGACGGTAATCACCCCATCGTTCAACCACTTCTCAAACTGCGCAGTGTCCTTGCCGACACCATGCTTGGCCTTGACCAACTCGTAACTACTGCGCGGACGATTTTGCAGACTGGAAACCAGTTCAAGCGCCGATTTCGTGTTGTGAATCGGAGCAATCAGAGGCTGCTGGGCTGGCGCATCGAATGTCGGGTTTCCGCCGAGGACGACAAGGACTCCTACCTGTCCTGCGTTGATCGCCTTGGTGAGCCCGCGAAGGGCGTCAATCTGGCTTGCATCCTGGCGAACTACAGGCGCATGATAGGTCACACTCCCACTCAGGGCCTCATTGATAGCATGGGCAATCGCATGCGAAGCCACCGAAGCACTCGCCCCGACAATGACAACCTTTTTCGCCGCTGAGCCTAGGTCGCTTGCCATCGCCGCAATAAATCTGGCGTCAACCTTTGCCGCTCCGGATTCTATACCAGCTACACCCAACCTCTGGGCAAGTGCGCGGAGGTTTGCCTCAATCTGACTTGGCTTGACCGCGCGTCGGTGATCCGCCATAGCTCCCGTCAAACTTGGAGAAGATTCCACAACATAAAGTCGATTCATCTCGACCGTCTTGCGCTTGTCGGAGAATTCCCGCGACATTCGAACGTTTTCCGGCATGGATTGAATAAAATCGCCGTCAAACGAAGCAATCACATCAACGCCGCCCAAGTCATATCTCGGGTGAAGTCTCGCTCCTCTCGCGATGTTCGACCCTTCAAGGACATTGTCCTGATTTACTGCGTCGTACTGGACAACCGCCGCGGCTGGAAATGCCTTCTGCAAACCACTCAATTCAGCAGCAAGTGTAGGAGACAATACGGACTCGGTCAGGATAAAAATACCCTTACCTTTGTCGGTTGCGTCCATCGCCCCCCGCGCTTCGCGGAGCAGGACATCCCACGAGGACGGTAGGTTTTTCTTAAATACTTCCCGACTTCGATCAGGATCGTAAAGGTCCAAGATCGTAGCCTGCGCAAAATGGTCGGTCGCGCCCATGCTATTCGGATGGCTTGGGTTCCCCTCGATCTTAACCGGACGCCCCTCGTAGCTCGTAACAAGAACGCCTAAAGCGGACTGATTGTGAGTAAAGACAGTCGCGAACCGAAGTGCCTTACCCGGAATAATGTCTTCCGGCTTATTCACGTAAGGAACAATTTTCTCGGTCGGCAAAAACATCGAGCGACATCCCGCCATGCCTGCAAGCATCATGCTTGCGCCCATGAACTTAATGAAATCGCGACGATCAATCTGCAAAATGCTTGAGCGATTCGGGAATTCATCTTCCACCCAAGCCTCAAACTCAGGGGTCTGCGCCACCTGATCCATGCTGCGCCAATATTCTTGCCCGCCCTTATTCGCAAGGGTTTCTCGAACTTCCTGGAGATTAAATTTGTTTAGTTTCTTATCTGACATTCTTGATCTCCAAAATTAATGGTGGCAAACACTGCAGTCCTTGAGCTGCGCTTTCTTCAGGCCTCGTTCGAGAACCAATTTTGCTCCCGTTTCGAGACTTTCGCCGGCCTGACTAGTCCCTTCGAGAAGATTTCTTTCAGCTTCGTTCATCTCGTGACCTTCGGGGTCGGTCTGAATTTTCGAATAAAGATTAAAAACTTGCTGTCGCGGCGATAGCTGAGGATTTTTGGCGTCTTTATAAAGGTACTTCTCAGGTTGGTTATGACATTCCAAGCACCACACCATAAAGAACGGCTTGCCCTTGGCGGTAAGGTGCATCTTCTGGATGGCACCGTGGCAATGGTTAAAGTAGACAAAGTCGGGAGCCTTGTTGACTTGGTTCCATTTGATCGGCATGCCCGTCTCGTAGCTCTTGCGAACCGGATCAAGCAACGGACTGTTTGTCCAGATTTGGGAGTGGCAGGTCATGCAGGTTTCGGTCTGCGGAACTCCGGCCTTGCCGGAAACTTCAACGCCCGTGTGGCAATAGCGACAGTCAATTCCCAACTCGTAAGCGTGGTGCTTGTGGCTAAACGGAATCGGCTGATCCAGTGGCATTCCGACCCCTGTATTTGCCGATGATCGACTGATTGCCGATCCGATGCTGATGGCAAGCACCGGAGATGCTACGCCGAGCAAAAGGCTCAGCTTAGCCATCGAATTCGCTGCCGGCTTAAAAATGTTTGGCATTTATTAGATTCCCACCATTAAAATTTCTGTAGTGACCCTACCGCCCCTGACCCAATATTCTACGCGACTGATTCGCATCCTTG
Source organism: Armatimonadota bacterium (assembly GCA_021413725.1). Classification (GTDB taxonomy): domain Bacteria; phylum Armatimonadota; class Fimbriimonadia; order Fimbriimonadales; family Fimbriimonadaceae; genus JAEURQ01. The sequence goes on along the minus strand of JAIOPU010000067.1, from coordinate 168 downwards.
CACTCCCCATCACATCCACCTCGATCGGTCAACCGCGATCATCAAGAACAACAACGCTAAATAAATCATGGAATACTTGAACACTTTGAGGGCCTGGGGACGCTCTGGGCGCTGATGAAGTTGCACGCTAAAAAGAACTAAAAATACGTTCAAAATGACGGCTGAGAC
>JAIOPU010000098.1 GCA_021413725.1 Armatimonadota bacterium | reverse complement strand
TAACTCTCCCAAACATCGGACTCAATATCTCCGACCCGAACCTCCTCATCCCCGGAGTTGAGAGCGAGCGACTCACGGGTTGGCGGAGTTGGGCTTTCAATTTCTACGACTGGCTTTTGGCTAGAGGATTGTAGTTTGCTGGCCGCTGAATCTGCGTTGCAGCCCCAAACGACCAGACATAGCGCCAAGCTACCCGCTAACTTCCAAGACTTGATACTTTTGAATTCCACCCGGGGCTGTAATTTCAATTTCGTCTCCAATTGCTTTTCCCAAGATCGCAATGCCAAGCGGCGAGCTGATCGAGATTTTGTCGTTTGCCGGATCAGCCTCGAAAGCACCAACCAGCTTAATCGTCATCAATTCATCATAGCCCAAATCCTTGAGTTTCACGGTTGAGCCAAGGTGAGCAACAGCCGCATCGGCATCGTCAGGACGCTCCACGATTTTGGCTCGCAAGAGAACCTTTTCCAATTCATTTATTCTGCCATCGTTTCGCTGCTGGTTCAGCTTTGCCTCATGGTAGGCAGCGTTTTCACGAAGGTCACCGTGGGCCTTGGCCTCACGAATCGCGTCGGCAATTGCCGGCCGTTTCACGGTCTTCAACTCTTTGAGCTCAGCCGCTAGTTTATCGCTCCCTTCCTGGGTGAGCAGGATTTCATCCGCCATAGTCTCGAAATTGTAGCACCTTACGCTTGCGGTACAACTTGCTATGCTTCCAATTACAGCGATCGTGGTCAGTTTTAATACGAAAGGCCTGACCCGGCGATGCCTCTTGAGCCTCACGAATGTGGATGAGATCATTGTCGTCGACAATAACTCGCAGGATGGGTCTTGTGAAATGATTGAGGAGGAATTCCCGTCGGTCGTCCTCATCAAGAACTCCGACAATCGCGGATTCGGAGCGGCGAACAATCAAGCTCTGACGATAGCTAAGAATCCGCTTGCCCTTTTGATCAATAGCGATGCGGCAACCGTGGATTCCACAAGCGTTCAGAAGCTCTTCAGCGAGATGGAATCACCTGATGTTCTCGCCGTAGGGGCCAGGCTTGTCTCCGTCTCGCCGACCGGTGAGTACGTCACCCAGCTTTCAGCCTGCCGCGAATTGACTTTGTGGAGGTTGTTTTGCGAACAAACGGGCATTCAAGTTCTATTCCGTGGCTCTTTCCTGGACTCGTACTGGGTCAGTTCCGAGGTCAGGATCGAGGTCGATCAAGTTATGGGTGCCTGTCTCCTCATGCGAACCGGTGAACTCTTTGACGAGCGTTTTTTTCTTTATTGCGAAGATACAGAACTTTGCCTGAGGTTGCGCGCGCGTGGGAAAATCGTGTATCAGCCCGGCGCGATGTTCCTCCACGAACTGGGCGCGAGTACTACCGGTAACCGCTGGCGCGGGATCGCATTTTACAACCGAGGCAAGGAACTTTACTTCCAAATCCACCATGGCCCCTTCGCGAGTTTCATGGCCCTATTGATCAACCGGTTGGGGGCTGTGCTCCGATTGGTGGGAGCCGGGGTCATCTCCTGTGTGCATTTCGGACACCCGCACTATACTGAAAAGGTCAACATGTTTGCCAAAGTTCTCTTCGCCCCAATCTCTGGGCCGAAAATTCGGTAAAACGAACTATGTTTCACTTGATCGCGGCCGCCCTTTCTCTGCAACCGAACCTGACCGACGACCTTGAGAAAGTTCTGTCCGCCCAGGTTCTCGAGGGGGCGATTGTGAGTGCCATCGTTACCGATGCTGACGGCTTGGTTCTGTATTCGAAGAACTCGTCCACCCGGGTCATGCCCGCGAGCAACCAAAAGTTGCTGTCAACGCTTTTTGCGTTTGATCAACTCGGACCAGACTTTGTGCCGGTAACGAAGTTTGCCAAGAAGGGCCGTGACATCTTCGTCGAGTCCACCGGAGACCCATCCCTCACGTCCGCCCAACTTAAAGCTATCGGCGGACAACTCAAGCCTGGACGCGGGTCAAAAGTCTTCGTCAAGGCTACCTACCGCCCCGGTTACGGCCCTAGTTGGGAGTGGGACGACCTGCCGAACAAGTATGCCCCTAGAATATCTGCGTTCAGCGTTGATGAAGCGGCATTTTCGTTCAAACTGGTCAAGGGGCAACCCGAACCGATTCCGAAGGAGTTTCATGTCAAGATGATCCAGGGTAGCCCGCAGTTGCCCTTCAGGATGACCTATGACCAGAGCAAAGGGCAAATCTCCGTTCAAGGTAAGTGGCCCGCTGGCGATAAAGTCCTTGACACCCTTGCTTTGCCCAATCCTGAGCAGTCTGCGGCCGAACTGCTTGGGGGAAGCTATGCGGGTGCTACGGACGCCTTTCCCACGGATGTCGAGTGTATTAGCGTTCCTGGGACGCCGCTAAGGACGATTTTCAAGGACTGCCTTGTAAAGAGCGACAACCATCACGCCGAGCATCTGCTTTTGATGGCGGCGGGCGCGAAGACTCCTTTACCGACAGAAGCCGAGAAGTGTTACCCGGAAGCGGCAAAGCGTCTTAAGGACTTTTTAAGCAAGACGATCGTGAACGCAGATGACTTCCGTCCGCAAGACGGAAGCGGGCTTTCAAGACACAATTACGTTACCACCCGAGGTGTTTCTCAGCTTCTGGTATGGGCCGAGCGGCAGCCCTGGTTCGAAGATTTCTTCAATTCTCTCGTTTCAGCAGGGGCGGGAACTTTGGCTGGTAGAAATCCGGGGGCTAGCTTCCACGGGAAGACCGGAACCCTAGATGGAGTGGTCGCTTTGAGCGGATACCTTAAAAATACCGTTGGCAAAACCCTCATAGTCAGCGTAATATTTAACCATTCCCCGGCCGCGAGTTCGGCTCAACGTGCAGTCATCGACGAATTTGTTCGTGTTTTGGAGTTGTCGGGGTCCAGTGGCACAAATCATGCGCACCGTTCAACCAATGCTGTCCTTTCTACGCAAACAATTTCCAACATGGGCTCTCGCGCTCTTGCTTGGAATCGGGTTGATCGACCTCGTCTCGACAGCAGTACTTTATTCTCAGGGCAAGATCGTTGAACTGAACCCCATCATGCGCCCCTTGCTAGAGCACAGCGCAGGGGCATTTGTGGTCGTCAAGGGCATGACGCTCGTTGGCTGTTGGTATGTGATGCGGCGATATTGGGATCAGAACGCAGAATTCGTCCGAAAGGCCTGCCTCGGTGGTTCCGCAGCTTACTTCTTCCTTTGGCTCGTCTGGTTTATCATCGGTTCACTCTAATCCTACTCAACCGCCTTCGTCCATACGACGGGCAGGCGCTTTTTGCTCACCCCATCAAAGGCTGTGCCGTAAATGTACATTTTTTCTGCGTCGGCGGTTATGAAGTTCGCATTGGAGCTTGTGAAATTCTCTGGCAAGAGTGCGCCTAAGTTGCTTAGAGAAGCAACGGTTCCTTTCCAAAGCGCGGCAGATATCGTTGAGCCATAGCGCACAAAACCCACTTGGTATGATCCAAAAACGCCCATAGCACCCGATGCAAATGCGCCAATCGGGTGGAGATCCAAAAATGACTGCGCCGTTCCCGTCCAAAGTCCCGCATGGCGCGTGAGCTTATCGAAATTAACTTCGCCGACTTGCGTCATTCCCTGTACGCCGCGAGCGAACGATGCAACGGCACCCACTGGATTCAAATCAACCCATGAGGCCGCCGTACCCTTCCAAAGACCCGCATGTGAACCGGAAGTGCTCGGTTGCGCAAAGCCAACTTGCGTGTCGCCCGATACCGCCATGGCTCTGGAACTGATGTACGAAGCAGGATGCAGATCGACCGCTGACGCCGCAGTTCCTTTCCATAGGTAGGCGTGATTGTTATTGTCAAATGTTGCATCACCGACTTGAACATCGCCACTAACAGCAACCGCCATGGACAGCATCGCTCCCTCTGGATTGAGATCTATGGGTTCAGAGGTTGGGTCACCCCAAAGGCATGCGTGCATCCCCAGCATCTCGCCAACGACATGGGCCTCCGATACACCTAGGTAGCGGTGCTTCTTGCCTGGATCGGGATCCGGACCGACCCCAGTCGCATCGACTGTATTCCAGATTTTTGCTTTCAGATCTACGGTCCCGACGCTCCTTTTGCCACAAACGCCCGAAAGGGTACGGGCTCTGTCTGCGATTGGGGTATCTAAAACGTGGGCGACCCAATTTGTATTGACTGACTCGCTACCATGCGAGAGCGCAACTAACAGTCTAATCGCGGAAAGAACCATCTGTTAAACAGACGAGCGGGGTGACGGTAGAGTTACGATTACGGAGCCTAAGAACTATGCACCTTTCAGAACTTGCTTCGCAATCACCATTCTCTGAATTTCACTGCAACCTTCCCCAATCTCGGTGAGCTTGGCGTCCCGCCAGAGCTTTTCGGCGAGGAACTCTTGGGTCATTCCTCGGCCGCCGAAGATTTGGATCGCTCGGTTTGTTACTCGGTTCGCAGTTTCGCTGGCGTACAGCTTCGCCATGGAACTGGCTTTGACTACGGGGAGACCTTGATCATACATGGTCACAGCCTTTTGCAAGAGAAGCCGGGTGGCTTCGATTTCCATTTCGCTGTCTGCGATGAAATTTTGGACCGACTGCATGTCGCAAAGTCGACGATTGAACTGCTCTCGAGTTTGGCTGTACTCCACAGAAATTTCGTGCGCCTTCTCGGCAATGCCTAGTGCCATTGCGGCGATGGCAAG
>JAIOPU010000021.1 GCA_021413725.1 Armatimonadota bacterium | reverse complement strand
ACTGTTCAAGTACCTCCACTGGGTCAATACTTACTACCCGCTCACAGTCCCCGCGTTTCTTGGTGGCGGAGCGTTTAACATCTTCCTCATTCGGCAGTCTATGATGAGCCTTCCCCGCGATCTTGATGAGGCCGCGATACTTGACGGCGCGGGCCACTGGCTGATCTTTCGCAAGATTCTTCTACCGTTATGCGGACCAGTCCTAGCTACCGTCACGGTGTTCAGCTTTATCGGCGCGTGGCGCGACTTCATGGGACCGCTTCTTTATCTCAACGACGTTGACAAGCAGACTTTAGAGCTTGGGCTCAGCACATTCAACTCTCAACTCAGTGCACAATGGAACCTGCTTATGCCTGGTAGTGTTCTGGTCACCATCCCGCTTCTCATTATTTTTATTCTCGGCCAGCGGTACTTTATCAAAGGCATTTCCATGACGGGCGGCAAATGAAGAAATTTCCAGAAGGATTTTTGTGGGGCGCAGCCACGTCCTCTTACCAAATTGAGGGAGGGCACGATGCCGATGGCAAGGGGGTTGGAATTTGGGATGAATTCTGCCAGAAGCCAGGGGCGATCTACGGGGGGCATATCGGCGATGTCGGGTGCGACCACTATCATCGCGCCTCTGAAGATATTGAGTTGATGGCTGAATTGAACCTTCAGGCGTACCGATTCTCTATTTCATGGCCCCGCGTGATGCCGCATGGGACAGGCGAAATCAATGAGAAGGGGTTGGAATTTTACGACCGGCTCATTGATTCGCTACTTGCGGCGAATATTCGGCCTTTAGTGACGCTTTACCACTGGGATTTGCCCCAAGCAGTTCAGGATCGCGGCGGTTGGCTCAATCCCGAGATTCCCGTGTGGTTTGAAGAATACGCCAAGGTCGTCGTCGGGAGGTTAGGAGATCGGGTCAAGGACTGGATTACCCTCAACGAGCCGGGAATTTATGTGAACTTAGGACACTTCGAGGGAACTCATGCGCCCGCACTAAAACTCTCTCCGGCTGAGATTCTGACCTGCTACAAGCACACTTTTCTCGCCCACGGTCGTGCCTGTCAAGTCATTCGTGAATTGGCACCTAACGCTACTCTCAGCTATGCGCCGCATTGCGTTACCGGAGAGCCAGTCGATGACGAAGCACAAACTGTCGAGGCCGCGCGTGAGTACACCTTCGGGGAATCTCATCCCGATCGTAATTTCTGGCAACAGAGACTGTATATCGACCCCATTTGCAAGGGAGTCTGGCCCGAAAAGCTCTGCCATGATCTAGCGCCGGAGTGGGAGTTGCCCACCTCGGACGAGATGGCCGTGATTCACCAGCCGCTAGATCACCTGTGCCTCAATTTTTACTCCGCACCGTTGGTTGACCCTGCAGGCGCGGTCATACCTGACGCCCCGGGAATTGCTCGAACGCTCTTTGATTGGCCCGTACGCGAGCGCGGACTCCACTATGCGGTGAAATTCCACCACGAGCGAACCGGACTGCCAATTTTGATCAGTGAAAACGGCCTTTCGAATATGGATTGGGTGGCTCAAGACGGCAAGGTCCATGACCCTCAGCGCCTTGATTTTCTCGAACGCTACTTGGGGCAGCTTCATCGGTCAATCTCTGAAGGAATCCCCGTTTTGGGCTACATGCACTGGTCACTCATGGACAACTTTGAGTGGGCGGATGGGTTCAAGCAAAGATTTGGCCTGATCCACGTTGATTTCCAAACCGGAAAGCGTACGATCAAGGAATCCGCGCGCCACTATTCCGAGTGGATCAGGGCAAACGCAATTCCATGAAATTTTCCCTGTATTTTTACGGGTAATTCCACCAGCTATTGCCGAATTGCAGAAAAGTAGCGTATCATAATATAGTCTGACTGAACCGATTCAGTCCCGCTTTAACACGGCACGTTCGACGGAGAACATTTGATCATGAAAAAATTAGCAATTCTTGCAGTGGGAACACTGCTCAGCGTAGCGGCATCAGCCCAACTCAACGCTTTCGCCGTACAAAACGGCTGGAACAACAACACGGGGACTTTTTCCTACTCAGGAACATATCCCAGCGTGACGATGAGTATTGTCAACCAGAACAATACTGCTACGAATAACTATGGCGAACGATTTATTGCCTGGCTCTCGGCCGATGGTGGCGTAACTCGAGCCAAGATTGATGGTCACAAGGACTTCTCGCTTTTCTACACCTTGAAACTCAACACTGATGCAGCAGCTACCCGCGAAGTTGAGGCTGGTTTGCTCTTCCAATATGGCGTCCGTAATCCGGGTCCCAACGAGTACTATCCTACGTCGCAGTACTACGCAAAGTTCAGTCCATTCAACGGAAATTCCACGATCCAGACATCCGGTGATTGGGTCCTCCCAGGCTATAACTTTGTCAATGACGGGGCAACTATAGCCCGAAACGACGTCGTCACCATGGGGATTGAGTACGACTACAATGATGCGACGCCAAGTGCTTCTCTCCAACGCCTCACCGATCAATCTCGTGTCTTTCACTGGCACTCTCGTTGGAGCGCCATCGAGTACGGTCAGCGGCAATGTCGGACTCTCCGACTGGGCTGCGGCAGTCAATGGTCGCACGGTGAGTTTCAAGCTTTACACGGGCACGACTCTCGCAGGATCAGCAACGGGAACCCTGAATTCGAGTGGGAACTACACGTTCAACACAACGGTCGCCAACGGTACGTACACTTTGCTCGCTGATGCGGGTCGAGGATGGCTTAGCCGCAAGCGATCGATCACCATTGCGGCAGGGACGGCGACAGGAGCAAACTTCACGCTGCCTAATGGTGATATCAGCAATGATGGAGTCATCGACTTGACCGACTACACTCGACTAGCGGTCGCCTTCAACGCAGTTCCGAGTAGCGGAAACTGGGACGCGGAAGCGGACGTAAACGGGGACGATGTTGTTGATCTGACCGATTACACCGCCGTGGTTGTGAACTTCAACGGCCTCGACGAAACTCCTTAAATCTGTTCTGTCCGAAGAACCATTCGCCGCGCCCACATTGGGCGCGGCTTTTTTGTTGCAAAATTGTGATAAGTATTTTTACTTGTTTTTTCGAAAATCCGCACGATTCCACGAAATATGGGATATCATAGTATCGAGGTTCCTGAACCGTTTCAGTTCCGTAGTTTCGGACTCAATATAGGTTCTAGAGCTTAGGTGTGGGCTCCTGAGTGATCAGCGTCCCTCCTAATGAGAGGAAGATATCAATGAATAAATTAGTAATTTCTGCTATCGGCAGTGTGGCACTAGCAGCCGGAGCATTCGCAGTTGTCCCGAACGGGTACAAAGTCGAGCAAATCTGGTCAGGCACAACAGGAACATTCGGGAATTCTGGAACATTTCCGGCTGTCAACATGACCATGGCTAACCAAGCTCCGGTAAGCGGTGGCGAGCAATTTGGCGAAAGATATGTTGCCTGGCTATCCGCAGACAACGGGGCAACCAAAGCCGGGATCAACGGACACAAGGACTTCACCCTCGTATGGGATATGACCATGCACACGACTTTCAAAGTCGAAGCCGGACTGCTTTTGCAGTACGATAACAGCCGAGGATTTACTCCAGAGTCACAAATTTATATCAACCAGACACCAGGTAACACAGCGATGCAAACCAGTGGAGACTGGGTTCTTCCGGGCTACAACGCTTCGGCCGCTGGTGCGACCAATCCTTTGGGTCAAACGATTCGAATGAGCTTGGAATACAAGTTCCTGGGAGTTAACTCTCTTCAGAGAATCTCCTACGGCTCATTCAACTCCGGCTGGGTCAACGGAAACTGGGGCGGCCCAATCTACGATTCGGTGATGCAAATGGGATTCTACTTCCAGCCTGTTATCTCAGGAGCCACGGCTCCTCAGCACAGCGAAGTTGAATTCAACTTGGTCTCCTTCAGCGAGACTGCAGTTCCAGAGCCAGGGAGCCTAATGGTTCTCGGACTTGGTGCAGTCGCTATGATGCGAAAGCGATCGAAGAAATAAAGACCGAATAAGTTAGTTCTTCATTTGTAAGTGCGGCTCCAGGATTTTTTCCTGGGGCCGTTCCTTTTTGCTTTTACGAGGTGATTGGCGTCACGCAAACCCAAGTTCTGCCAAACTCGACACCAAGATCAGCTCGTCGAGTTTCTCATCTGTCTGACTCGCTAAACGCTCCATAATCTGGTCGAATTCCGCCCGATGCGCGAATCGACGCTCCTTGCGGGCTTTCCCCTCAAGAAACGTCAACCGATCTTCCCGATTTTCACAAATCAGTTTGGGCACCGGATAAGGCTTCCCGTCTTTCAGGGCAACCATAGTGACTCTTGCTTTGTTCGTGTGTCGCTTTTCGCCAGTGAGAATGTTCTCCGCCCAGACGTCAATGACGACCTCCATGGAGGTTCGGCCCGCAAAGCCGATAAAGCTCTCCATCGTCACGACATCGCCGACATCAATCGGCGCGACAAAGTCCACCCGATCAAAGCTCGCCGTCACGCAGATATTCCCCGCAAACCTTGACGCGGTTGTGTATGCGGCAAGGTCAACCATAGAGAGCAGCGCGCCTCCGAAGACTTTGCCCAAAAAATTGTGACCCGGCTCCATCACCTGCGTCAGGGTAGATCGAGTCGCTGAAACTGGCTTGGCGGTGACTTCCACGGCTTACTTCGCCGCCTGGATGATCGCCTTGAACTCATCCGCAATCAAACTCGCGCCGCCCACCAGCCCGCCGTCAATGTTGGGCTGGGCGAAAAGATCCGCCGCATTCGCGGCCTTGACACTGCCGCCGTACAAAATTCGCATTTCCTCCGCCGCGCCATCAACAAGTCCAGTAAGAGAAGATCGAATCATCCCGCAAACCCGCTCGGCTTCCGGCGTATCGCAGGTCTTCCCTGTCCCAATCGCCCAAACCGGCTCATAAGCCACCACGATTCGAGAAGCATCTGTAGAAGAAATTCCCATCAATGCCGCCGATAGCTGCCCCTGAATCACGGCGTCCGTGTTTCCCGCTTCCCTCTCGGCGAGAGTCTCGCCCACGCAAAGAACCGGCGCAATCCCCGCCGCAAGAAGGGCAACTATCTTGAGCCGCACCGTCTCATCGGTCTCGCTGAAGTAGCCCAGACAAGACTCATCCACTTCCAGTTTCCCAAATCGCCCCCGTGTCTCGGAGTGACCGACGATGCAGTAAGTCACACCGAGATTCGCGAGCATTCCAGCGCTGATACTGCCCGTAAATGCACCCGACTCTTTCCAGAACACATCTTGCGCGCCAACCGGCGCGCCTGTCTCCAAAGCATCAATCAGGGCGACGAACGAAGGACAGACCACGACTTCTGCCGCGTCGTGAAAAGCAGACTGAATTTCTCGAATCAAACGCGCTCCCTCGGACGGAGTTAGGTTCATTTTCCAGTTGCCGGCAACCAGAGGCTTTCGCACTTAGGCTCTCACAACCGTTGGCTCGACCGTGATTTCCAACTTGCCGCGAACCGCGTTGGTGATCAGGCAATAGCCATCAGCCTTGTGAGCGACGTCTTCTGCCGCCGCAACCTGCTCATCAGTCGCGTCTGAGGAGAGCGTTATTACCGGACGAAGAACAATGGACTTGTAAACAAAACTCGCCCCGACCTGTTCAACCATGCCAACCGCCTTGGTCTCAACGCCCGTGAACGGCAGTTTCTTCATGCTCGCTACGATGCCAAAAGTGATGCTGTAACAGGCCGCAATCGAGCCTGCCAGTAATTCTTCAGGATTTGTCCCAATCCCGGTCCCTTGAAATTCTGGCGGGACACCCAGAGTGCACGTCGTCCCCGACCTCTCGCTCAAAACCGTGCCTGCGCCCTCGCGCCCGCCTGCCCAACTCACTGAAACCGGATACTCATGGATATTTGCCATACCTCTATTGTATCAGAGCCAAGAGTGCCGAGGGTTAAATTCCCTGCTGCGTTTGAATCTGAGGCAGTGTCGTGAACAGAAATGCGGATAAACTCTCGTCACTGTGCAGCACACTTCTGTCGAGGACAGCCATCCGATACGAATAGGCCTCTTCGGGGGACTCACGGTCGTCTGCAACGGACAGGAAATCACGAGGTTCCGTACGCGAAAGACGGCATCCCTCTTCGCGTATCTGGCCTTTTTCGAGGGTCGATGCCACCCCCGCGATGTCTTGATGGACCTTTTTTGGCCCGAATCAAATCAGGACGCCGCGAGACAGAGCCTCCGAATGGCCCTTTCCGCGATACGGGGGGCACTGGGTTCAGAAGCCAAGTTAACGCTGGAGACTGACCGAGGTATCGCGAGGCTGAGCAATATCTCCACCGATGTCGCCAAATTCGAGTTGGAATCGGATTCGGACGACTTCGAAACCTTAGCCCAGCGAATCAAACTCGTGAGGGGCACCTTGCTCGCCGGGTTCGACGACAGTTGGATCATGGCCCAGTGGTTGCGAATTGAAGAAATGTACGCTCAGGCGACCGTGCGGCTCATGGGGCTTGCCAAAGACCAGGCGGAAATTGAAAGGGCAATCGTAATCGGAAGGCACACAGCGACTCTGACCGGGGTAAGAGAAGACGTCCACCTCGGCCTGATGAAACTTTTGGCCGCAAGTGGTCGGAACGCAGCCGCCATCGCTCAGTTCGAGGAACTTGAAAAGATGTTAGACGATCAGTGGGGGGAGCGCCCTTCTGACGAAGCCATAAGGGTTCTGAACTCCCTTGAGAGTTCCACTGTTATTCATCGCCCAACCCCGATTCCTCGACCTGCGATTTCAGCTCGGACAAGCTCATTTGTTGGCCGGGAGGATGAGGTGGCGGAGGTCATAGCGCTGGTTAAGAACGGCCCCAACCGGCTCGTAACCCTCATGGGAATGGGTGGAATGGGCAAGACATCTTTGGCATCGGTCATTGCTCAACGATTCGTCGAAGACGGCGCTCACAGCGTTTGGATGATGGAATTCGCGGATGTCCTGAGTCCAGAACGGATAGTAGAAAAAATCCTAAAGAGTGTTCTCGGGGACTTTGACCAATTGGCTACGATCAGTGCTATTGCGGAGGAGATTGGGCAGCGCCCGTCAATTTTCGTCCTTGACAACTTGGAGCATCTGCTGCCGGAAGGTTCTGTTGTTGTCCGTGACCTCTTGGCAGCACTCCCCTCCGTGCGGATCCTTGCTACCTCCAGAGTAAGACTCTCCATTGATGGCGAACAGGTGTTCGTCGTTCCGCCTCTGGCGATTCCATCGGGCTCCATGTCGTTGGGAGAGTTGTCCCGGGTGTCCAGTGTTGCATTATTCACCGACCGCGCACGAGCGTCGCGCCCCAATTTCGTTCTCGGGCCGTCGAACGCCACTGCGATCGCAGAGATTTGTCGCAGACTGGATGGTTTGCCGCTTGCGATTGAACTAGCGGCTTCAAAAGTGATCACGCACAGTCCTTCACAAATCCTCTCCAAACTGTTTTCTGGGGACGAGTTCTTGCAAAGTAGGCGGACGGACATCGCCGAGCGCCAGCGAAGCCTCAGGGCATCACTTGACTGGAGTTTGAGCCTTCTCGCCAATCAAGAGAAAGAAGGATTTCTCACAACGAGTGTATTCCGGGGAGGCTTTACCGCCGAAGCGGCATTGGAGGTAGCAGGTGCTCGAAAATTCGACGACTTCCTCGAATTGCTTGTCGAGTCGTCACTCGTCGTTTGCGATACTCTCTGCGACCCACCCAGATTCCGATTACTTGAGCCCATTCGAGAGTTTGCTTTGTCGAGTTTGAGCCCCTCTAAAGCGCATGAACTTAGGCGACGCCATTTTGAGTACTTTCTGAAACTATCAAAGGGGGCTGGCTTGGGTGCGCCTCGTGCGGCCAATCGAGTCTGGCTCGATGCTTTGCATACAGACAATGAGAACCTCTGTTGCGCATTTGAATCCGTTTTTGATGGGGTCGCCAGTCCGGATGAGGCGGCCGAACTTGTTGTCACAATCCGCCCCATGTTCCTCCCTCGGGGGCATTCAGCGGTTTGGCGGTCACTCATTCTTCGACTGATGGAACACATCAAAGATCGCCCTTACCTCGCGGCGAGGGCTAAGTTGTCGGTGGTCTATGCCTCCATGAGTTCTAATATGTCGAGTGCCGAAGAGGTGAAGGAGCTTTTTCTGCAAGCCAAAGCTCTTTGCGATCAAACCGGAGACATCGAACAACTGGGTATGGTTGAGTATGGACTTGGCGGCTACTCAAAGATAGCCGGTGAACACGCCGAAGCGATTTATCACTTTCAGCTCGCTATGTCGGCCTTCGAATCTGTCGACGACGACGCAAAACTGGTAGCCGCAACGCGTCAGTTGGCTATGACATACCTAAGTATGAAGGACACCGCCCAATGCTATTCGACTCTGAAGCAAGCATTGCCTGTTGCGCGCAGAAGCGGCGATCCTGATGCCTTAGCTTGGACCCTGACAGATTTGGCGGTAGAACACTCTCGCAATGGTCTGCAGGGTGAGGCCGAGGCGTGTTTTAAGGAAGCGCACGAAGTTTGTATCCAGACCGACAGCTCTTACATGCGCGCAATCGTTTTCTGGGAGCAGGGCGACTCGGAACTCAGAAGGGGTCTGGCAAGCCATGCGGTCGCATTACTCTCGCAATCCGTAGAGCACGCTCTGAGGGCAGATTTTCGGGAGTTGCTGAAGCGTATGCTTGTCGTTTACGCTTGCGCTTTGCAAGCGGACAACCAAGCGGAGCGCGGAGTCGTTGCGTTGGCTTTTGTACTTGGGTGGCGTGAGCGGGAAAAGCGACAACTGACGCCTGACGAATCCGCAAGCATCGACACCGCGAAATCCGCAGCGCTGAAATTCTTAGGACCCGATTCTTTTGATTCGGCTTGGGCTCGGGGTACTTCTGCAACATTGGACGAAGTCATCAACATTCTCAAGTCGTGACAGTCGGTCTTTCTTAGTTCAGGCTAGCTCTAATTCTCGCCGTCGCCGGTTCCAGGATCGAGGGAGGTTACGACTACCGCGGGACCTTTTGGCTGGAGGAAAGCGGGTGCGCCATTTGGGGTTGTTGAGGCCGGATATGTATTTCGTAAATACGCCGCAACAATGCTACTGCCAATCGGTGCAGCAACATCGCTGCCATGACCCGCCTTTTCTGCCATTACGGCGATGGCTATGCGTGGACGATCGACTGGAGCAAAGGCGATGAACCACGAGTTGGTGATGTGTTGCCCCTGAACCTCGGCACTGCCCGTCTTCCCCGCCATGGTGATTCCTGCAATCCGCGAACGGATTGCAGTTCCAGAATCGACAACATCTTGCATAGCTCGGATGAGTGAGGTCCAGAACGCGTCATTGGCTTTGACTGAGTGCCCGATCACCGATTGCACTTTGACTCCGTTCTTCGCGCGAACAACATGCGGGGTGTAGGCAAACCCGCGATTAGCAACGAAAGCGGCTACGTTCGCCATCTGAACGGCGGTTGATGAGACCATACCTTGACCAATTGCGAACTGGGCAATCTCGCCGCCATACATCTGGTCTTTGCCTTGATACTTCACGTCTTCAGACTTTAGCTTCGGATTCTTTTGCCGCTCGCGTGCGATGTAATTCCAACGGTCCAGCTTACGAATAAACTTCTCACTCGGAACGGTTCCGGCATATTCACCACCGAGGTCAATCCCCGACTTCTCTCCAATACCCATGATTTCACTCGCCTTGCGGAGGGCAGCCAAGCCCGCTTGCTGATAACCCAGCTGCATGAAGTACACGTTGCAGGATTTTGCATAGGCGCGATTGAAGCTAATCGCCCCGTGATGTCCAAGGCACTTAATCGGCTTACCTTTACCGAGTTTTAGCGAGCCATTGCAGTATGCGGTCCAGTTCGGGTCAAATTTGCCCGCAATATACGCGGCTAATGCCGTCACCGTCTTAAATGTCGAACCCGGTGCGTAAGCTTCGCGCAGTGCTCGATTGTACAGAGGCTTCTCGGGGTCATCGGCAAGATTCTTGTACTCTTCCGGGGACAATTGCCCGAGGAAGAGCGACGAGTCGAAAGAAGGCTTGCTCGCTAGGCACAGAACCTCTCCCGTCGAAGGCTCAATCGCGACCACAGAGCCGTTGTAGCCTCCCAGTGCTTCGAAGGCGAGTTTTTGGAGCCGAGCATCTATGGATAGGGTGAGTTTCGTGCCGGGAATTTCCGCATCGGTCCCTTGACTACGCTGGATCCTTCGTTTCGAATCGACTTCGAGACGTTCTTGCCCCGGAGTCCCCATAAGGTCAGCTTCAAACGCCTTTTCGAGTCCCTGCTTGCCAACGTAGGTGGCGGCATCAATCTTCAGGGCCTTCAAGCGATCAAGGTCGGTTTGACTAGGTGGCTTGACGTACCCGATAATGTGACTAAAGCTCACAGGCTCGTTGTAATAGCGCATCGGATATTTCTCCACCCGTTTGGCTCAATATTCAAAATACTCGCAACCCTGCTTATGAGTTTTGGGTCGGTCAGTGCCAACTTTGGAACTCCGGTTACAACATACTCTTCCCGAACCCCCGCTAGGACGGCTCCGTTTCGGTCCACTATCATTCCTCGCGGAGCTATCGTCTTAACTGCCGTTGTTCGCCCTCGGAGCGCCTCCGCGGCAAGAGATTCTGACTGGACAACCTGGAAATACCAAAGCCGAAAAAAGAGTAATGCCAGCCCGCAGATCGCACCGCACGGCAACACCAAGGAACGTACATCAATAGAATTGACTTTCTCTTCGTAAATAACCGACATCAGACTCGCCTATGCCTGTTTTCTAGGTGTAGAAGGTGAAAAACTTTCGATTTCAGCCGAACGAATTGGCTTCCCATCGATGGTGCTTGAATCAAGGCTAGCCGCATCCAAATGATACCAAGCACTACGAGCAAGATCACAGGGACAGTGCGGATCGCCGATTTTGATTTGAGCGGAATCATCGTTATCCTAGTTGTGGTTCAGTCGACAGTACCTGGAGGGGGCACGGCCCTTTCTAAATCGCGTCGGCACACTTTCAGGGCAAGTTGAAGCGGCCAATAATCCGCTGTCAGGGCAAATGCTGACTTCCACGAATTCATTTCCCGCTTGAATGCCAGGTTCCCGGCCCCGACCCCTTGGAGTCGGCGAAACGTCGGTCGGGGGCGGCTCGGACGGGTCCGGCTCCACCACAGGCTCTGTAACATCAGGTGTTACGGCGTCTGGCGCAACATCCGGATCGGCTGCGCCCGTATCGCTTGACACAGAGTCGTCCTGACTACGATTGGAGCGGAAACTGTACTCAGGATTAGGGCCTTCTTCCTCCTTAATCATTCGCTGGCACCTTCGAACTATTCCGCGCCACATTTGGATAGTGACAGTTCCGCCGAAGACATTTCGGGACATTTCGGGATAAAGCCAAGTGCCCTTCCTGGGGCCCGATGGCGTCTCGCCGGAAATCCATCCAATTCCAAGCAGTTCATCGGTGTACCCGCAAAACCAGGCATCCCGATTATCGTTCGTTGTTCCCGTCTTCCCTCTCGCGTTGGGGACATTGGAAGCTCGTGTAGCGGTACCTTGTTGGACAACATCTCGGAGGAGACGATCCATCATCTCCATGGTAATTTTCTGCATTCCAGAGGGGACCGAGTCCGGTACAAAACTTCGAACGGTATGTCCATCCGGAGCTTCAATGTTTACTATTCCGTAGGACGGGTGGCGCTCCCCTTGATTCATAAAGACGCTGTATCCCCCGGCAAGTTCAAGCGGCGTGACTTCGGAGGTTCCGAGTGCGATCGAGTAATTTGCGCCTAGTTCAGAAGTGAACCCAAATTCTGGCTTGGCAAGTCGAACAAATTTCGCGGGCGGAAGGTGGTTGACAAGTACATCGATCGCGGGCAAGTTTTTAGAGAAGATGAACGCCGTGTGCATGTCAATCATGCCGCCACGCGTGCCATCCGAGTTCTTCGGTTCCCACTTTTTTCGAGTGGACGGATCATAAATCCCTTCCGGAGGCTCGTTCCGAAGGTCCTGTCCGTACTGGATCGCTCCTGTGTCAAGCGCGACAGAATATATGAACGGTTTGAATGCGGATCCCGGCTGACGACGACCATGGGTCACCATGTTGAATTGGTTACGCTCGTAATCCACCCCGCCAACCATGGCTTGGATTCTACCGGCACGATCCGTGAGCAAAAACGCACCCGTTCTCACTCGGTCGCCTCGGTGCTCTCGCACAAGGTTTCTAACTTCCTCCTCCGCGACCTTTTGCATGTCGTAATTAAGCGAAGTGTATATTTTATACCCACCGTCCGTAAGGTCTAATTCGGGGCACTTCTCGTGCACCTGCTCAAGAACGTAATCGACAAAGTACGGCGCTTTCTTCTCCGATTCGGACTTCTGCTCCGCAGGTGAAGCAAGTTGCGAACCAAGGTCCTCGGCGATCGCCCGATTGTACTGGTCGTTCGTTACCCACTTTTCTTCGAGAAGGTTTTTCAAGACTTGGTCACGATTCCTGGTTGCTGCCTCAATATCCAAAAATGGCGTCTCACGTCCCGGCATTCTCACGCATCGGGCCAGCGCCGCAGCTTCGCCCCAAGTCAGCTCGTGCAGAGCTTTGCCGAAATAAACTTCAGCCGCCCGCTGGATTCCGTAAGCCTGAGCCCCGTAATAGACTTGGTTAAGATACATTTCAAGGATAGCGTTCTTGGAATAATGCCTCTCAATTTGCACGGCCATTGCCGCGTCAGCCAGCTTTCGCCCTACGGTTTTTTCTGACTCTGTGAACAACCGCTTGGCTAGTTGCATTGTTAGAGTCGATGCGCCGCCCTTGATCTTTTTGTCCCGAATATTGGTGAGGACCTGCCTCAAAACGGAAATGGTATCAATGCCATCGTGCTCGTAGAATCGCTTGTCTTCCGCGGCAAGAGTTGCCTTGATAATCCGGTCTGGAACT